>SSGT01000204.1 GCA_008017065.1 Crocinitomicaceae bacterium
GAAAAGATTATCAAGTTTTACGATGCAAAAATCGACATCTTTGAACGATTCGGTATCAGTAAACAAATTAAGACATTATTCGGTAAAAAAGTACCACTCGCTAGTGGAGGTTACTTAATTATCGAACATACAGAAGCGATGCATGTCGTGGATGTAAACAGTGGAAACAGAAAAGGCTCCGATGGACAAGAAAGCAATGCGCTTGCAACCAACATCGAAGCAGCAGAAGAAATAGCGCGCGTTCTCCAATTGAGAGATATGGGAGGAATCGTTGCTATCGACTTTATAGATATGCATGATCGTGAAAACAACAAGATTCTTTTTGAAAAATTAAAAGAATTCATGAAGTCTGATCGAGCAAAGCACAATATTCTTCCTCCATCAAAATTTGGAGTAGTTGAAATCACACGCCAACGTGTTCGTCCTGAGACGGATATCATTACGTCTGAAACATGTCCAACATGCAACGGTACGGGTGAAGTGCAAGCGACTATTTTATTTGCGGAGGAAATAGAAAATAACTTAAACTATTTGATCGCCGATAAAGGGGAAAAGAAAGTGACGTTATTAGTGCATCCCTATCTTGCTGCTTATTTCAAAAACGGATTGATGTCACGTCAAGTAAAATGGTTCTTGAAATACAAAAAATGGATTTCGGTTCGTGGTGTGATGGCTAACAACCTGTTGCAATACACTTTTGTAAACGATAAAAACGAAGAAATTCTGTTTTAAAATGTCTTTCAGTTGATTTTTCAACACACATTCTCAAACTGCAATTGCTCTGTCAATTGCAGTTTTTTTTATTAAACCCGCACCAACAATGATTACAAAATATCAAATTTTCGAATCTTTCCAGCAGTTTATTGAAGAGAAGATTGAATCGTCTAAACTCGCGCTCAATCAAGCCGCTGAGTCGATATTGACCGAAACAAAGGGTTCGGCCGGTGATAAACACGAAACAAGTCGTGCTATGGCTCAAATTGAAGTGGACAAAGCAGGTCGAATTCTGCAAGAAGCACTTCAAATGCGCTCGATCTATCAACTCTTGGAGCCAGATAAGCAGCACAATTCATGCAATTTGGGAGCAGTAGTTCATACCAACAATGGAATTTTTTACCTGTCTACAGGTATTGGAAGAATTCCGGTTGGAACTGAATTTGTATTCTGCGTCGGGATGAAATCGCCAATCGGTCAGGCGATGATCAACAAAAAAGAAGGCGAAAGCTTTCAAATCAATGGTAAAATCATTACAATCGAGAAAATATATTGATTCTCACCAACTATTGTATTTTAAATAACGTCTAACTGAAAACAGTAAACTAAAATGCAATGAGAAAGTTACACTTTAAATCCATACTTGCGTGCGCAGTCCTTCTTATGAGCGGATTGACTTTTGCCCAAGTTTCAACGACAAATACGACCGATAATAGTTCTTGTGATGGAGCAGCGACATTACTCGACACAACAAATTATACATCTTGGACGTGGATGTCGGGCAATACCGTTCTCCAAACAAATGGTTCAGTGGTTCAAAACCTATGCGTTGGTTCCTATTCAATCAACCTAACAAACGGTGGAGGCGACACAACTTTCACATTTGTAGTTACATCCAACAACAATCCTTGTGCTAATTTTGGGGGAAGTATCAGTTCACAAGCAGCTACATCTCCTACCAATTGTAACGGAGTAATGAGCGTTGTTTTTTCGGGAGGAACAGCTCCTTACGCGTATTCTTGGACAGGTAATGGAACAAACTATACCACGCAAACAATCTCCAATTTATGTCCAAACACGACCTACACAGTAAACGTAATAGACGCAAACGGGTGTCAGTTGACCGTCTCGGGAACGGTATCCGATTCCTCTGTGAATACAATCGACTCCCTCTATGCATATCCATACCCGACAAATGTATCCGAGGACAACGTTTGCGACGGTTCGGTTGATTTCCAAACAAACGCCGTTGCGCCGTATCAAATTTATCTTTCCAACGGGCAAGTATCCTCCACAGGTATGTTTACAAACTTATGTCAAGGAATTTACACCGCGGTGATAATTGGTGCAAATAGCGATTCAACAAGTACTACATTTATCATTTCAAATCCGTCTAACAATTTCTCAAATCCGTCGTATTCCGACTCAACGGTGATTGACTCATTGGTTACCGACTTGCAAGAAAATTGCCAGGTAAACTATGCCAACATCGACTCTGTGTACGTTGCTTCGTATACGTTTGACTCCGATTCACTGGAGGTAGTTTGGCTAATCGTTGAAGGAAATACGACATCAACACAAGTTGTCAGTTATCCGTTTACAGGACAAAATGGAGTATATTCTCTCGGTTTGAATGTATACTGTCCTGGAAAAACAACTGGAAATTATTTCTCTGCTACCGATCGCATTGCAATCACAAGTTCACTTGGATTAGCTGACAATTTGCTCGAGAACATAAAGCTATATCCTGTTCCGATGCAAAACGAGTTAAACATTGCGTTGCCTGAAGTGGGAAATTACGAGGTGAAGCTTATTGACTTGATGGGAAGAACTGTATTTAGCAGCACAGCAAACCAAGTAGATTTTATGCAAATTGCTACGACAAGTTTTGCGCATGGTTCGTACACATTGATTATTCAAGGTCAGAACGGACAATTGGTACAATCTGTTATCAAGTAAATTACTTTTTCAGGAAAAGCCAAGCCACTTACTCCCGATGTGTAAATCGGGAGTAAGTGGCTTTTTTTGTTTCATCTGTTTTCAACACTGCGGAATTGCTTCGATATAGGTTCTACATTGTGTCGATTATACTACGATTATGCGCAAAAAAAAGAGTGAGACGGGCGTCTCACTCTCTTCTAACCTAACCTAACCTACCTTTTACAACTAAACCTGAGACAAATTTAAACCCTTTTTCCATTCTTGCAAACTTTTTTAACAAAAAAAATAGCATAAAAATATAAAAAACTAATATTCAACGATTTAAATTCGGCAAACCGTTCGTTTGTTGGGGTGATACATCCGTAATACAGAAGATGTTTACATTCTTGTTGGTGTTTTGTTTATCTTTGAGCAAAAATGTTGTGCAACAGCAACCTTGCTCAAACAGCATTGAAAAACAAAAAATAGAATTTATGAAGTTATTGCAAGACAAAGTTGTTTTAATTACAGGTGCTTCCCGAGGTATTGGAAAAGCAATCGCTGAGGAGTGTGTGGCGCAAGGAGCAATCGTAGCCTTCACATATATGTCATCCGAGGAAAAAGCGAAAGCATTAGAAAATGAATTAACTGCAAATGGTGGTAGAGCAAAAGGATTTCAATCCGATGCTGGAAATTTTGATGCTGCTCAGTTGCTTGTAGATGCAGTTGTTGCAGAATTTGGAACGGTTGACGTATTGATAAATAACGCAGGAATCACACGAGACACCTTGCTAATGCGTATGACTGAACAACAATGGGACGATGTAATTAATACGAATTTAAAATCAGCGTTCAATCTAACAAAAGCAGTACAAAAACCAATGTTGAAAGCGCGCAAAGGTTCGATCATCAACATGTCGTCTGTTGTTGGAGTGAGTGGAAATGCGGGCCAGTCAAATTATGCAGCATCCAAAGCTGGATTGATCGGATTCACGAAATCGGTTGCACAAGAACTTGGTTCAAGAAATATACGTTGCAACGCGATAGCACCTGGTTTTATTGAAACAGAAATGACCGCTGCATTGGATGAAAAAGTAGTACAAGATTGGAGAAACTCTATTCCGCTTAAACGTGGTGGTACACCGAAAGACGTTGCAGATGTTACCGTTTTTCTAGCGTCAGACATGTCGGCGTATGTCACAGGTCAAACAATTCACGTTTGTGGTGGTATGTTGATGTAAGCAACAAGTATTTATAAAAAGAAAGCCCTTCGCGGGCTTTTTTTGTTTCAAATCGGGAAGAAAAATCCAATCCGATATATCACTGGAATCAGTGCGCCATTTGCTTTCCGCATAAAATAACTGAATCGAAACGGACTGTTTACATTGTCAATAATGTCGTAAAAAATTCCAGCATTGATCCGAATAGATTGATTGAATTCCCGGGAAAATCCACCGCCAACAAACAAACTCGGAACCCATTTTTTCTGTGAGCCGACGAAAATATAATTCAACGGACTATTGAGCATTTCAAATTCTGCTCCCGCAAACAGGTAATTTCCATAGCGCACATGGGCCCAAAAACCACCCCCATAAATCGTATACCCAAACTTTTGTCCAAAATTATTGGACCATGATCGTTGTAGGCGAAATGACGGTCCAAATATAATATTGTCATTGAATTTGTAGCCATACTTCGCTCCTACTCCAAATGTTCCACCAAAATTAGAGGCACCAAAATATCCATCAAACCCGATTTCCGAAGTTGATTCGTTCGTTTGATCATTTTGTTCAGGTTCTTCATCCTGCGCCTTTGTGCACACGACAACTAGTAAACACGTAAGTAACAACAATGTCTTTTTCATGGCAATTTGTTTGAGATTGTTTTCGTTAATCAACCGCTAAAATACAAATTCTAACTCATCCCTGCTACTCTTCAGTCGGTCGAAATCTGCTTTTCTTGTTCAGGAAAATATACGTGTAATTCACACAATGTTTATCTTTAGGATCAATTAAAACGTAGTAATTTCAGACCATGAAAAATTCCCGAACCATTGGATGGGTGTTGTTTTGCCTCTTATTCACCAAATTTGTAACCGGACAAGAGCCGAAAATACCTTCCACGCTCGATTTAAAAACGGCAAATCAATTAGCATTGCTACCGCTCAAATGTTTGCAACAAGAATATCCAAACAAATTGAGTCAATTGCTCTGGGATTCAACGGAAATACAAGCCCCTAAAGCGTTGCATCCAGCGTTTTATGGTTGCTTTGATTGGCATTCATCGGTACATGGACATTGGTCATTGATGTACTTGTTGAATCAATTTCCACAACTCGAAAATCGACAGGTAGTGATTCAAAAATTGTCGGAAAATTTGACTGCCGACAACATTCAAGCGGAAATCAGCTATCTGAAAAAGAAACATGAAAAATCCTTCGAGCGAACGTATGGTTGGACGTGGTTGTTGAAACTTCAACTCGAACTTGAAATCTCAAATGAACCGTTTGCGAAGGAATTGGCAACCAACTTAAAACCGTTGACGCAATTGTTGGTGGATCGCTACATCGAATTCTTACCGAAGCTGATCTACCCGCAACGTGTGGGGACACATTCAAATACCGCATTTGGATTAAACTTCGCCTACGATTATGCACGACACACAAACGATACGTTGTTTCAATCGATCATTGAAACGCATGCGAAACGATTTTTTGCATCGGATCAAAACTGTCCGTTCAACTGGGAACCAAGTGGAACAGACTTTCTATCTCCATGCATGGAAGAAATGCATTTGATGCAGAAAGTGCTTGCACCTACTGAGTTTCTCAAATGGGCGAAAAAATTTGCTCCCATCCTTTTTGACAAAAAATTTAGATGGGAAACAGCAAAAGTTTCCGACCGAGAGGACGGTCATTTGGTACATTTGGACGGACTGAATTTTAGTCGAGCTTGGTGTTTTTATGCGCTGGCAAAGCAATTTCCGGCAGAATTTGGTCATCTTAAAAAACTCGCCGACACACATTTTACATATTCATTCACCTCCATCGCTGACGGAAATTACGAAGGTGAACATTGGCTTGCGTCATTTGCGTTGCATGCGCTTGAATTGCAGCTCTTAGCAAAATAACTTAAAATGGAAAGAGACAAATTGACCAAACGTCACTTTCCTTGCTTGATTACTTTTCGTCTACGTGTTCTATTGTAAAATCAGCGCTATGGTTCATTTGCTGAAATGCTTCTAAATATTCGCTCGGTAAGGTCGTCAATTTACGATCAACCAAACTCAACCATGCTCCGTCGACGTTAATAATAGCCGCTTTCACTCCATCTTCTCTAAACACTTCGTGTCGAATTGACCAACGCGATCCATCGGCGCGCATCTTGGTGAGTAAGGTATGAATTTCAACAACTTGTGAGCCTGTAACTTCTCGTAAATACACCAATTCTTCTCGAAACAAAATCGGTCCTATTTTTAGCTTGCCGAATGTTTCCATCGTTAAATTGATCTCTTCGAGAATCTCTACACGCGCTTGAGCTGCTAAATCAGCATACGCAGAATGTCTCAAATGCCGATTGGCATCCATTTGTGCCCAAATTACTTTACTTCTAAATATATTGTTCATGATAAGTACTGAAACGTGAAACTCAAAAGTACACATTATACTTATGCATGCGTAGTAATTTAAACAGCGATTTACCGAATTATTGTTAAGTAACCCTGTTTCACAGATTTATCTTTCGAATTAGAATCGGGGTAAAAAGTGTAAAAATAAACTCCATCGTTTAACCCTAGACCGGCAAAATCATTTCGATAGCCCGTTTCGTTGAATACAACGTTGCCCCATCTATTTTGAATTATCAATTGATTGTTTGGGAAAGCGATTGCTTCATCTACGACAAAGAAATCATTGATCCCGTCTCCGTTCGGTGTCATCACATTTGGAAGCGCATCCGAACAATTAACCGCCATTACAAAAATGGTATCGAGATACGTACAACCTGCTGCGGATGTTGCAATTAAAATCATTTCTTGACTTGCAGCGATCGGAACATCTTGCGTTGAACCAAAAAACTGCCATGTATACGAAACAGACTCCGATGGGAACACATACGTAAAAACATCATCCATGCACATTACCGTGTCGGTTCCTAAATCAAAAACAGGAAGTGGATTAAACGGAACGTAAATAGAAGTGTCGTATCTGCAACCAATATCATCCCACAATGTGAGTTCGAAGTTTCCTGCAACACTCGGATTTGAAACATACGCTATCACGGTTGAATCAAACGTTCCAAGCGGTGTCGACCATTCGAAATTATCCGTGTTGGTTGTGAGAATCAAAAATCCAGGCTGGTTTTCACAGACATTATTCCCCGTCACTTGTACCGAATATTCTAAATCCGAAACCGTTAAAATTAAACTCAATGTATCGGTTTGACAACCGTTAAAATCAACGGCACTCACAAAGATTGTTCCCTGATGTGTCGACGAATTGAGTACTAAAACAGGTGAATAATCGACACCGAAATTGCCCCACCATGTCACCGATTGCACATCCTCATTCAAGGTAACTGGAACGTTTTGATAACTGCAAACGGTCAATGTATAGTCGTCTAAACTGATCGCTTGCGGCGTTGCATAATAAATCGAATCGGTAAGTGTCACCGAAAAACACTGATTGGAAACGATAGCTGTTACCATTGACGGATATCCGATCATACCGGGATATACTTCAATTGAATTTTCAGTCCCTACTACCTGTCCACCAATTGACCACACGATTCCATCGGACGTATTCACTGAAAAAATGACTACATCTGTTGGGCACAACAACGAATCACCTACAATTGATAAATCCGATATGGAGTCGATAATCGCTACCGAAACCGTTTGAAAAGTGACTTCACAAGCATCCGAAAGTTGCGAATATATAAAAGCGGTATCACTCGTTAATCCGTTTAGATTCAATGAAACCGAGCTCGTGATGAAAACAGTGTCGGTGGTGTACCAATTGAGCATCTGCCCCGAAGTATCCTGCAGAACCACGGCAACACCCGAACACTGCGTCACATTTTCGACAAACGGGGTAAAAGAAACCGTATCTTCCAAAATCTCAACCGTATCCGTAATTGACTGACAACCATATTCGTTAGTAATCGTAGCGAAATAAATTCCACCTTGATCGACCACTAGCGGATTGCTAGTTCCGTTGGAATTACTCCAAACTACGGTCGTGTTTAATGATGGATTCGCAGTAATTTGAGCCGTTTGACTTGCACAAATCATAGAATCAGAGACCGTCAATGAAGCATCGAACGAAGCATCGTAAATTTCAATACTGTCGGTTGCCTCTAAACCACACTCGTTTATAGCAACGTGATAAACTCCGGGCTGACTCACCAGTATTTCGGTTGAGGAAGTATTTCCATCAAACCACTCGAATGTTGCAGCTGGACTGTAGTCCAACACAATGGTGATAACTTCACCGTTGCACATCATGGTATCAGCCGTCAATGAAAAATCAGAAATTGTTTCCACAACGTCTACAAAAACCGTCTTGAAATTGAGCGGACAATCCGTGTTTTGATATGCTACGATAAAAACGGTATCGTTTTGTAAGTTGGGAAGTTGAACGCTTGATGTCGTTTGTAGAAAATTTGAATCAATATCGTACCAATTTAACTGAAAACCGGTCGAATCGGCAAGTAAAACATCGGTCCCACTGCAAACGATCAAACTATCCAACAAGGGTTGAATTGAGTTGGCAACCAAATTAATCGTTACCGTATTCGTCTCTTCCATACATCCGTAATCGTTGGTTACAACCGCACTGTAAGTTCCTTCCTCGTGCACAATCAACGAACCAGATGTATTCTCACCAGTTGACCAAGCATAGTTCAAATTTGAAGGATTTCCAGTAATAGCGAGTGTTGTACCAGCACACAAATTGGGGGAACTCGGTGTGATAATTGGATGAATCGAAGCATCAATGATTGTAACCGATTCCGTGAGGGTAATGCCACATTGTTGAATGGTGACGCTGTACGTTCCAGGCTGATTTACGATCAACTCATCGGCGTTGCTCGTTGTGGGCGACCACTGAAAAATTGGTTCGCCGGAGTAGTTAACGGAAATTGTCACCGACTCATCGTTACACAAAAAGTCCTGCGGAAAAATGGAGACAGTCGGTGTTGTATATTCTTTTAATTCAAATGGAGGAGTTGTTAGATAACAACCTTCGTTGTCGAGTACATGGCAATAATAAAAGCCTTGAATTGTTCCTTCACAACTCGAGACAGTGGAAACCGTATCCCCTTCTGGACCAATCCATTGATACGTTTGATAAATCGAAGGAAGCGATAAAAAAGCGGTATCATACGGACACACAATTCCATCTGCTGGATTTGAAACAATCGTTGGTGCTTGTTTCAAGGTGATTTCGGTAATGAGTTGAACATAGTTGTCACAACCCGTTAGTGGATTTACAATTGTTCCTGAATAAGTGTAAATTCCGGGGGCATTCAGTTCGATACTATCTCCAGCAGCACTGGTCCAAGAAATACCCGGTCCAGCCCAGTTCAAATTTGGATTGGTGTTGGAAACGGTCAAAAAGATCGAACCATTTTCGCACAGCGCATTGTCTCCAGCAATTACACCTGTAAAGTTGGGCGCGGGAAGCACCTCGATGTAATACATTTTTTCGACATGGTAATGCGTTGTATCGATTCCACAAAGATTATCGTAACCAACAATTGCGTCAAATTCGACCAAATAATTTCCGGTTACTCCGGGTTGAAAAATAACATCAATAGTATCAATCGGTTCAAAAACTTCCCCGTTTATCGTAAATGAAGTAGTTACGAAAGGTTGCTGTATCTCCTGAAACAACGCAGCAGGATTTGTTAGAAAGTCGAACGCAAAAAATTGAACGGATTCATTCATACAAATTTGAATCGAATCATTCACAAAATCGCTGGTTGAAGAAATACCTAAACTCAATGAGTCATGTGACGGTGCATAATCATAATTGAACGAAAACCATCCCTGATTGGTACACATTCCATTGTCGACAACTACCTGATAATTTCCTTCTTGAAAATGATTCATTGGTCCAACACCATTGATTGTATTGTTGTTTGGTTCGATTACGTGCATCGATGTTCCTGATTCCAAATTGGTATAGAAAACAGAAATCGTGTCGGGAAAACAAAATGAATACGCTCCGTATTTTTTTGACGGATCAACGGCTTGATTGGTGTACTGAATAACATCATCCGACAGCAACGGCAACTGTGGAATCGGATCGGAAATTAAGTGTATTGAATCGATATCAACCGCACAACCATCATTTCGAGTGACTTCCACACTATAATCTCCTGTTGTTGTACCGTAGATATACTGGGTAGAATCTGAATTACTCCAGCCAAACGAATACGAAGGTCCATAATGCTGCCATGTTAATGTAGTGTACCCGATTGAAATCGAATCACAAAAATGAAGCGTATCC
>SSGT01000201.1 GCA_008017065.1 Crocinitomicaceae bacterium
ATCCCAATCGTACTCCCGAAGAGCGTGAATTGCACGAGAAAAAAGTGGCAAAATGCTTGGAAGGAAGTTAATTTAATGCAAATTGATTGCATTAAATAAGATTCTTTGTATCTTTGAACATGTTCAAATCGAAAAAATGGATCTTTTTTGTGTTGACAAGCTTTGTTTTGCTGCTTGTTCCGCGCGATTTATGGCATCGATGTGTACATATTGAATCAACTATAACAAACGACAACAAAGTACATTACATCGATCAAAGTGATTGTCCGATTTGTGATTTTCATTTTTTTACAGCTACGTTACCTACTGCAGTTTCTATTTTCTACCCTAAAATAGTTGTATTCCAGTTTGTTGCAGCTAGCATCAGTCAAATCATTCTTAAAAAAACGCAATCTTTTCTTCGAGGTCCACCGATTTATAACGTTTAAATTCAGTTGTTAGTCAATCATTTAAGTTTTATAAAGCAATGTTTAGATTCGTATTCGTTGCGTTTCTCCTTCTTTCCCATTTCGGCGTGAGTCAAGTTGATTCTTGTTCGTTCGTATTCAAAGGGCAGGTGATGGATGAGCACGACAACACTTCTGTTCCATTTGCGAAGTTGCAGTTAAAGGAGTTGAATCTCAGTGTACTTGCAGATTCAAATGGAATGTTTCAGTTTCCTCCCGTTTGTGCGGGAACGTATACCTTTAGCTGTTTTCATCACATTGGTTGTGAACCTGTTAAATTTCAGCGTGTTATTCAATCCAATTTGGTTGAGCAGATTTTCATTGAATTCCATTTTGAAGAAATCGAAGAGGTCAACGTGACGCACACGGTTTTCAAAATGTCGAGTATTTCTGTTGAAAAACCGACGGAATTGGATCGAAACTACGCGAGCGGAAAAACATTGGGAGATCTCGTGAAGCAGATTCCGGGGGTTTCGACACTTAACACCGGATCGAGTATTTCGAAGCCAATTGTACACGGGATGCATAGCAACCGGGTACTGGTGCTAAACAACGAGATACGTCAGGAAGGACAACAGTGGGGAAGCGAGCACGCTCCCGAAATCGATCCTTTCTTGTCGACGGAAGTTTCGTTGATAAAAGGTGCAAGTGCCGTTCGTTATGGTTCAGATGCAATTGCGGGTGTGATCATTGTGGCTCCTAAACCGTTGAAATACAAGGCGGGCGTACGTGGTCAATGGATGGGGACTGCGTTTTCGAATGGACGACAAGGCGCAACTTCTGCGTATTTGGAAGGAGGTTGCAAGCGTTTGAAGCATTTCTCGTGGCGTGCACAAGGTACTTACAAGCAATCGGGTACATTACACACGCCGCGTTATTTTATGAAGAACACGGCAAGTAAGGAGTACAACTTTTCGCTGGCGAGTAAGTATGAAACAACGCGTTTTGGGGTCGAATTGTTCTATTCGCAATTTAATACGGATTTAGGAATTTTCGCCGGAGCTCACATCGGGAATCTGACGGATTTGAACACGGCGTTCAACGCGGAGAAGCCGTTAGAGGAAGGATCGTTTACCTATGCAATCAATCGTCCAAGGCAGCACATCGAGCATGAATTGTTCAAAGCGAGTGCGCATTATCAGTTGAACGAGAAAAATAAACTGGTTTTCATTTACGGGCGTCAATACAATTTACGTCAAGAGTATGACAAGCATTTTTCGTACAACGATTCGATCGCTGCGCTCAATTTGCCCGCTTTTCAGTTGACATTAATGACTTATTCGGGCGATGTGAAATGGGAACATCAGTGGCACAAAAATGTGAACGGCGAAATTGGTGTTTCTTTTTCACAACAAGGAAATTCGTACCAAGGAAGATTTTTTGTTCCGAATTTCAAGAGACGTAACGTTGGAATCTACTGGATTGAAACTTGGAAATTGAAGACGTTTGAGTTTGAAGCCGGAATTCGTGCGGATCGAACCGATTTGGAGGTTTACATGTATGAAAATGCTGTTTTGAAAAACTACTCGCATCAGTTTCAACGGGTGAATGCTTCGGTGGGCGGTGCTAAAGTGTTTGGACATCATTGGGTTGTTCGATTGAACGCGGGCACAGCGTGGCGACCACCTTCAATTAATGAATTGTACAGCAACGGATTGCATCACGGTGCAGCAGCTATCGAAATAGGAAATCGCAACTTGGAGGTGGAAGTTTCTAAAAACGTACAGGCAGGTGTAACCTACAAATCTGCGAAAAGTGTATTTCAATTGGATGTGTACCACAATGCGATGGACGGTTTTATTTATTTGAAGCCAACCTTGCCGCCGGCACTGACAATAAAGGGAGCTTTTCCAGTATTCAAGTACGAGCAAGTGGATGCACGATTTTCGGGAGTTGATTTTTACTTCAATTACAAATTGACACCGCAGGTTCATCTGTCTGGAAAAGGTGCAATTGTGCGTGCTTTCAACAGTACAAGCAATTCCTTTTTAGTGGGAATTCCTGCAGATCGTTTCGAACCAGGATTCACTTACATTCATGCGTTTAAAAAGGAGCGAAATCTAGTTGCAAATCTCTCCGTTCCCTTCGTCAGAATTCAAGATCGAGTGGAGGAGAATAGCGATTATGTTGCTCCGCCGAATGGCTATGTGTTGGTGAACGCACAAATCACGTATTCGTTTTTAGTTCGCCAACAGGAATGTTATATTAGTATGGAAATCAATAACATGCTTAACCAATCGTATCGTGATTATTTAAATCGTTTCCGGTATTTTTCCGATGAAGTTGGGAGGAGTATTGGGGTAAAATTAAAAGTACCATTTAACATTCAAAAACATGAAAAAAATTAAATTAACACTTGTAGCGGCAACACTTTTGGTCGCAGTTGTAGCATGTAAAAAAGAAACGACTCCACCTTCAACGCCACCGCCACCTGCAAATGAAGAGGAATTGATAACATCCGTTCGGTTGACATTTGTTGACACAGCGGGAATTCATCCAACGGTAGTTGCTTTGTTCCGCGATATTGATGGACCGGGTGGAAATCAGCCTTCCGTTTTTGACACCATCCGTTTGAAGCCGAACGCTGTTTATGCAGCATCGTTGGAGTTTTTAAATGAATCGGTGAATCCTGTCGATGACATCACGGTGGAAGTGCTCGAAGAAGCAACAGATCACTTGGTATGTTACTCCGTTTTTGGAGCGAATGCTTCAATTGTTCGCACAGATAGTGACGGTACGTATGAATTAGGAATTGCAAGCAGATGGACTACACAAGGGGCTTCTACTGGATCAACGCAAGTGGTACTCAAACACCAACCGGGAATTAAAAATGGTAGCTGTGATATCGGAGACTCCGACATTGAGCTTTCGTTTGTAACAATTATTCAGTAAGATTCGCTGAATTGTATCATCAAAAGGTTGTCGATTTCCGGCAGCCTTTTATTTTTACTTGTCAATTCGATTTATTAACGCAGTTCCAACCTAATTCGTTGAGGGCACATCGAAGCAGTGATTGGGAACGGAAAGTGTGAGTTGATTCAACTCAACTCGCTTGACAACTTCTATAAAACAAAAAAGTGCTGACCAACTGATCAACACTTCTCTGGAATTATGAATAAAGGAAAGCTTATTGATTCCCTTTGGCGTAATCGGCTAGAAATTTTTCCAAACCGGAATCCGTCAAAGGATGTTTCGCTAACGCCATGATTGCACTCAAAGGTCCAGTCATAACATCAGCGCCTATTTCAGCATAGTTGATGATGTGCATTGGGTGACGAACAGAAGCCGCGAGGATTTCTGTGTCGAATACGTAATTGTCGTAAATTTGTCTGATTTGGGCGACTAAATCCAATCCATTTACAGAAATATCATCCAACCTTCCAATGAACGGGGAAATGTAAGTTGCTCCAGCTTTCGCTGCCAATAAGGCTTGACCTGCGGAAAAAATCAGCGTGCAGTTCGTACGAATTCCTTTCGATGAGAAGTATTTTATCGCTTTGATACCAGCTGGAATCATCGGGATTTTAACAACAATGTTTTTATGCAATGCAGCTAGGATTTCACCTTCGCGCACCATACCTTCAAAATCCGTTGCGATGACCTCGGCACTTACATCGCCGTCAACGATGTTGCAAATTGCCACGTAATGGTTCAAAATGTTTTCATGACCTGTGATGCCTTCTTTCGCCATCAAAGAGGGATTGGTTGTTACGCCATCCAAAACACCCAAGTCATTGGCTTCTTTGATCTCTGCTAAATTTGCTGTATCGATGAAAAATTTCATGGTCTTGAATTTCAAAAATAATATTAATAAAATCAGTTATTAAAACAAATGTTCTCGGAACAAGAAATCGTTTTAGAAATTGTAAAAATCTGTATTAAAACACGTTTACAACCCACTTATAATTTGAAATGTGATTCAAAAAAAAGTGGGGCAAGCTACTCGCATCGCACCGCTCAACTTCTTACCTTTGCTGCATTCCTGCCCTGGAGGAGTTAGAAGGAGCTGGTCGTACAAGACTTACCCCACCGCAAAAGTAGTCATTTTTTTATGATATCCAATTTTTTAATTCAAATTTCGGTCGGAGAATTTTCAACAACTTGTCTTTCTTTCGTTTACAGGTTATTTAAACACAATGAAATTGGTGTTTGCAACCGGTAAATTTGCGTCTTTGCAACATTTTGCAATTTGTGCGCGGTGGTAATTGGAGTGATTTAGCACGTGATACAAAATGTCCATCGCTTCTTTTTCCATCGGAACGCCTTCAGAGTCGTGATAATTGATCTTTTCAAATGCACTTTGGTGGTCCAAATAGTCGGTTGTCTTTCGAAAGTTGTCTCGCAACAAGTGTGGCCAATATGCAAATGGAAGCAAATCCCAATCCGAAGATTCTGCTGGTTGTTGCATCAAACGACAGTTCCAAATGTGATGCACATTGATGATATGCGACATGGATTTGATCACGTAGGTTGGCAATGTATCTTCGTGAGCGGAAAGTAGATCACACCAACGCAGGTTGGCATGTAAATCAAATTCAAATTTTTCCCGAAAAAAATCTTGAAATTGGATCATAGACCTTTCAGCGCTGCAATTGTATCGGAAGGATTTTCAGCATTGAAGACAAAGGATCCCGCCACGAGTACATCGGCTCCCGCTTTCACCAATTCTTTTCCAGTTTCTAGATTGACACCACCGTCAACTTCGACAAGCGCATGTGAACCTTTCATGTGGATTAAATTTTTGACTAGCTCTACTTTCAGGATTGCATTTTTGATGAATTTTTGTCCTCCGAATCCAGGATTTACCGACATGATCAATACCAAATCCAAGTCTTCAACCACATCTTGCAAAACATCCACCGGTGTGTGTGGATTAAGTGCAACTCCTGCTTTCATTCCAGCTGCTTTGATGGCTTGAATGGTGCGGTGGAGATGTGTACAAGCTTCGTAATGAACGGTTAAAATCGCTGCTCCTGCGTCTTTGAATTCCTGAATGTATTGATCTGGATTTTGGATCATCAAATGCACATCCAACGGTTTCGTTGCGTGCTTGCTAAGTGCGTGAATCACGGGGAATCCAAAGGAAATATTTGGAACAAAAACGCCGTCCATCACATCCACATGAAACCAATCTGCGGCACTATTATTGATCATTTCGACATCGCGTTGCATGTTGGCGAAATCACAGGATAAAACCGAAGGAGAGATTAAAATGGACATAGAAACGGGTTTATAAAATTCGAGCACAAAGGTACAAACAAGGATTGAATTGAACTCATTTCTGTGGAAATCTTTTCGTGGTTGAAAGCCAGATTTCATCAGATGCAACATCCACAACTGCCGTGCTAGAATGATCGAAAAATCCAGCTAAATTGATTACATTTGTCAAAATTTAATGTATGAAATTGACCGCACATTTTTATTTGTTGAATGACCATTTTTCGCCAGAATATGCGGAAGCCAATCACGGTGGACAAGAAAGTGAAAACAATCCGTTGTATGAGTGGGAAGACGAATTGGAGGTTTCTGAACACTTGCAATCCATCGCGGTAAAAAGAGACGCAACGTTTCGTTTGATGGGCGTCATGCCCGAAGGCGAACCGTTTGACCATCCCGTGAATAACATGTTTTTGGTCGAGTTGCAAATGGAGAATGGACAAGCAGGATATTTTGGAGTTTCAGAAAGTATATTGGACCGATTTGAGTTGACCGAAGATTCCGAAAATCCCGTATTGAAGGTGTATATCAAAGATTACGAGCCTCTTGCCAATCCGATGCCGGGTGTGTTTATCGCGTCGAAAGAATTCCCCAAAGCATTGATTTTTTAATGATTCAGGTAAAAGATGTCAGTTTTGCTCGGGAGAATCCCATTTTGGAGCAAATCAATTTGGAGCTCAAGGCGGGACAAATTCTTGGATTAGTGGGACCAAGTGGTGCCGGGAAATCGACGCTGTTGAAGATAATCGCTGGTTTGTTAGATGCCGATTCAGGAACGGTTTTATTGAAAAAGAAACCCGTCGTAGGACCGAGTAAACGCTTGGTTCCTGGACACCCTGAAATTCAATTGGTGAACCAAGATTTTGCGTTAGATATTTATCATACGGTTGCCGAAAACCTGCGTGTAAAAGCCAATTATTTGCCCAACAGCGCATGCGAAGAATTGGTCGCTGAGTTGCTAGAATTACTCGATTTGACAAACCTACAACATCAGCAAGCGATTTCCCTTTCGGGAGGTGAGCAACAGCGCTTGGCATTGGGGAGAGCGTTGGCGATGGAGCCTGCGGTGATTTTGCTCGACGAACCGTTTGCACACTTGGATGTGCACCTCAAAGACCGAATTGCTACCTATTTATTGGCGCTCAAAAAAGTTCGAAAAACCGCTTTCATTCTCGTTTCCCACGACGGACAAGAAGTACTTTCATTGGCTGACCAAATTGCGTTTTTTTATGCTGGAAAAATTCAGCGGATTGATACCCCCGAAAATTTTTATTACCAACCAAATTCTGTATTTGAAGGATCGTTCTTCGGTACATTGAATGTATGCAAATTGGACAAAAAAACAATCTTATTTCGTCCGAATGAATACCGAATCGCCAGCACAGATGAGTCCGATGCACTTGCAGTTCGGTTTCAAAAATCTCGCTTTTCGGGACCGTATTACCAAAATTATTTTCGTGTTGGCAAAAGCCAAACCATTGTATTGTTTCACTCAGAATCGTTAAACCATGTGGAAAAAATCGCCATCGTCCGAAAAAATACGTGAATTGTCATGGCCTGAGCGGATCCAGATGATCAAAGATACGTTCTTGGATTTCATTGCCTCCAACAGTTTGTTTCACGGGGCAGCGCTCTCTTACTATACGATTTTTGCGATGGTTCCGATAATTTATTTGTCGGTCTCGGTTTTCGGCTATTTTATCGGCCAAAAAACGATGATTTCGATCATCATTCACGTGTTGAAAAATCAAGTGGGAATAACAGATGTTTCGGGAATCATCGCGTTTTTGAATACCGTAAATTTTGAAAAAGGAAATTTTGTATTGAAAGTGGTTGGAATTGTGGCGTTGTTGCTATCGAGTTCGGCCATCTTTGAATCGTTGCGAAACAGTTTGAACAGTTTTTTTGGACTCGAGAAAATATTTCATACAAGTAGAAAAAAGATTTTGTCCAATTTACTTTCGCGGTTGATCTCGATTGCCTTGCTCGGGTTTGCGGCGTCTGTTGTAATCATTACGTATTTTGCACAGCTTTTATTGGTGACATTTTTGAAGAAACTTTTCGGCGATCTCGAGGGAGCAGAAGCCGTTTTTCTTTCCATCTTGCAGCATGGGTTGGGAATTTTTTCCAACTTGCTTATTTTTGGTTTTGTCTTCAAATACTTGCATGATGGCGTATTGCGTTGGAGATTGGCGTGGCGAGGTGCATTTGTGACTGCCATTTTACTGTATGTCGGGCAGTTGCTGATTCAGTATTATTTGTCGCATTTCTTTTTTGCAAAAGATGGCGGAATTGCAGGCGTTTTGTTGTTGATCTTGGCGTATATCTACTATTCGTCGCAAATGATTTTTTTCGGGGCAAAATTTACAGCGGTTTACGCACGTGCAGTTGGACACCCAATTGTGGTTAAAACATCGAAGCGCAATGAAATGAAAGCAGATGTGATTACAGATTATTGATTTTTTTTTTGACGAAAAGTAGTTTTAGTTGAAAAATAATGATTAATTTTCCGTCATTAATTCGTTTAGATAATAATCATTACTATGAAAATCGGGTCAAATATCAAACTTTTGCGCAAGCGAATGGGGAAATCCCAAGAGGAAGTTGCTACTATTTTCGGACTTACGCGTTCGAGTTACAGCGGGTATGAAAACGGTGTTGCTGATCCCGGAATCGAAACCTTAATTCAAGTGAGTGATTATTTCAATGTCCCTTTGGATACGCTGATGCGGAAAGACTTCAATACATTTACGGCGCTTGAATGGGAGGCGATTGATAAAGGATTGTATGCGGACATTCAGGGCAAAAACATTCGCATTTTGACGCAAGTTGTGAATGAAAATGACGATGATTTGATTGAGATGATTCCAGCGAAAGCGAGAGCAGGTTATTCGGTGGGCTATGCCGATCCAGAGTATTTGAAAGTAATGCCAACGTTCTCGTTGCCGTTTTTATCCAAAAACAGAAAATACCGGTCTTTTCCGATCGTGGGAGACAGTATGCCGCCCGTAGTTGAAGGTTCGTTTGTCGTTGCGGAGTTTGTTCAGAACTGGATGAGTATAAAAAGTGGTACGCCGTGTATTGTAGTGACGCACGACGAAGGTATTGTCTTCAAAATCGTGTACAACCACTTAGCCGAAAATCAAACGTTTCAACTTTGCTCAACGAATACCTTGTACCAACCGTATACGGTGCACGCCAATCAAGTGCTCGAGTTGTGGAAATTTGTCAATTACATTTCTCCCGAATTACCGGAGGTTCGTATGGACGATACGCAGTTGAGTAAATCACTAGGGGAATTGCAAAAAGAAGTGCATGAATTGAAAAATTTGTTGCAAAAGGACGGAAAATAGGTTGTGTACTTAAACGCGTGTTGCACCTCAAAAAAATTAACAGTTTTTAAATGTACTCCAAGAAAGGGGAGTTAACTTTCTGGAAATTAGTTGATAAAAGATATATTTATTGCGCTAATTTACACATTGTCAAGCTTTTCAATTTTCAGCTTTCATTTTTTTTTGTACCTTTAGATTCGGACCATTCCTGGTATTGAATACAAATTTCATTGAACATAAAAAATTGATTTTACATGGCGAGTGCAGCAGAAGCAACACATTTATACCCATTAATTAGCGACCTAGGATTGATATTGATGACCGCCGGTGCAGCGGTTTTACTATTTAAAGCAATTAAACAACCCCTCGTACTTGGTTACTTGATTGCAGGATATTTAGCCGGTCCGTATTTTCATTTTTTTCCGTCAATTACAGAAGTCCACAACGTGGAAGTATGGGCTGAAATCGGTGTGATTGTATTGCTTTTTAGTTTGGGATTGGAGTTTAGTTTCAAGAAGTTGGTCAAGGTTGGAGGAACGGCGTCGATCACTGCGGGTGTTAAAATTTTGATCACAATGGGTTTAGGTTTTACAACCGCTCAATTGTTGGGTTGGACCTTGATGGACAGTATCTTTCTGGGCGCTATCTTAAGTATTTCTTCCACCTTGATTATCATCAAAGCGTTTGACGAATTGGGGATCAAGAATCTCAAATTTACGGGAATTGTGATGGGAACGCTGATCGTGGAAGACATCATCGCTATTTTGATGTTGGTCTTGCTTTCCACATTAGCCGCGAGTCAGCAGTTTGCGGGTGCGGAGTTGATCGAATCGATTGCAAAACTCGGATTCTTCCTTGTTTTGTGGTTTATCGCTGGTATTTTTTTCATTCCAACTTTGTTGAAGAAAGCCAACAAGTTATTTACCGATGAGACGATTTTGATTGTTTCGTTGGCTTTGTGTTTGATGATGGTGATTTTGGCAAGTTTAGCCGGTTTTTCACCAGCGTTGGGTGCTTTCATTATGGGGTCGATCATCGCGGAAACAACGCAAGCAGAGCGCATTGAACATGTGGTGAAGCCCGTGAAAGATCTATTTGGCGCAGTATTCTTTGTGTCCGTTGGGATGTTGATCAATGTTGATCTGTTGATCGAATACATCTGGCCGGTGTTGATCATCACGTTTGTGACGATTTTCGGAAAAGCGTTTGGTGGAATTATCGGGGTATTGGTTTCTGGACAACCACTCAAACAGTCGGTTCAATCGGGAATGAGTTTGGCGCAAATTGGGGAATTTTCTTTTATCCTTGCAGAGTTGGGCTTGACACTTGGAGTAACGAGTGACTTTTTGTACCCGATAGTCGTTGCTGTTTCTGCGATCACCACATTCACCACTCCGTTTATGATTAAGTTGTCGATTCCAGCGTACAACGCAATTCAGAAATTCTTGCCACAAAAAATGATTACGAGAATTGAGAATTACAGCGCAAACGCGCAGAAAATAAAAGTGGTAAGTAGTTGGAAACAAGTAGTGCGTGCCAATGTTTTTCATGTGTTGGTTCATTCCGTAATCATCGTTGCCATCATTTTGATTTCCAACAGCTATGTGCTGCCTTACGTTGAATCGCTTTTTGAATGGGGTAGATACTTGGTAGCATTGGTAACCTTGTTGGCCTTGATGCCGTTTTTTTGGGCGCTTTCAGCACGCAGGTTGGCCGTAAACGCGATGGATCAGTTGCGAAAAGAGCGCAAGCTAATCGGTCCGATTGCTGTCATCATCATTGGAAGAATTTTGCTGACCTTGTTTTTTACGGGATTCTACCTGCAAATTTTCTTCAACACTATTTTCAGTGTCATCGCGTTGATTTTGGTCATTTTTATTGCATTTTCGTTTCCCAAGAAAATCCAAAATTACTATCACCGGTTGGAGCGTCATTTTCTGCGTAATTTCAACGACCGAGAAATTGAAACCGCAAAGCAAAATCGCAGTGAATTGACACCATGGGACAGTCACATGACCACCTTTGAAGTGCCACAGGAATCAAAATTAATCGGTAAAAAACTGAGCGAATTAGCATTTCGAGAAGCTGTTGGAATCAACATTGCAATTATCAAGCGTGGAGATTTGACGATCAATATTCCAACACGCGACGAAATCATTTATCCGAGTGATCTATTGTATGTCATTGGTACAGATGAACAAGTGGCGGCATTTAAAACACTGTTGGAAGGAAATAACTTTACTGAATTAGACAACAGCAAAACCGAAATTGTGTTGCACTTTTTTGAATTGAAGAACGTGGTTTGTGTAGGCAAAACAATCAAAGAATCGCTGATTCGTGAGCGAACAGATGGAATGGTTGTTGGTATCGAGCGCGATGGAGAACGTTTGATCAACCCAGAATCTTCGTTTGTGATGCAAGAAGATGATATCGTTTGGATCGTGGGTGACAAGCAAAAGATGTTTTCCATGCGTTTGGACAAAATTCAGTAGAATTGAAACCATTCGATCGTAAGTATCATTTGTTATTTGTAATTTTACGCCACAAAAAAGAACGCAATGATTCTATTTCTAAGCGATGTCGCAGGTTCTGAGGTACTTTTAATCTTGGTGTTTGTTTTGATGTTTTTCGGGTCGAAGAGTATCCCCGGACTGGCCAAAACAATGGGGCGAACCATGCGGCAGATTAAAGATGCGTCGCAAGAACTGCAAGACGAAATAAAAAAATCGGGTGTCGACATCAAAAAAGATTTGAATATCAACCGAATGATCGAAGAAACAGTGGATGAAATTGAACGTCCGTTGCAAGACCAAGTCCGAGAAATGGACGCATCCATGCGTTTTCAAGCACCTACACCGTTTCATATTCCTGAAAGTCCATTGCCAGATCCAGTTGTTCCAGCGACGTTGCAGGAAGACAATCCAACCGATGTAACTCCAGAAGAAGCGCCGAAAGTGACACCAAAAACCAACGAAGAAAAGGCATCGAACAAACCTTCGTGAATCAGCGAAATTTTTCTTTCCATGTCAGCACGGGCTTTTCAACAAAATAGTACGAAACGACAGCCAGCAAACAAAGAAGTGGCAAGGCGATCGGAAGCTGTCTGATTTTGAGTTCACTCCCCGGACCAGTGAGTAGGAAGATTCCTTGATAGACATACAATCCATACGATATTTTCCCAATAAATCGGAGCCATTTTACCTCGAGGAGATCAACGGTACCACCCCATTGATTTTGGGTGATCCAAACGATAAAAAGCGCGACACCAGTGGCTTGAATCATTTCCGAAACGTGTGGGGAATACTCACCAACGAAAATCGAATTGAAATAGCAGAGGATAGCAGCCACGATTAGCACGCGTTGGTTGGCGAGTGATACTGCACGATTGCCGCGTTGGTAGATGAGCAGCGCAGCGATACATCCGATGAAGATAGGCGCACTCGCCGGAAAAAACCATCGATTGGGTAAAAAAGCGTTTTCGAAAAAAGCAGCTTCATACGTCAGCGGAACCAACAGGGAGAGCAGAATACATGCGCCAGCAATCCAAGGCCATGTTTGGATTCGGTTTGAAAAAGCAATGCAGATCGACCAAAAAACGTAAAATTGCTCTTCGACTCCCAACGACCACATGTGTGCCAATTCAGGCAAGTAATGCGCAAATGGAACGTAGTTGAATAAAAAGAAAAACGCCATTCCGATTGCATACCAATCCAACGTACTCCAATCGAGTGCTATAAAAAGCAGTAAGATTGAAAATAGAATAATGAGGGGCGGGAAGAGTTTGAGAAAACGGCGTATGAAAAAGTTTTGCATGTTGATGCGACCATGTGCCTTTTTTTCCTGGACGAGGAGATGCGTTATCAAAAAACCGCTGATTACAAAAAAAATACGAACGCCCGCTTCGCCTGAAAACAGGGGATATACATGGATTGCGACAAACGAATTTTCGGTCATAAGACGACCAATTCCAGCATGGTTTAGAATAACGAAAAGAATCGAAATGGCGCGAAGTGCGTCTAATCCACGAATGTGCGTTGTTGTTTTCATCAGTAACGACAAATGTAGTCCATTTTTGCTTCGCTTGGTGTTTTTCTGGATCAGCATTTGACCAGCAAATTGTAGTTGGTGTCGAATTGATTTTCAGCAGAAAAAACTATATTCGTACCTATGAAAAACGTGTATTCGAAGCAAGAAAAACGAAAGTTGTTATTTAGTTTACCGGTCATTGTAGCGGCATTAGGCTACTTTGTTGACGTGTATGACTTGTTACTCTTTAGCATTGTACGTATTCCTAGTTTGACCGATTTGGGGTACGATCCAGATGTGATTGGGCCAATCATCAACAGTTGGCAAATGGCGGGATTGTTGGTCGGTGGAATTCTTTGGGGAGTTTTGGGCGACAAACGCGGACGACTCTCGGTGCTTTTTGGGTCGATCATTACGTATTCGTTGGCCAACATTGCTTGTGGATTTATTCCCAACATTCATTTCATGGACCAAGCCGACACGTATTTGATTCTGCGTTTCATCGCTGGCGTTGGGTTGGCAGGCGAATTGGGCGCGGGGATCACCTTGGTTTCCGAATCTTTGCCGAAAGAATTGCGTGCTATTGGTACGTCGCTCGTTGCAGGGATTGGCTTGTGTGGCGCGGTGGTCGCAAAGTTGACCGTTGAACTTTCTGGACATTGGACCTACGCTTATTTTATTGGAGGTGCGATGGGGTTGTGCCTGTTGCTTTTGCGCTTGGGCGTGATCGAACCCGGAATGTATACGTCTGTTCAACACGATCAATCGATCTCAAAAGGTAGTTTTTGGATGTTTTTCAACAACAAAGTCCGCTTCGTAAAGTATGTCAAGTGTATCGGAATTGGGTTGCCAACCTGGTTTTGTATTGGAATTTTAGCAACCTTGGGGAATCAATTTGGCGACGCCATGGGATTGACTTCTGCCGTTGATCCTGGATTGGCAATCATGTGGGCGTATATCGGTATTTCGGTTGGAGATTTTGCCAGCGGATTCATCAGTCAATGGCTCAAATCGCGCAAGAAAGCCATTTTTGGAATGATGATTTTTACGTTGGTCGGCGTTGTACTGATGTTGTTTAGTGGCTATAAGTCGGTTGAGACGTTCTACTTTTACTGCGTTTGGTTGGGGCTTGGAACAGGATATTGGGCGATGTTTGTGACGGTCGCTGCTGAGCAATTTGGAACCAACATCCGATCGACAGCCGCTACGACGATTCCAAATATTGTGCGGGGAACAGTAGGATTGATGACGTTCCTGTTTATGTATTCCAAAGGATCGCTTGGCGTGATTGCTGCCGGTGCAATGGTCGGCTTAATCAGCTTCGCAATCGGAATTTCATCAACGCTCACCGTACCTGAGACACACGACAAGGACTTGGATTTTGTGGAGTGATTTTTTTTTAGACGGTAAGATTTTAGGATGTTAAGATATTAGGATTTTAAGATATTAGGATGTTAGGATGTTAGACGGAAGACAGGAGACGTTAGATGGAAGATGTTTTTTTAGGTGTTAAGATATTAGGGTTTTCGGATGTTAAGATATTAGGATTTTAAGATTTTAGGATGTTAAGATATTAGGATGTTAAGATATTAGGGTTTTAGGATGTTAAGACGTTCGACAGGGGACGTCAGACGGAAGATGTTTTTAGGGTATTAAGCCTTTAAGACGCTAGAGTCGCTTGAATGGACAAATATCTGTTTTTCAATATCTTCAGTCTATTTTTCTAACTTCTATTGTCTAAAGTCTATTGTCTGCTATCTATTGTCTAAAGTCTATTGTCTGTTATCTATTGTCTAACGGCTACTATCTGATGTCTAGTTCACTAAACGTAATGCCCTTGCGTCGCTTCGGTGTTTAAAAAAAAGCGCGTTTGGTATTTTATAATTCATTTTCTTTTTATACATTTAGACCAACTGATTTTTCGTTGAAATAGATCTAACTTACTTTGTTATCCGTAGCTTTATTTCAGTTTCGATGTTGTTGGTATTTCCTTGCTATTGCTCAGTTTCGTGTGCTTTTTAAAAGAAAAAACTGTGACTGAAAGGGCGAAGCTGTGAGAATTTAAAATCATTATTTTTCTGGAAATTTGTACGCCAAACTGATTTTTTTGAACTGTTTGTTTTGTTGGATTTTTTTCGTTTCAGCTATACTCAATGAAGTGCCATCCAATTGAATCGAAATATACACGCATGTCAGTACCAAAAGCATACAGCAAACTAAGAGTCCATTCGCCGATTTGTAGGTTAAATAACCCGAAACACCAGTTTCGCCTAGCACTGCGACTTGTGTTCTACATGCGAAATAAAAGTGCTATTTTTATAGGGTATAAATAAGTTAGAAGCAACTGAAGCACTAACCCATACCCAAATTGTAAACCAAAATACGGAATGTTAAAAATGAAAATCACTTTACTATCTTTCTTTTGTGCGTTATTAATGATTGCATGCGGTAATCGTGTTAAGCCGAGCACTTCAAACGAGTCTATTAACAAGTTAAATGCAGATTCAAATTTTGTTTACAGAAACATTCAAGACATTTCATTTCTGGATACAATGTTTCTCGATGACTTTATAAATCAGAATTTCAAACAATTAAATGATCAAACTAAAATTGACTACTTGTACGATAACTTGAGTCACGGTAATGGATCCAACATAAGTAAAGATTGGATAAAACAAGATTTAGAAGCATTCATAGTAGCAAGGCAAGAAAGAATCGGAACTTTTGAACCGACATTGATAAAAGTTTTTGGAACAGATTTCACTGCATTGGTTTTAGTCAATTTGGAGGATAATGATAAGATACTTTCAGGATATCCAATTTTTTGCACTGAAAATAGCGGCCCAGCAATATCTGAAGATACATTAATTGTTACAAGACCAAAAGTCAGATGTACGTTCTCAAAAAATGTGATTAATACTGAAAAAATGACCGGCACAATTCAAATTAATCCAAAAATAGAAAAAGATAATTTTTACATTGATAAAATTACTTATAAAACAACTGTAAGTGAGTCTGGTAA
>SSGT01000100.1 GCA_008017065.1 Crocinitomicaceae bacterium
CAGAAGAAGCAACTCCAATCATCCATTTAACCGTTGACGAAATCGCTTTCGTAGCCACAGTCGAAGCTGTTGTACCTCCGATCTGCGATTGTATACCAGCCCACAAGTCGCTCCTTACAGGAACCTCGTGGTTGGATAGCTTCTCCGAAAATAGCTCTTTTATGTAGTCTTTATCTTTCAATTTCTAATTTTTCTAATACGTGTCTCAAATAAGCTCTTGCTCTGGAATATTGTGACTTGGATGTGTTTTCAGAAACACCCAATAAATCTGCGATCTCCTTGTGGCTGTATCCTTCAATAGCGAACAAGTTGAAAACCACTTTGTACCCTTCAGGAAGTGCCTGGACCATTTTCATCAAATCATCTGCTTGCAGTTGATCTGATGCCAATTCAGAAGAAGTTAATTTAAAATCAACATCTTCCAATTTAGAGTCATTCACATGGCGCTTGTTTTTACGAAGTGCATCCAAGGAAGTATTCACCATAATTCTGCGAATCCAACCTTCAAGCGAACCTTCCATTTTGAAATCAGCCAATTTGCCAAAAACTTTTACAAATCCTTCTTGTAAAACGTCTTCCGCTTCCATTGAATCATTCACATAACGCATGCAAACCGCCATCATTTTTGACGCAAATTTATCAAACAACATTCGCTGAGCTTTGGCATTTCCTTTGACACATTCTATTACCAAGGTGTTGTCATCCATAGCGCTTGCTTATAACGTCAGACTTACAATCTGAATAAAAAGTTGCATCCGAAGTTAATTTTAAATTAAAAAAGCTAATTTCGTCTATCATATCAAAGTTAGCGATGTTTTTAAAATCTCTCTTCATTTTAGTACCTTGTTTTTGTTTCGCGACAAGTTCGGATGTACAAAGCCAAATTAAACTCAAACAAGGTAAATGGAATGGTGAATTACAACTCAACCAACAAACCACATTGCCTTTTCGAATGGAAGTACAGAAAGTAAAAAAAGAGTATATTTTTTCCATTCACAATGCTGAAGAAAAAATTGTTCTTAATCAACCCAGTATCCAAGCAGATTCAGTAGTCTTAGATTTTCCTAATTTTCATTCCGCTTTAAAATTTAAAATCAATCACAAAAGTGAGTTAAACGGATATTGGATCAACTACAACAAAAACAACAATTACAAGATTCCATTTACGGCAACTGCTGTTTCAAAAAACGCAACGTCGGATTCTGAAGCTACACCAATAATTCAATTGTCGGGAAAATGGAAGGCTACATTTGATCCAAGCACAGCGGATGCATACATGGCAATCGGGATCTTTAGAACCAACAAAAACAAAATCTACGGAACATTTTTAACCGAAACTGGCGATTACCGTTTCTTGGAAGGAACTATTCAAAATCAATCGTTTTCTCTTTCCTGCTTTGATGGTTCACACGCTTTTCACTTTACAGGAACCGTTGAAAATGAGAAAATTAATGGTAACTTTTATTCTGGAAAACACTTCAAAGGTGAATGGATAGCAGAAAGAGACGAACTTTTTCAATTAAGAAATCCAGATTCATTAACATACATCGTTAAAAAAGAACCTTTTACATTCAAGTTGAAAGATGTAGAAGGAAATGACTTTACATACCCAAACAGTCGGTTTGAAAACAAAGTAACGATTATTCAAATCATGGGGACATGGTGTCCGAATTGCATGGACGAAACCCGGTTTTTTCAAGAATTGTATACAAAATACAACGCAAAAGGTCTAGAAATAATTTCGGTAGGATACGAAACACCGAAAGAGTTTGCTGGTCAAGCAGAAAAAATAAAACTATTACGCGATCGTCACCAACTCAAATTCACTTTTCTAGTAGGTGGAACAGCAAGTAAAAGTTTAGCTTCACAACAATTTTCAATGCTAAACGAAATCATTTCATATCCAACCGCTATCATCCTTAACAAACGAGGAGAAGTAGTAAAAGTGCATACCGGATTTAATGGGCCAAGTACCGGTGAAATTTACACCAAATACGTAGAAGAAATGATTGCATTGATTGAAAGCTTACTAGAATAATCAATGATTCACCGTTGGCCGATGATCTGCATTTCCAAGCATCCACGCGGTATGAAAAACCAACGATGTTACTGCACGTAATTTATCGAAATTAATGGTTTCAATTTCATCCGTCTCGCGGTGATAATCGTCGTGAAATCCACCAAAATAAAAAATGCTTGGAATACCATTTTTCGCAAAATTATAATGATCTGAGCGGTAATAAAGCCTCAAAGGATCATTTAGGTCGTTGTACGTATAATCCAATTGCAACTGACAAAATAACTTATTTGCCTGCTCACTCCATAGATGTAGCTCGTTACTCAGCCGATTTGAACCAATTAAATACACCGCAAACGTATCTTTTTCTGTCGGTTTTGTAGTTCTTCCAACCATGTCAATATTCAAGTCCGTTATTGTATTCGATAACGGAATCCAGGGATTGGAAACATAATACGCTGAGCCCAACAAACCCATTTCTTCGCCTGTCAAGGCTACAAACAAATACGAACGTTTTGGATTTTTTCCTTGATCTTTTGCCACTTGAAAGGCTTGCGCCATTTCCAACAAAGCAGCTGTTCCTGTAGCATTATCATCTGCACCGTTAAAAATCTTATTGCCTACACGTCCAATATGATCGTAATGCGCACTAACAACGATAACCTCTTCCTTCAAAACCGGATCGCTTCCCTCAACAAATGCCATTACATTCTCTGTAAAGATATACGCTGGTTTCGGATTTAGTTTTGCTACAACTTCCACCGTCAATTTACGCGTTGATGTGATCTGACGAAGCTGTTTGGAAGGAATCTTCGACTTATCCATAAACAAATATGGATTCTTTACTACCGATTGTGGCAAAACCAAATTATCGGTTGAATAATCGGTAAAATAACGACTATCATAATTGGTTACTAAAAAACAAATTCCCTTACATGCAATGGCGTTGATTTTGTCGAAATCAACCGACTTATAACTATCTACTTCAACAATCAAAAACTCAGATGAAAAATTTCGCTTGGTATTGAAAAGTTCATTCGCTTGCACGTAAACAGGATTTACAAAGTTGAAGGCATGTGTTTGGTAAAGACCGTTGAAACCAAAGTCAGCGGGATAATTCAACACGGTATTCCCTATCGTCACCGAACCAGATTTTTGTTTTTGCAGCAACTCAAAGGTTTGAAAGTACGTTTTGGACGGAACAGGCGAACAATCCAATTTCTCAAACGTCGCTTGAATGTATGCAGCCGCTTTTTTTTGACCTGCATCACCCGTTTTTCTTCCCTCCAAACTATCCGATGCCAAAATGCGCACATGTTTAATTAAATCGGCCGTATCAATCAGTAATTCGTAATTATTACTTAAATCTTGCGATTTTACACTAAAAATAGAACCAATAACTGCACAACAGAACAACACATAACTACGCTTCATGGCTAAAAATTTAACGTTAAAATCTACTTACAAAAAGGAATTTTATCGATTCTATTTTGATGTCTTCCACCTTCAAAATCGGTTGTAAAAAAAGTATCTACCATTTCCAATGCTTCATTCAATGAGATGAACCGCGCTGGCAATGTTAAAATATTTGCATCGTTGTGTTGACGAGCCAATGCAGCTATTTCATTTTTCCAACACAATGCACTGCGTACTCCTTGATGTTTATTCGCGGTCATATTGATTCCATTTCCACTACCGCAAAGTAAAATGCCCTTCATTCCCGGATTTTCCTCCACCATCGTAGCAACGGGATGCGCATAATCAGCATAATCAATACTATCGTTTGAATAACATCCTTTATCATCCACCGAAAAACCTTTACTTTGTAAATGCTTTACGATCGCTTCTTTCATTTCGAAACCAGCATGATCACAACCGATCGGAATCACCAACTTTGACATAATTTTCTATTTTTGAAACAAAGGTAATCCTTATTAACAATTCACACAAGTTATACACAATGACGTGCATTGCAATTTTTCAATCAACTGAAAATAAAGACCAATTGAAAAAAACATGTTCACACGAATTGGAAAGAAATTGTTAATATTCGTTGAAAGAAACTGAAAACAAAAGCTAGGAATATTCATAAATTATTTAAATCAATTTAACAAACCGAATATCCTACTAAAGTTTTGTTCATTTATAAGAAACATACGAACGACTTATCAGCACACAACCCGCATTTATCGCACAAAAAGTTATTCATAAAAACAGTTTTACACAACATTGTTTATAACCCAAGTATCAATTTAAAAATCAATTAAATAAACTGAATAAAACTGTTGATAAACACCTTCAAAAATGCGATAACTCATTATTCAAAGTCTTCTTTCCATTTTTTGTACACACTATCAACATCATTAATAAAAGAAATAAATCTTTCTTTATAAAAATCTTTTCTTTTAAATAGTTAAAAAGAGAAACAGGTGAGGTACTTGCATAATTGAAAACGAATCGCTATCTTCTTTCCAACAGGTAGTTTTCCTTTACAACGCAGCTATTCAATACGCTTTCTGTAAATAAGTTACGTGTAATTATTCATTGTTATTTCGGTTGAACGTAAATACATGATCGATTCGTTCGATCCCATTTTCAAAAATTATTATTGCATTCAAAAATAGTGGAGTTGTTAACAAGAATTTTCAACTAATTTTTTTTGCGGATGTATGCCTTTAAAAACAAGGGGTTCTTATGCTTACGTAGTTTCTAAAATTGTTTAATCTAATTGAAAAACAATGTTTTATAACAAAAATTATACAAATAAACGTGAAGATAAACGCGCTTGAATCAAGCCATATTAAATATTTCATTACCTTTGAAAAAGAAATAAATGAAGTTATGCTGAAAATAAATGTACTTGTAGTTGAGGATGAATCTATAGTATCCAAAGATATTCAGCACAGTTTAATTAAATTAGGTTATCATGTTGTTGGAGCTGCTGCTACGGGTGAAAAAGCGCTCGAGATCGCCTCGGAGGAGATGCCAGATGTTGTTTTGATGGATATCATGCTCAAAGGCGAAATGAATGGGATAGAAGCAGCTGAAATCATCAAGAGAGATTTAAAAATTCCAGTGATCTTTTTGACAGCTTACGCCGATGAAGCTACATTAAACAAAGCAAAAATAACAGAACCATACGGGTACATTATTAAGCCTTTTAAAGAAATCGATTTACATACAAACATCGAAATGGCGATCTACAAACACGAAAAAGAACGCGAATTGATTCGTGAACGTGATTTCCTGATGTCGATGAATGAAAATAAAGACAATCACAACGATGGTTTTATTTTTGTGAAATCAAATAGTAAATTGGTCAAATTAAATACAAAAGACATTTTCTTCATTGAAGCGTTGAAGGATTATGTTGTGATTAACACAGCAGATACCCGTTTTACAATTCATTCAACGATGAAAGAAATTGAACAAAAAATGGGAACTGCTGAGTTTATTCGTGTTCATCGTTCATTTATAGTACGCTTGGATAAAATTGTAACGATTGAGTTTCCGAATTTACATTTGGAAAACGACAAGAAACCAATTCCAATCGGCGGCTCATACAGAGATGATCTCAACAACCGAATTAAGTTGATCTAAAATAGTGATTAAAATAAAAAAAGTCCCGCTCCTGACAAAAGGAAGCGGGACTTTTTGTTGTACCGTATTTTTAGAGTATCTGTGAATGCATTCCGATTAACGAAACAATACTTGTAAGAAACGTGATCGATAAAATCACAATAGAAATAAGTGCGATGTACAATCCATGTTTACGGTCTGATTCAATGTAAGTGTACATTTTTTCGCCGTTGGGAAGTGTTTTTTTACTCGACCTTAAACTCAGACCGATGAATAAACCGAGAAAACCACTTACAAAAGCTAAAATATAACCTGCATAGATCCATGTCTTTTGGCTTTTTTCGGGTTGTTTAAGTGATTGTAAGCGTTGATCGACTAATAACTGAATAACATCAGGTTGAATTTCTTTTCCTCGCTTACGGAGCAAGTTCAAAGCAAGTTTAAAATCAAGGTCGTTCCATTCATCCCGTTTGGTTACAATTTCCATCAATTCATTGTCTGAAAATTGATACAAGTAATAATTAGCAGGAATAGTTTCTGTAAACAAGTTAAGCGCCCGTTCTTCATCGTTTTCGTGAATGTAAACACGAATTTCAGTTTCAAAAACAAACGCAGGATCAAATCCTTTTTTGCCAACTTCTATTGAATAATCGATTTCATTTGCTTTCAGTGCCGAAGTCAATTCAAATGCATCCTCTTCATTTTTAAATGATTGAAACAGATATGTGCACTGATTTTTCATCCTAAAATCAATTCGTTTGGTTGACAAGTTCCAAATTGATTTGTCGTTTTCGTGTGTCTACATCGGTTACTTTGACATGGATTTTATCACCAAAGTTGTATTCGATTCCCGTTTTAGGTCCAACAATTTTATATTTTTCTGCATCAAAGTAAAAGCGATCACCTGGAATATCAATCATCGGAATCATTCCTTCACATTGGTTTTCATCCATTTTCACAAACATTCCAAAATCAGCGATTCCAGAAACGGTTCCTTCAAAGGTTTCACCAACACGATCTTTCATAAATAGTGTTTGAAAGAATTTATTGGATTCTCGTTCTGCCTCCGTTGCTTTCCGTTCGTTGCGTGAAATTCGTTTACACATCTCATTTAGATCTGCGCCATACCGATGTTGTTTGGTTGTAAGTTCTTCAAACAATATGCGATGAACCAACAAATCTGCATACCGACGAATCGGAGATGTGAAATGAGTGTAGTAGGGGAAAGCCAATCCGTAGTGACCAATGTTGTCTGTTTCGTAGGTCGCTTTTGCCATGGAGCGAATAGCCATTGTTTGAATCAATGAATATTCACTTGTGGGTTTGATTTTTAGCAACAATTCGTTGATTGCAGTTGAAATATCATCCGGACTAGTGAAGTTTAATTCGTACCCAAATTTGTCGATAAACACCCGAAATAAAGCAATTTTTTCAATGTCTGGTTTATCGTGGCAACGGTAAACAAATGGAATTTTATCTGCTTTGTTTCCTGGCTTCGCAATAAATGTTGCTACTTTTTTATTGGCAAGTAACATGAATTCTTCAACCAATTTGTGTGCATCTTTGGATGTTTTTAGAATCACATTTGTAGGATTTCCACCGGCATCTAATTCGAAGCGCATTTCTTCGGATTCAATATTTAGCGCGCCCGATTTTAAGCGTTTTTTGCGTAGAATTTTCGCAATTTGGTCTAAAAACAAAATTTCTTTTTTGTAATCACCTTCAGCTCCCTCGATTATTTCTTGTGCTTCTTCGTAGGTGAATCTTCGGTTGGAATGAATGACTGTTTTTCCAAACCATTGGTTTAAAACTTTCCCTTTTTCATCCATTTCAAAAACAGCAGAAAAACTAAATTTGTCTTCATGCGGTCGGAGTGAACACGCCATGTTGGAAAGTTGTTCAGGCAACATCGGAATTACGCGGTCTACCAAGTAAACAGAATTGGATCGTTTTAATGCTTCCTCATCCATTGGTGTCCCCGGTTGGACGTAGTGACTCACATCTGCGATGTGCACACCTATTTCGACGTTTCCATTTTCTAACCATTGAATAGAAATCGCGTCGTCAAAATCCTTCGCATCAATTGGATCGATGGTAAGTGTTGTGATATTTCTAAAATCGCGTCGTTTTATAACTTCTTCTGGGTCTAAATCCATCGTCACTTTTTCAGCAGCAGCAATTACGGCTTGCGGAAATTTGATTTCGAGTCCTTGATTGACCAAAATTCCTATCATTTCCGTTTCGTTCGTATTTTTAGAACCCAATACTTCGATTACTTCGCCGTACGGACTTTGAGACGATTTAGGCCAAGCGGTGATGCGAACAAGTACTTTGTCTTTGTCTTTTGCTCCGTTTAATTTTTCCTTTGGAATGTAAATATCAACTCCATTTCGTTGATTATCAGGAATAAAAAAAGCAAATTTTTCGTGTGCTTCAACTGTTCCCACAAATTGAGTACGTTCACGTTGCAGTACTTCAACAACCTGACCTTCTGTTTTGGTCGCTGTTTTTTTGGTGATTGCCACTCGAATTCGGTCGCCGTTCAATGCGTGATTTACGTGTTGTGGTGCAATGTAAATATCGGCTTCATTTTTATCAGTTAGTAAAAATCCAGCACCGCGCTGTGTCATTTGAAATTCACCTTCAACTGTTTTTGAGTGTTGATTCAGTTTGAATGTTCCATGACTAGTTTCTCTCAAAAACTCGGCATTTACAAGGTCTTTCAAAACGCCAAAAGTTTGTTTACGGAGTTCACCTTCTTTGATACTAAGCAAGACACAAATTTCTTTATGACTGTAGTTGGTAGTAGGATTTTTGTCAAAAAGTTTTCGAATGATGTGTGTTAAACTTCCTTTGAATTTACTTGGTTTGTTGTGTTTAGCTTTTTTTTTAGCCATGTTGTATATTTAATCTTTTGCTAAATTACGACAAAAAAATGAAACTAAAGGGAATTGTACCTGCTTGTGAATCCTTTGTTTAAAAGCAATCTGAATTGTAAATCAAAACAAAAGCAAAGCTTTTTTGTTTTAACTTTGTATAAAAGGAATCCATATGAACGCACGAGTTGAAGCAGCATTGAATGAGCAAATTTTGAAAGAAAGCTCATCTTCACAATATTATTTAGCCATGGCTTCTTGGTCTGAAAACCAAGGATTGAATGGTACAGCACAATTTTTATACGGTCAATCAGATGAAGAACGTTTTCACATGTTGAAATTAGTTCGTTTTGTGAATGAGCGTGGCGGAAAAGCAATCATACCATCGATCCAACAACCGCCCGTAGAATTCACAGATTTAGAAACGGTTTTTGAATCGTTGTTGTCGCATGAAATTGCTGTCACAGAAAGTATCAACAATTTGGTTGATGTTTGTTTGCAAGAGAAAGATTATACGACGCATAATTTTATTCAGTGGTACGTTGCAGAGCAGTTGGAAGAAGAAGCACAGGCGCGTACGATTTTAGATAAACTGAAGCTGATTGGTGGCGACAAAGGGGGAATGTACATGTTTGATCGTGATTTAGAAAATTCAGCGATCAAACCAGCGATGACATCCGCTGCACCAGCAAACTAAAGAGATGAATGTGATTGAAAATGGATTCCAACTTGTGTTGGGATCCAAATCACCGCGACGACAAGAATTGTTAGCGGGAATGGGATTTCAATTTGAAATTCGGACCAAGGATACCGATGAAACTTTTCCAACTTCTCTCCAACCAGTAGATGTTCCGGTATTTTTAGCGGAATTAAAGTCAGATGCCTTGGTGGAAACCTTGGTCGAGGGCGAAGTATTGATAACATCGGATACGATTGTCTTGTTGGAAGGTGAAATCTTAGGAAAACCAACAGACGCGACACACGCAACGGAAATGCTCCGCCGATTGGCAGGAAAGTCACACGATGTTGTAACAGGTGTTTGTTTGCGTTCTGCTCAAAAAAAGCATTCGTTTTCGGTTAGCACACGCGTTTATTTCAAACCGCTTTCAACGGAACAAATCAACTATTACGTAGCGAATTACAAACCGTTTGACAAAGCTGGAAGTTATGGAATCCAGGAATGGATCGGTTACGTTGGAATCGACAAAATCGAAGGGTCATACTTCAACGTGGTTGGGTTACCAACTGCTGAATTGTGGGATGCATTGAAAGCCTTTTAGTCAAATTTAATTAGCAATCCATAAACTTGGATTGATTCGAATTACTTGCCCTTCTTGTACCAAGTGGATTTCAAAGTGAGCCACCGACAATGTTTCTCCATCGACAGGAAGTAAACTTCCGATTCCTTGTTTTGTAGTTACTTTTGAACCCACACCAACGTATACTTCTTGTAAATTACTGTATACTGTTCGGTAATTTCCGTGTTTGATAATCACCACTTTTCCGGCGCCAGGGATTGATAAAACACTTGTAACTTCACCCTCAAATACAGCACGAACTTGTGCTGATTTTGGAGCGCTGATGTCCACTCCGTTGTTGTTGGTTGTCACGTTTGGAAGTGTAGGATGTGCGTGTTTTCCATATCCTTCTGTGATTGTACCAGTTGCTACTGGCCACGGAAGTCTTCCTTTGTTGGATTCAAAACTTTTGTTTAATTCATATTCTTTGGTTTCCGAAATGGTTGGTACTTTTTTTACCGGTTCACTCGGAGTTGACGTTTCGGTTGGTTTTGAAGCGGTCGTTTTTCCGCTTGTTTTTCCAGTCGATTTTGTGTTGCTTGCTGTCGCCGCTTTTTCTTTTTCTTTTTTCTCACGCGCTTTGCGTTCTTTTTCCGCAGCTGCAATTTCTTTGTCGATTGCTTCTTTAATGCGTTGTTTTAGAACGGCTTTTTTCTTTTCTTCCTCTTTCAAGTTAGCGAGGAGTTTGGCTTCTTCTCCCTTGAGTTTTTGAAATGTTTTTTGTTGTTTTTCTTTGTCTTTTAAGATAGCCTCTTTCTCCTTGCGTTTTTCTTCCGCTACGCGAATTTTCCGTTCTTTTTCAGTCTCAAGTGACTTTTTTTCGTTCGAAATTAATCCTTGATGTTGTAAAATAATCAACTTTTGCTTGCGTTGAATTTCGGCAATTTTCTCTAAGTATTTATTTCTTTTCAACGCTTCAAAATACGTAGAAGCAGAAAAGATGTACATCATTTTTCCTTGTTTACTACGGTGTTTGTAAGCATAAATACTGAGTTTTTTGTACTGTATTTTTAATCGTGCAATCTTTTCTGTCAATTCCTTGATTTGTTGGTCTTTTTGCTCAATTTTTAACTCAGCACCACGAATCTGATTGTCAAAATTTTTCAACAATTCTTCCCGGTATTGAACTTGATTATCAATTACTTTTAATTCATTTAGCGTCGCTTCTTTGGTTGATTTGGTTTTGTCCAAAAGCGATTTGGTATTCGCAATACTTTTTTCCAAACGGTCTTGTTCTTTCCGAAGTTTATCGCTGTTTTTTTGAGCGAAGGTGGGGAAAACAACGCTTGAAATGAGAATTAAAAAGAGTTTATTCACAGATGCCATAACTTTCAGGAATTACCATAATTAACGGTTGACGTTGATTGATTTCGATCTTTTCGTAGTCCAAATTGACGTGAATTACATTTTTTGCTGTAAATACTTGTACATAAACTTCTTTGGGAACACTGTAGTTGTCAACCATCTCGCGGGAGATGTAATCAATTTGTACTTTTGTTGAATCCGACGGACTTTCAATTTCCATGCGTTTCAATCCACGTGCATCGTTAGTAAGATAATATTTGATGATTACTTCATCTGTATCTTCTTCCCTTTTTTTGTCTGGTTTTCCTTTGATTGTGCGCTTGATTTCTCGCTTTCGATGGGATGAAATGATGTAATTAAATGGATCGTAAATTTGGAAATATTTCTGATTGGTGTCGTAGCCCAACGGAATTCCTAGTAGTAATTCTTCTACGTTGTTGAATTCAAAAGCATAGCCCAAACTTTCTTTTAGTGTCGCTAATTTTGCTTTTGTGAAACATTTGCTTCGTTTGTTTACGATAGTAAGCGAATCGGTGGTCAACATCGCTCCGAAAATTGGAATTGCAGCGTAAGAAATTGTTGCGTTGATTGCACTGTCTTTCACCAAACGAATTGATGTTTTGAACGAAACGCTTTGATTTGTATCCTTGAATTTGGTGCTTATTTTCGAGTAGAAAAACTCCGGCTTTCGGAGAAAAAGGCTGTCCAAAGTGGAAACCAATTCTCCCGTTTTTTTTCGCTCTAATTTTTCTGTATTTGTCATCATTATTTTGGGAGAACAAGCCACTAATAAGAGTACGCTCGTAACCACAAAATAATACCTAATATATCGGTTCATAATATGTTTTTGTGTCAATTTTCTTGTTCAAAACTTTGTTTGTTGCACCCAATTCCTTGGCTTTCATCCAATATTGAACAGCTTCTGTAATTTTTCCCAATTTAAAATAAACGTCACCCAAGTGCTCATTTACGAGTTTGTCTGTTGGACGAATTTGAAACGCATTTTCAAAAATCTTTTTAGCGTCGTCGTATTTTTCTTTTTGAAATAGAACCCAACCGTATGTGTCCAAATAGCGAGATTCATTTGGTGCTTTCTCGACTACTTTACGAATCATTGTTTCTGCTTCGTCTAGATCCATTTTTGCAAGTGCTAAATAGTATGCAAAATTATTCAAGGTATTGATTTGATCTGGAACCAATTTTAATGCTACCTGGTAGCTGTCTTTGCCTTCTGTATATTGTTTTAATCCAAAATACGCTTCTCCTTTTTGCGCATAAAATTCAGATTTTAATTTGTCGTTGTTTACGATGAGGTCTTGCCCGAGGTTGAGAGCATCTAATGCTTCTTGGTATTTTTTGGTTTGGTTTGCGCTAATTCCGTGTAATAAATAGACATTCACCATTGTTGGAAACAATTCCAAGCATTTCTTACTTGCAGCATACAACGTTTCAAAATCACGGTTTTGGTAGTGCATAATCAACACTTGATCCCAAATTGCAAAGCGGGATTCGTCGTATTTCAATGCGGTTGTGAAATCCAACAATGCTTCTTTGTCTTGTTTGTTCTTCAAGTAAAAATCACCGCGGATCGCATATACTTTTGCTTCGGATGGATATTTGTTGACCAAGATTGTATTCAGTTCGATCATATCTGCATCGACATTCGGCTGCGTTTCGTAAATGCTTAATAGGATTTTCATTTTTTGATCCAAGGCGATGTCATCACTTTGAAATCCTTTTTTCAATGCGTCAAAAGACGATTTTCGATCCCCAAGTTGATCGTAATATTGTGCCAATGCCATTTGCGCATTTCCATTCGAAGGATCAGCTTCAGCCAATAAAATCAAGTAGTCGTAAGCTTTATTTTGCTGTTTTTTTTCAAAATAATAATCAACCAAATTGGCAAGCAACTGCGCATCTTTTGGATATACTTTCAGACCTTTGTTGATTTCGTTCAACGCTTTGTCATCTTGCTTCAGTTGGCGGTACAAGTGAAATTTTTCGATCGATAATTCGGGATTTACGCCCATTTGATCTTCGAGCTTATCGAGTGCTTTGATTGCACCTGCTTCGTCGTTTGATCGCATCAGGCATTCCGCATAGGAAAACAACCATTCCGTATTCCTAGGTTCTTTTTCTACGAGTTTTTGGAAGTTTTTGGCAGCTTCAGCAAAGTTTTTTTGCTGGTAATACATGTATGCCAATTCTTCGGTATACCACGGGTTTTTCGGGTCGATTTTGGATGCTTTTTGAATCGACTCCATGGATTTATTCATTTGCTTTGTTTCCAAATACAATTGTGACAACGCATAATGAACCGCGTCGTCGTTGGGGCGAACCGCCAAGCAAGATTCAAAAAGCGCAATCGCTTCTATGAGTTGACCGCGTTGTTTTAAGCGCACACCTTCGTGAAACTTCTCGATATACGGGTGATCCGCCTTCGAAAAAGCAACTGATTCTTTAGGTTTTTTTAACGACCCACACGAGGTCAAAAACACGGAAACACCGAAAATATAGAGAAGTTTCTTTTGCATTTAATCGATTGTTGAATAATCACTCAAACTCAAATCTCGGGCCAAACCTTTGTATTTCGCATGGTTTCCGATCATTGAGTCTTTCATATTGGCGTCACTAATGGTCGTATGATCCTGCAAAATACTGTTTTTTATGATTGAATTGGTAATTTTTGATCCTTTTCCCAAGGAAACGTGAGGACCGATAATTGAATTTTCGATCACCACATTTTCACCGATGTAACAAGGTGGAATTACAATTGAGCTAATCAATTGTGTAGATCCAGCTACCATTTGCATGTTTTTTTCGTAATCAAATTCCAATACGCGTTGGTTGGTGTAAACCGTTACTTCTTTGTTTCCACAATCCAACCATTCGTTCACTTTTCCTGGTTTGAATTTTTTTCCTTTTTCGGTCAAACGACGCAATGCGTCCGGCAATTGGTATTCTCCACTTTTGATGACTTCGTTGTCAATCAAGTATTCCAATTCGGTGCGCAATGCTTCACCTTCTTTGAAATAGTAAATTCCAATCATCGCCAAGTCTGAAACGTAGGTTTGTGGCTTTTCAACAAAATCAATAATTTCTCCGTTGTCGTTCAATTTTACCACACCAAAAGCCGAAGGATCTTCGATTTGTTTTACCCACAAAATGCCGTCTGCAGCAGGATCAATTTTGAAATCTGCGCGAAACAAGGTGTCTGCAAAAGCAACCACTACAGGTCCTTCCAGTTTTTCTTTCGCACACAAAACAGCGTGCGCCGTACCCAAGGGTTTGTCTTGGTAATGAATCGATCCTTTAGCTCCAAGTTTTGCAGCAACTTCAATCAATTCCGCCTCAACTTCGGCACCAAAATCACCGACTACGAATGCAATTTCTTCAATCGGTTCACTGCAAACTACAGCGATGTCTTCTACCAATCGGTGAACAATTGGTTTTCCTCCAACCGGCACAAGTGGTTTTGGAACGGTCAATGTGTGTGGTCTTAAACGGCTACCACGACCAGCCATAGGTACGATTACTTTCATTTTATAAATTTTAAAGATGGTTCTGACAAATAATTATTTGGTTTAAAAAAACGAAGAGAAAAATCTAGGTTACTTAGATAGATATCTCTATCGTTTAAATTAAAAAAGGGAATTTTGTTTTTAAATTGCTTCAAGCAATATTGAACTATTTCTATGGAAGCATTATCGCTAAGGAATAAATAGGGAAAGTCTGTTTTGGAATTTTTTTTAGTTAGAAATTGGTTGTTTTCCTCTAAGAAAGCGCCTTGAATATTTTCTAAAACTTCGATACCTGATTTTGGATTAAAGAATAGTGTAAAAACATTTTCTTCGTTTTTATCAATTTCTGAAATGAATTTTTTTGCACGTTCAGGATGAGAAGAAGCGATTTTTAAATCTTCTAAAAATTGGTTGATTTCGCTTTCTTTTAAAAAAATATAGTCTTTTTCGTCTGTAATTCTATAGAACGCTTTTTGTTGAAGACACAAATTTTCATGAATTAAATCTTCATCTTTAAACACAGAATTGAATAAAATTGATTTATAAAAATCATTTCGTTCTTCAGCAATCATAGACTCTGAAACATTGATATTATAGGAAATACCAACATGTATCCATTCATTGTTAAATCGAATCAGTCCTATATTTATCGCTTGATTTTTGGTAATAGTTGGATTATTGTAAGACTTTTTTACCAAACTTATTTTTTTATCTGAAGCCAAATGATTTAAAAACAAATAGTTATTATCGATTTCTTCAACCACAAAATTTCCCTGAAGCATTACACTTATGCTGCTAATAGACGTATATAAAGGATGCTCTTTCCCTAAATACTCAGCAACTAATTCATTTGATCTTAAATGAAGCAAACGGGTTTTTTGATTCAATATAAACTCCGTTGTTACGGCATATAGTAATTGTGAAATGTATTCTAATTGTTCAACGTCTTTTATTTCTTCGAGCTTTTCTGAATACCGTTGCCCGATGTCTGGGATAAACAAATAGGACTCTAAAAACAGCTTTTCCATTAGTTTTCGAATCTCAAAGAATTGATCTATAAAATCATCTTTTATTTCGAGTGTGTAACAAGATTGTAAAACCGTATTTTCAGGTGCATATTCATAATGCCTATCAAAAACATCAATGATATCATTTGCGATTTTTAAGAGTAATTCTATGTTTGGGTGAATTACTCGATCTTTTGAAGATGTATTTATAAAGTACCAAGTTAAAAAAGCAATATCTTCCGGGTTTATTTCATCGTCTAAATATGCATCATTACAATCAAAAAAAGGCATTTTCTTACCATACATTTCTTGATGTTTCTTTCTAAAAGTATCAAAAATACGTGTTTTTGATATCACATCTTCAAAATAGGAAGTGATGAAACATGAAAACAAATGGGGATCTATATCACTCTCAAAAATGGATCCAAAATAAAAAATGAGTTCATCATTAACCTCATTGGCAACTTTTAAATAAAATAAATCTGAAGCACTATGTCCGTTATATGGTTTGTATGCTTTCCAATCTTGGATGTAAATTTTTCCTTTCAAGATAATTATAAACTTTTTTTCAAAATTAATTCTTTTTGTTTCGGAATATCTGCATTTTTTCAGTTTCTAAATCTTCTGTTTTTCAAATTCTGAAACAATGTTTGGTTGTTTAGTAATTAATTGCCAAAAGTCAAAACTATTGATTTTCAATTAAAAAAACAGAAAATTATTTTTTTCCAGTGCTTCCAAATCCTCCGTCGCCACGGTGTGTTTCGCTCAACGTTACAGTTGAAATCCATTCTGCCTGCTCAACGGAAGCAAAAACCAGTTGGGCAATGCGTTCGCCGGATTCAATTGTAAATGAATCGTTGGAAAGGTTGATGAGCAAAACGCCAATTTCTCCACGATAATCCGCGTCGATTGTCCCGGGAGAATTGAGAACAGTAATTCCATTTTTAAATGCCAAACCGCTTCTTGGGCGCACTTGTGCTTCAAAACCAACAGGAATTTCGATGAAAAGTCCAGTCGGAATGAGTCTTCGTTCCAAGGGTTTCAGCGTGATTGTTTCTGAAATAAATGCCCGCAAATCTAACCCCGCCGAAGCGATCGTTTCGTAAGCTGGCAGCGCATTGTTGGATTTGTTAATGATGTTTACGTTCATGCTTCTACTCAATATTTGGCGAAGATACTATTTTTTATGTTTTCTACATTTTTTCAATCTGTTGACTAAGCGTGTGTTTACGTCGTTTCCTTACAATATTCCGTATATTTGTTTGAAACATACACACAACCATGCAATTGAATAATTTTCAACTACCAACCAACCTCCTTGTAGCGATTGAAGCAGCGATTGAAGCAGCAACGTTGATCATGCGTTTTTACAGCGATGGATTCAACGCCAACGCCAAATCAGACGGAAGTCCGGTCACAGAAGCGGATATTGCTTCTTCGGCGCTAATTCGGTCTATGTTGCTTAAAACCAACATTGCGGTGATGGACGAAGAAATTCAAAATGCGCATTTTGACGAGCGTAAAAATTGGGAGGCCTACTGGTGTATCGATCCATTGGACGGTACCAAAGAGTTTGTCAAACGCAACGGTGAGTTTGTGGTCAATATCGCCTTGATTGAAAACCAACAAGCTACGTTTGGCGTGATTGCTTCTCCTGTAAAAAAGGAGTTGATTTTTGGAGGTCCTGCGTTTGGCGCGTTTCATACCGATTTTGGATTGTTTGCTCGCGGTGAAGCGCGCAAGTTAACACCGTTCAGGCGCACTGATCGCAATTTGTCTCTTGTTTCGTCCCGTTCTCACCACGTTGGAAGCGAACGTATTTTTGTTGACCGCTTGCTTCACGAGTTTGGTGAAGTGGAGTTTATTCAACGCGGTAGCGCACTTAAATTTTTTGATTTGGTACTCGGAAATGCAGACGTTTATCCGCGTTTTGCGCCAACGATGGAGTGGGACATTGCGGCAGGGCAAGCAATTTTAGAAGCGCTGGGTGGAAAAGTGTTGAATGTCGAAACCAATCAATCCTTGGTGTACAACAAAGAAAATTTACTGAATCCCCATTTTATTGCAAAAACTTCTTCATTTTTGCGTGAAGAACAAAACAAAAAAGCATGAAAAAGTTTTGGGTAAGATGTACGTGTTGGCTACTTTGTTCCCCAATTGGGTTTTCTGTGGCACAACAAAACACCTTGCCAATGCATGTTTTTTACAAAGAAAAATTTTTAGAAAATACGCCCAATCAATCCTTGGAAACGTTTTTCCCTGCTACCGAGAATCAACTCAATTTACATCGGATTATTCGCGACTCGTCGGTTCAATATTACGACGGTACAGAATGGTTGTTTAAAAAACATTGGGTAAGTTTCTCAAATTCAGAAGGGTCAATTTCAATCAGTCCGCTGGTAGATTTTACGCTTGGAAAAGAAACAACCGACACTTCCGGACAACGTTTATTTCGCAATACGCGAGGTGTTTACATCGAAGGTGAATTGCTCAAACGAATCGGATTCAATTTTGTATTTGCTGAAAATCAGGCCCGGTTCATGAATTATGAAGCTGCTTTTTTTCGCAGTCGGGGTGAAAAATACATTGGGGTTGGAAATTATTCTACGCAAAACGCAGTCATTCCCGGAGGATCACGCACAAAGCCTTTCAAGGGAAATGCATTTGATTATGCATATTCTGTTGGAAGTATTCATTTTCAAGCCACAAAACAACTTGATTTTGAATTCGGAAATACACCACAATTCGTGGGTGTTGGTTATCGTTCGCTGTTACTTTCCGACAATACACTCGGTGCATTGTATCTGCGTACGAAATGGAAAATATCGGATCGATGGAGTTATCAACTGATGTTTCGCAAAAACAATAATTTGTACCGGAAACCACTCACGCAGCAAGTGGAATCGGTCTACGAGTCGAAACTATTCGGGATGACGTATTTGACGTTTAAACCGATTTCAAATGTATCCATCAGTTTGTTTTCTGCAGGCAATCAATTGCGGGGCGACTCGTTGGTGAAACATGGTATTGCACTCCAAATGATCGCACCGATTCCTTTGATTCAAAACGACCTTATTTTTGGAAATTCCGCATTATTCAATGGAATTTCGGGAATAAACATTGATTTTGCACTGAAGCAAAGTCGATTCTACGGTCAATTGGTGATCGACAAAATCGGACAAAAACACGTGGTGGCGGGTCAAGTTGGCGCACATTTTTTCAAGATAGCTTCGGTTAAAAACTTGCACGCGCAAGTGGAAGTCAATCTTGTACCGAAAGATTTCTACGCCGACAAAAATCCGAAATTGAGTTACAGCAATTTCAATCTGCCGTTGGCACACATCAAAGGCAATAATTTTGGAGAAATCATTGTTAGAGGCGACTACGAAGTGAAACGTTTTTTCGTTTCGTCTAAATCGGTTTATTACGCCGGCTTGAAGGGAAACGATTCGATCCCAATGACGTCTCATTCCATCTTCGAAATGCAATTCAACGTGCCTAACCAAACTGCAACAACGTTTATTCAAGAGTTTGAATTGGGTTACCGCATCAACCGCAAATACAACGCGCTATTTTCGATTGGTTGGAAAGGGAGATTTTATCAGTCAAGTGTCGGAAAGTTGGATCAGCAAATGGTTTTCATCGGGTTGAAGACGGGAATTTTTAACCAATATTTAGATTTCTGATGAAAAAGTGGATGTTTTTAATCGGTTTGTTTTCGTCCACGTTGGCACATGCGCAACACTTGGAGGTCGAGCGATTGTGGGTTTCGGCGCCAAAGGAAATCCATACGGCTGTAAAAAACAAGATGTTTTATCAATTGGATTCCATTCGATCCGATTCCAGTTCAAGGATTCAAGTGACGGTTGCGCCAGATGTGATGTTCGCATATCAGCACAAGCAATTTAAAACGCGTTTGGGCGCTCATTTGATTGTTTCGGGAAATGTGCGCTCAAAACTTGCTGTGATGGGAAGTTATCGAATGGGTTATGTCAATCAGTCCCTGACACCGTATGTTTCACAAGTGCAAGCGAAAGCTTTTTCTACCAACGAACTTAAAACGGGCGATTACATTTACCACGATCTTCGCGGAAGAATTTCCTACACCCCCAACAAGGTGATTACCCTTCAAGCAGGATTAGATCATTTGTTTGTGGGGGAAGGTGATCGATCCTTGTTTGTCGGCAATCAGGGAATCGCTTCTCCTTTTGCGGGTTTAAAGGTTAATTTTTGGAAATTGGAATACCATTTCAATCAATTGTTTTTGCGTGAACGCGTGGCGAATCATTTCAGTCCAAAAGCAAGTGCGATGCATTTCATCAATTTCAAACCAACAAAACGATGGAGCATCGGTATTTTTGAATCAGTGGTCTACGCCATGAAAGATACACTTTACAACCGCGGATTCGAATTGGAATATCTCAATCCCTTGATTTTTTATCGTCCGCAAGAGTACAATTTGGGTTCTTCTGATAACGTTTTGTTGGGGGTGAATACTTCGTATCAATGGAAAAAAAACATGGTATACGGTCAATTGGTTATCGACGATTTTTTCTTGACTGAAATTCGAGCAAGAAGTAGATACTGGGCAAGTAAGTATGGAGTTCAATTGGGTTTTAAATCGTGGATCGATCGTGCAAATGACCGTTTCTTTGTCCGAACAGAAATGAACGTGGTGCGTCCGTTTACGTATAGTCAAGTGAATGTTGACAATGTATACGGAAATCAATCCTTGGCACTTGCGCACCCCTTGGGATCCAATTTTATTGAGTTTTATCAAGAAGTTTCGTGGCAACGTAACAATTGGCGGGTTGAATCGTGGTTGCAAGTATATTTGAAAGGACTTGATTCTGCAGGAAGCAACCTAAGCTTGGGAGGAGATATTTATGTTCCGTATAATAATCGCCCTGAAGAATATAATTTCACCATTGGGAGAGGAATCACCTACCGAGCGATGAATATAGGAATTCTTGTTGCGCGGACACTGTTTAAAAACACAATGGAAGTGTTTGTAGAACCCCGAATTTTAGTTCAAAACACAGAGGGAGACGTTTCTTCGCGTTTGTTTTTCACCGTGGGAATTCACCGAAACTTAGGTGCTGATCGCCGAAATTATTGATTAAACCAACTTTTCATGAAGACAGAGAAAGAAAAAATGCTTTCCGGAGAAATGTACAACCCGTTGAATAAAGTTTTGTTGAAAGAACGCAGGGCAGCAAGGTTGCTGTTGAAAGCGCTCAACGATTGTCGGGAGGATGATTTTGCTAAAAAAGATCAAATAGTTCGGCAACTAATGCCCAATGCTGGAAATGGCTGTTGGATTCAAACGCCTTTTTTTTGTGATTACGGTTACAATTTGCATGTAGGTGAAAAGGTCTTTTTTAATTTCAATTGTACAATTTTAGATGTGATGCCAGTAAAAATTGGGAATCGCACTTTTTTTGGTCCCAATGTGCAAGTGTATACGGCGATTCATCCGTTGCATGTTGCTGAGCGCGCAGCAGGTTTGGAAAGCGCAAAACCCGTCGTGATTGGTGAAGACTGCTGGATTGGAGGGGGAGCTATTATTTGTCCTGGCGTGACGATTGGCGATCGAACGGTTGTAGGAGCAGGAAGTGTTGTGACGAAAGATCTCCCAAGCGATGTGCTCGCTGTTGGTAATCCGTGCCGGGTGATTCGTGCCTTGAATGAAACAGACGTATAGTCAAAAAAAAGGCCAACCGAAGTTGACCTCTTTCAAAAAACAATTAACTATTATTTCTTAACAATTCTTTTTGTGATTACTTGATTACCAATTGTAATTGTGTAATTGTAAACACCAGCATTTAAGTCAGCACCGTTGATTTCAACTGTGTGCGTACCAGCAGCATAATTGTTTGAACCTAAATCCAATACTTTTCGTCCTGCGATGTCAGTTACAACGATAGAAACCGCTGCTTCATTTTTCAATTCGAAAGCAACCTCTGTAGAAGCATTGAATGGATTTGGGTATGCATTAACATTGTATTGTGCAGCCAATTCTTCAACACCTGTGTAGTCCGTAAAGTCTAAACGTACAACAGGGCAAGGAACTACGTTCAACAATACGTCGTCTGGAGCCAAACCGATGAAGTTGTCACCGTCTTTTCCTAACACGTTTCCGTCGATAGCAAAACCAGAGAAAGCAACTGGAACAGGCTCACCCAAGTTGAAACCAGCAGTTACCAAGTACGTCTTACCAGCTTCCAAAGCTACTGGCGACATAAAGTACAATTTAAGTAATTTACCAAACTCACCAGAAACCATGAAGTGCTCTTCTGTTGCGTCAATAATGATTGGATCTCCTGAACCACCTAATTCGTAGATTGTTGCAAAAATTGAACGACCGATGTAATCTGCTTGTGATTGCGTAGGTACAGCACCAATTCCAATTTGAACTGCGTGAAGGTTGTCATTTGCGAAAATTTCGAAAGCCGTTCCGATTTCTGGACGACCTGTTCCATTTTGCCATCCGTTGAAAGAACTTCCGTAAGAAGCTGTTGTTCCATCGTAAGCATCCGCAGCCATTACTTTGTTTGTAACCTCAAATTTTACAGGTCCAGCATCATCCGATGTGAAATCCAATGTATTGTTTGAAGTCAACGCATAGTTGAAGTTTGCAACACCCACCGTTGTAGGAATTGTAAATCCATTTGCTTCTTCGATAGCCAATGTATCTCTTCCAAATGAAGCGATCGTTACTGCAGAACTTGCTTGGTTGTATGCACCATTTGTTACAGTCAATGTAACGTTTTGAGAAGCTAATCCTGTGTTTTTAGCGATTGCTCCGAAAGTAGCAACACCTGCAGCGGCAGCCTGTGCAGCTGGCATTTTCGTATAGCTCAAACGTTGCTCACCAATTGTAATGAATTTTTGGAACAATTGAACGTTGTTTACATATCCTTCTTTGATAGAAACATTGTCAATCGCCCAACCGTATCCACTTCCGAATTGGTCGTCTGCTTCTAAACTTTGCCAACGGAAACGAATTATTCCTTGGGTTACGTTTGGTCCGATTGGAATATCGATCACTTCTGTGTTTTGAACGACTGGTCCATTTCCAATAGCTGATGTATTTACTTGGTAAGAATCCCAGTTAGCACCATTGTCCGTTGAAATTTCAACAAATGTAGCGTCGTTGTTGAAACGTCTGTAACGTTGATTGAATGAAACAGTAATGATTTCAGATGCACTCATGTCGATTACTGGACTTTGGATGTATGCATTTTGAACACCAACTGGTCCTGACAACAAATATTGGATACCATTGAAAGCAGCTAAAGGAGCTGTTCCGTTCGTCATTGCTCCGATGTATTGAGCCATTTGTGCTGGGTACGCACCAACGGTAAATGCACCTTGAACACCTGCACCAACGTTTCCAGTTGTCCATTGTCCTGCAGTAGCGAAATCACTACTCCAGATTGGATCTCCTCCAGCCTTTGGGGTAGCACTGTTTATGACATTTTTTGGGTCATTCACAGAAATTTTAACAGGCGCTAGTTTCGATTTGCTGTACGAAGGAATCGTTTGAGCGAATGAAATTGAAGTTGCAACCGTCAAAATTGACAAAATTGTAAATTGTTTTTTCATAATTTTAATTAATTTAAGATTAACAAATATAACATTCTATTCTCGAATAGGTAAATGTTCGTGTTTAATTAACAACTTCTATCTTTTAAGAACGCGAGTTGTGCGCGTGTGTTGTTGAGTTCTTCTTTGTTTAACTCGGTTGTTTTATATGACTCTTCTCCGGTGTTAAAAGTTACAATAGAATTTCCAAGTGCATCAACTACCGTTGAATCTCCGCTGTAATTCAATGATTTACCGTCTACGCCAACCCGATTTACACCTACTACATAGCATTGATTTTCAATTGCTCTCGCTGTTAAAAGTGTTTTCCAATGCAACGCACGTTTTTCGGGCCAATTGGCGATATACAGAATAACGTCGTAAGTAGGATTTCCGTTGGGTTGGATTTCGTTTCTAACAACTTCAGGAAAACGTAAATCGTAGCAAATTTGCAATTGAATTTTCCAGTTTTTGTATTCAATAACTTGCGCGGTTTTTCCTGCGCTGTAAAACTGATCTTCTCCAGCTAAGCTAAAAAGTTGACGCTTATCGTAGATGCTGAATTCTCCGGAAGGGAACATAAAGATGCCACGATTGAAATAGTGCTCGTTTGCTGATGCAATGAAAGAGGTGTAGAGCGCTGCATTTTTTTGCTTGGCTGTTTTTCGCATCCAATTCAAGGCCATCGAGTTATCCATTGTCTCTGCAAGGTCGCGCGCGCGCATCGAAAATCCGGTATGAAACATTTCTGGAAGCACGATGAGATCAGTGTCGGTGACGCGTTTCAGAAGTGCATCCAAATGCGCTAGGTTCTGCGCCTTCTCTTCCCAATATTGGGTACTTTGTACAAGTGTTACTTTTAAATTTGACATAGCTTTTGTGCCGCTTTTTCAAGGGTTTCATTGTCTTTTGCAAAACAAAAACGGATGATTTGTTGATCAAAGTGATCTTGATAAAACGCGGAGAACGGAATTGCAGCCACTCCATGTTCTTTCACCAGTTTTTCAACAAAAACCGTATCTGATTCTGTTGAAATTGAGGAAAAGCGAGCTGTTTGAAAATAAGACCCTTCCGATGGAAGAAGTTCAAATCGGCTTTTTTTCATCAAGTCTTGGAAATAATCTCTTTTTGCTTGGTAAAATCTACCCAATTGTTGAACGTCAATTTCTTTTAAATATTTTGCCAACGAAATTTGCGCAACGCTATTCACACAAAAAACAAGAAATTGATGTACTTTTTTGATTTCACGCATGTATTTTTCGGGAGCAATCAAATAACCAATTTTCCATCCGGTAATATGAAATGTTTTCCCAAAGGAGGAAACAACAATCGTTCGATCAAGCAGTGCACTTCGCGTGTTGGCAGAAATGTGTTTTTGCTCAAATGTGATGTATTCATATACTTCATCTGAAAGCAAGATTAACTTCGGATGACGCTCGAGTAAATTTTCCAATGCCAACAAATCGCTTTCTTGCAATATTTTCCCCGACGGATTGTGTGGATTGTTGACGATAATCAGCGCTGTTTTTGCATTTACAGCCTGATTGATTTTTTCCCAATCGGGTGTAAAATCGGGAAGCATGTTTACGTGAATTGGTTCAGCACCAGCTAATAAAACAGCTGGAGCGTAGCAATCGTAAGCAGGATCCAAAATAACAACATTTTCGCCTGCATGAACGAGTGCTTGGATAGTAGTAAAAATTCCTTGTGTTGCTCCAGCAGTGACCAATACTTCGGTTTCCGGGTTTACCGTGCGACGGTAGCTTTGCATCGTCAATGTTGCGATTTCCTCCAAGAGTCCTGCATATCCGCTCATCGGCACATATTGATGTGCGTTTTCAAGCGCGGTTTCTTGAAGAAGCGATACAAGTTTGGCATCTACAGGGAAATTGGGAAAACCTTGCGATAAGTTGATCGCTTGATGGTCGGTCGCCATTTTCGACATTGTGGTAAAAATGGTTGTTCCAACATGGGGAAGTTTTGACATATCTCGCACTTTAAAGTGTCCTAAAAATACAAACAACAAATGAAACATCCAGCATTTTTGCCTATTTTGGCGGTAAAATTGAGTTATCATGCGCCATTGTTTATTTTGTTTGCTGTTTTTGCTAGTTAGCTGTGGACCGAAAGACCCGCAAATGTGTTCTTGTTTAGAGTCGAGTGAACAGTTGAACCAACTTTCTTCCAGGTTGCTTTCAGGAAAAGTAACACAAGCACAAAAGGATTCATTGATTCAATTGCGTGCTGAAACGGCTAAAAAATGTTTGAATTATCAAACGATGAGTGGCGAAGAAATGTTGAAACGAAAAGCAGATTGTCAATAATTTAGCGGATGTTTATAGATACACACACGCATTTGTATTCCGATGCTTTTGCTGCGGATCGTGCGGAAATGATTCAACGAGCGCTCGATGCAGGCGTACACAATATGTTGCTCCCAAACATTGATGTAGATTCAATAGAAGGAATGTTTGCTCTTGAAAATCAGTTTCCCAACGTATGTCACGCGATGATGGGTTTGCATCCAACTTCGGTTGGAGCGGATTTTGAAGCACAATTGGCAACAATGAAATCCCATTTAGAAGCACGAAAATTTATTGCAATCGGTGAAATCGGAATTGATCTGTATTGGGAAACCAAGTTTCGAGCGCAACAAATCGAGGCATTTATCCGACAGATCGAATGGGCAAAATCGATGGATTTACCCATTGTAATTCATGCACGAAACTCGTTTCCTGAAATCTTTGACGTATTAGACCAACACAACGATGAACGTTTACGCGGTGTGTTTCATTGTTTCACAGGTACGCTGGAAGATGCTCAAAAAATTCAAACGTATGGTGGGTTTTTGTTTGGTTTAGGGGGTGTATTGACCTTTAAAAAATCGGGTCTAGATGAAGTTGTAAAGCAGTTGCCATTGGAACAATTGGTGCTTGAGACGGATTCCCCGTATTTGGCGCCAACTCCGCATCGAGGTAAGCGAAATGAAAGTGCGTATATATCGCTAATAGCGGACACGCTTGCGTCAATTTTTGAGACCTCCGTTGCAAATATCGCGACAGAAACCACGCGAAACGCCGAAAAGCTATTTTTCAACTCCAATAAGTAGCCATGCAAAAGCCAAGTGTTTTAATGATTTACACCGGTGGAACGATCGGTATGATTAACGACCCGAAAACGGGCGTGTTGAAAGCTTTTGATTTCAAACATCTGTCGAATCAGATTCCCGAGTTGGATCGGTTGAACGTAAAACTAACTGCAATTTCGTTTGAAAAACCGGTTGATTCTTCGGAAATGAATCCTGAAAAATGGGCTGAAATAGCACAGATTGTATTTGAAAACTATGAATCTTACGATGGATTTGTGATTTTACATGGTTCCGATACGATGGCGTTTACTGCTTCGGCGTTGAGTTTCATGTTGCAGGGACTTTCTAAACCAGTGATACTTACAGGTTCACAGTTACCAATTGGTACAATTCGAACGGATGGAAAAGAGAATTTAATTACATCCATCGAAATTGCCGCTGCAAAAGATCCCGCTGGAAATCCACGGATTCAAGAAGTTGTGATTTATTTTGAGTATTCGTTGTATCGTGGTAACAGAACTTCGAAGATTTCTGCGACTGAATTTGAGGCTTTTAGTTCACCCAACTATCCAGAATTGGCAGTAGCGGGCGTGTCTATTCGTTATCAGCTAGAGCCAAAAATTGAACAACGAGAATTGAGCTTGTTTACCGCGTTTGATAATCGTGTCGCTTTGCTGAAGATTTTTCCGGGGTTTAATGTGGAAGTTTACAAGAGTTTGTTTGATTTTAAATTGGTTAAGGGAATTATTATTGAAACATTTGGCGCGGGTAATGCACCCTCCGGCGAACTTTTTTCTGAATTAATTCAATCCTATATCTCGGAAGGGGGAATAGTTTTAAATATAACGCAATGCAGCACAGGAAGTGTTGAACAAGGTCGTTATGAAACGAGTTCGTTTTTTCAAGCGGCTGGTGTAATCGGTGGTTTTGATTTGACAACGGAAGCAGCTGTAACGAAAATGATGTACGCGTTGGGCAAATATTCAAATCCGATCGAAATTCGCGAAGTACTTGAGAAAGATTTGAACGGCGAAATGACATTGTCATAGATTACGTGCGTTTTTAAAATATATTCCTATCTTTGCGCTCCCTTCTAGATGAGGTTTTTATCGGAAGTAGAATTAGGAGAGGTGTCCGAGTGGTTGAAGGAGCACGCCTGGAAAGTGTGTATACGCCTAAAGTGTATCGCGGGTTCGAATCCCGCTCTCTCCGCAAATGAGTAAAGAGTCTTGAGTTTTTTCAAGGCTTTTTTTTTGGAATAAAGCGGGATGAGAACCTGGTTCGAGCCGGAACGCAGTGGAGCCCATCATTTTTAAAATTTCACTTTTTTCATCTGTGGCATGTTACTTTTTGGGTTTTTTGACATTCTTGTTGTATCTAATTCAAAGAGCTATGAAAAAGTTGGTATTTAGTTGTTTTGCAATCGTTTATTTGTCTTTCAATGGATTTGCAACGGAGATGAGGTTGGCGCAAGAAATTGTGGCTCAAACGGAAATTCAACGCCCACGATATGTGTTGAAGACCGGCGCTTTGAAAGTTGCAGTTTTCAACATGCCTTTTGGAGAAAGTTACTTGATTTCGGAGAAAGATAAATTGTTCCTAAAGACGGCGGATGTGCGCATGATTGAATTGGTTTTTTCTGATTTTCCGAAAGGGGAAGATTTAAAGAAATTGAATTTGAATCGAATCAAAGAAGTTGAAAGTTGGAGAAAAACGTTGGTCTCCAATCCTGAAATTACGTGGAAAATTATTCGACAAACCGATTGTACGAACGAAGCGGAAGCGAAAACACTGTTTCACGGAGTCGTCATTCATTACAAAGGTCCACAAACGGAAGAAGATCGAATTTTAGAATTCACTACGACGATGAGGTTTTTACCGCTCGAAGAAGAAATCAAAGATCCGGTGAAATTGAGAAAAAGTCTTCCCGATTCCACGATTTTCAAGGTCTTAGAACGCAATAAGCAATGGAAAAAAATGGCAGTCGTTGCAGATTTGACAGGATCCATGTCACCTTATACCGCGCAATTGGTTCTTTGGTTTAAATTGAAAACCAAGGATCAACGAATTCAAGATTTGATTTTTTTCAACGACGGAGATAAAACACCCGATGCGAAGAAAGTAATCGGAAAAACCGGTGGAATTTATCACGGCAAAGGCAATAATTACAAACAAGTGCGCGAACTTGCACTTAAAACAATCCAAGGAGGATGTGGAGGAGACGCTCCAGAAAATAATTGTGAAGCGTTACTTTTTGCCCTAGAAAATGCACCCGATGCGGAAGAATATATTTTAATAGCCGACAATTTTGCACCGATAAAAGACGCTATTTTAATGAATCAGATCCATAAACCTATTCGCATTATTTTGTGTGGAACTTCTTACGGAATCAACCTTCAATACTTGAATTTAGCTCGAAAAACAGGCGGTTCGGTGCATACGATGGAGTCCGATTTGGTTGATTTAATCAAAATGAATGAAGGCGAAAAGTTTACGTTTATGAAGCAGAAATTCATCATTAAAAACGGGGTAATTGTCAAAGGTTGATGCTTTTTAACCTCTTTTTTTGTAAAATTGTGCATGAATCCCTTGGTAGATACGTATTTTGAAAAAGACCTGAAGTGGCACAAAGAATTGATGCAATTGCGCAGTATTGTGTTGGAATGTCAACTCACTGAAACCTTGAAATGGGGTTCGCCATGTTACATGTATCAAAACTCGAATGTGTTGATTTTAGGTGAATTCAAGGCACATTGTGTTATAAGTTTTTTCAAAGGAGCGCTGTTGCAGGATGAGTCCAATTTGCTGCAAAAACCAGGTGAAAATTCGCAGGCAACCCGCACGATTTATTTTACAAGTAGTGAAGAAATTTTAGTAGCCGAAAAAATTTTGAAAGCACTGATTTATCAGGCAATAGAAGTAGAAAAAGCAGGTTTGAAGGTTGAACTAAAGAAACACGATGCGTATGAATTGCCAACAGAATTGAAAGAAATTTTTGAGAATGACCATGCGTTCAAAACTGCATTTTTGGCTTTGACGCCAGGAAGACAACGAGCCTATCTTCTTCATTTTTCAGCAGCCAAACAAGCACAAACACGGATCAATAGAATTCAAAAAAGTCGGCCGTCCATTTTGGCAGGTCGAGGAATCAACGATTGTACGTGTGGATTATCTAAAAAAATGCCGTACTGTGATGGTTCGCATAAGGTGTTGAATACTTGAAATTAACAATTGATTTATGCAGTTTTTTTGAAATTTTTCCACAAAAAAAATCCGCCTTCCAACTAGAAAGCGGATTCTAAATCCAACTGTTTGTTTAAAATTTAATCTTCAATTACTGCGTAGCTTTCAACGCTCGGACAAGAACAAACCAAGTTTCTATCTCCAAACGCATTGTCAACACGGCGAACAGGAACCCAGTATTTGAATTCTTTCAAGTATGCAACTGGATACGCTGCTTCTTGCGGTGTGTAAGGATATGTCCATTCGCGGTTGATGATACAATCTGCAGTGTGAGGAGCATTTTTCAACAAGTTGTTTACTTTGTCTGCTTTTCCTGATTCGATGTCAGCGATTTCTTTGCGGATTTTGATCATTGCTTCGATGAAACGATCCAATTCTGCTTTGTCTTCACTTTCTGTTGGTTCAATCATCAACGTTCCTGCCACAGGGAAAGAAACGGTTGGTGCGTGGAATCCAAAATCAATCAAACGTTTTGCCATATCGGCAACTTCAACTTCTGCTGTTTTTTTGAAATCACGACAATCCAAGATCAACTCGTGTGCAACAGTTCCGTTTGAACCCGTATATAAAATATCGTAATGTCCTTTCAACGACGCTGCGATGTAATTTGCATTCAAAATCGCGTTTTCAGTAGATTCTCTCAATCCTTTTGCACCCAACATTTTGATGTATCCGTAAGAAATCAACAAAATCAAGGCACTTCCATAAGGAGCAGATGACACTGCGTGAATCGCTTTTTCGCCACCAGCTTGGATCAATTCACTTCCGGGCAAGAAAGGTGCTAAATGCGCTGCAACACCGATTGGTCCCATTCCTGGTCCACCACCTCCGTGAGGAATCGCAAACGTTTTATGTAAGTTTAAGTGGCAAACGTCTGCACCAATGTTTCCTGGATTAGTCAATCCAACTTGTGCATTCATGTTGGCACCGTCCATATATACTTGTCCGCCATTGTCGTGAATGATGGAAGTAATTTCTTTGATTCCTTCTTCGAAAACTCCGTGCGTTGAAGGATAAGTAACCATCAAACCAGCCAACGTATCTTTTAATTCTTCCGCTTTCGCTTTCAATGCAGGAATGTCTATATTTCCATTTTCATCACAACCGGTAACTACTACTTCAAAACCAGCCATCACCGCAGATGCAGGATTGGTACCGTGTGCCGATGAAGGAATAATCATGTGTTTTCTGTTGAAATCACCATTCGCTTCGTGGAACGCTTTGATGACCATCAAACCAGCGTATTCCCCTTGTGCACCCGAGTTTGGTTGCAAAGAAACTGCCGTAAATCCGGTTGACTCACATAAATCTTTTTCCAATTGACGCAACATGACGTGGTATCCAGTTGCTTGTTCTACTGGACAAAATGGGTGCATGTTTGCAAATTGTGGATTTGTGATTGGCATCAATTCAGACGCTGCATTTAATTTCATGGTACAAGATCCGAGAGCAATCATGCTGTGAACCAACGAAATATCTTTGTTTTCCAACAATTTCAAGTAACGCATCATTTGCGATTCTGAATGGTGTTTGTTGAACGTTGGATGCGTTAAAATAGCATCTGTTCTTAAATAAGAATCAGCAATTTGAATTTCATTAATCAATGTCGCTTTTTCAACCGTTTTACCATTGACAGAAGCAAAAACACCGATCAAATTATGCACATCGTCTTGCGTGATTGATTCACCAAAACTAATGGTAACTTGATTGTCGTTTACATAGCGGAAATTCATTTCTGCTGCTTCCGCTGCTGCTTTTAATGTAGCCGAAGAAACTCCAGCTGGAAGTTCAATCCAAAGCGTATCGAAATAATCGTTGTTCAACAATTTGTATCCCGCTTTCTCAATTCCATGGGCAGCTGTCACCGCTTTTCCGTGGATCGAAGTAGCGATTTCACGCAAACCATGTGGTCCGTGATACACTGCATACATACTTGCCATCACAGCAAGTAATGCTTGCGCAGTACAAATATTTGAAGTTGCTTTGTCGCGTTTGATGTGTTGCTCACGTGTTTGCAAAGCCATTCTCAAGGCAACGTTGTCGTCAGCATCTCTTGAAACACCGATGATACGTCCTGGAATGGTACGTTTGTATTCTTCTTTACAAGCAAAAAATGCAGCGTGTGGTCCACCGTAACCCATTGGTACACCGAAACGTTGAGAAGAACCCAACACCACATCAGCGCCCATTGAACCTGGAGATTTTAATAAAACCAATGCCATGATATCGGCAGCAACAGCTACGCGAATTTCACTTGATTTCATGGTTTGGATAAATGCTTCGATGTTTTTGATACGACCGTAAGCATCTGGATATTGAACGATTGCTCCAAAATAGGTAGCGTCGCCCGTAAACGTTTCAGGGTTTCCGATTGTCAACTCAATTCCTAAGTTGGCAGCGCGTCCTTTAATAATGTCGATTGTTTGTGGGAATGCAAATTCAGAAACGAAAAATTTATTTCTTCCTTCTTTGATTTCATTTCTGGAGCGTGAATTGTAGAACATGATCATCGCTTCTGCAGCAGCTGTACCTTCGTCCAACAACGATGCGTTTGCGATTTCCATTCCTGTCAAATCCAACACCATGGTTTGGAAATTCAATAAAGCTTCCAAACGACCTTGAGAAATTTCAGCTTGGTAGGGCGTGTAAGCCGTGTACCATCCTGGATTTTCTAACACATTACGCAAAATAACAGAAGGTACAATCGTATCGTTGTAACCGAGTCCAATGTAGGATTTGAATACGTTGTTTTGTGCACCAATTGCCGTAATGTGTGTCAGATATTCTTGCTCCGTCATCGCATCGCTGATGTTCAGTTCGCCTTTCAAGCGGATGTGAGCAGGAATTGTTTTGTCAATTAATTCAGAAATGCTGGAAAATCCTGTTTTCTCAAGCATTGCTTGTTTTTCGGAGTTGTTCGACCCAATGTGTCTTTCAGAAAATGCGCTCATAGTTTTGATACGTCTTTAAGGATGTGTTGACAAAGATACAATCATATCTGTTATTATTTGAGATTTTCGGGCGAATTTTCGGAGTGATTTAACTTTAGGAGTTCACGAATCCACGCCGTTGGGGCGTTACAATTGACTCACGTAAAATACATGATTTTTATCATATTTTTCATTGCATTTCGTCATTTCATCAACAAGGCAATTCTTTTTCCTTTGCAGTATTCGTGATTACATTTTTGAATCAACAACTCGTTAATAGCTTTTGGAATATGAATACGATCGCCCCCGCTATGGAAGAATTGCTGGCTGCATTTGAAGAAAAGATCAATGCGGAAGTAAAAATTGAACCCAAAGATTGGATGCCCGAAGAGTATCGACAACATCTAATTCGCCAAATTTCGCAGCATGCACACTCGGAAGTGATTGGTATGCAACCCGAGGGAAATTGGATCTCAAGAGCGCCGTCGTTGCGGAGCAAAAAGATCTTGTTGGCAAAAATTCAAGACGAAGGTGGTCACGGATTGTATTTGTACAGCGCCGCTGAGACCTTGGGAGTAAGCAGAGAACAATTCATCGCCTGGCTGCACGAAGGAAAAGCCAAGTATTCATCCGTATTCAATTATCCAACGTTGAATTGGGCAGACGTAGGCGCGATTGGCTGGTTGGTTGACGGGGCGGCGATTACCAATCAAGTTTCTTTGCAACGCACCTCGTATGGACCGTATGCGCGGGCAATGGTTCGTATTTGTAAAGAAGAATCGTTTCACCAACGTCAAGGGTATGAAATCATGTGGCGCATGATGGAAGGAACCAAAGCGCAGCAACAAATGGCGCAAGATGCATTGAATAGATGGTGGTGGCCAGCCTTGATGATGTTTGGACCTCACGATTCAGATTCTCCACATTCAAGTTTGGCTATGAAATGGAAAATCAAGCGTGAATCCAATGATTATTTGCGTGATAAATTCATCAACAAAACGATTCCTCAGGCTGAATTGATTGGTTTGAAAGTTCCAGATCCAAATTTGCAATTGATTTCGGAGGGTATTTACAAACACGGTGATATCAATTGGGATGAATTTTGGGAAGTTGTAAAAGGAAACGGACCTTGCAATCAGCAACGTTTGGAACATCATATCAAAGCCCACAAAGAAGGAGCATGGGTGCGCGCAACAGCGTTGGCTTCCAAATCAAATAACTAGTAAAACACAAAGAAATGGACAAACAAGCTTTACACGCCTTTTTGGTAGAATCGCAACAAGTAATTATTCGCGATTTGGAGGAAAAAATTGCATTGGATTCTTCTATGGCTGACATTGATGAAAACGATACGATTGATCCAGAGGATTTGTCGCATCAGGCTGAGTCGGCAACGTTAAAACAACTATTCACACAGAAATTGGCAAAAGCAAAAGCAGACTTGGCAAACTTAGAACAGGTAGATTTTTCGGCTAAGACGAGCGCTTTACCGGGTGCTGTTGTTTCGACCGAAAAATTCCATTTTGTGTTGGGATATGCAGCCATTCCGTTTGAATTTGAAAACAAAACCATCGTGGGTGTTTCCGTTGATTCGCCGATTTTTCCTGAAATCAAGGGGAAACAAATTGGGGATGTGTTTGCTTATTCGGACAACACGTATACAATCGTCGAAATTTATTAAGGTAAGAATATGGAAGCAAAAGAAAATCAAGGGGAACTTTGGGAAGTTTTTATCCAATCAAAGCCAGGACAATCCTTCAAACATGCGGGAAGCGTGCATGCGTATGACAAAGAAATGGCCATTGAAAATGCACGTGATGTGTACACAAGACGCGCGGAGGGAACTGGTTTGTGGGTTGTACCGAGTAAGGAAATCATTGCCGTAACGGTCAATGAAGCAGCGTATTTCTTCGAGCCTGCCGACGAAAAGATCTATCGTCATCCCACGTTTTATCAAATGCCAGAAGGGGTAAAAAACATGTAGTGTGTATGGAATCAAAACTAAAATATTATTTGCAAGTTGCAGACAATGCGTTGATTTTAAGTCATCGGTTGGGTGAATATTCGAGTCATGGTCCATTTTTGGAGGAAGACTTGGCCAACACGAATGTTGCACTCGATTTGATTGGAATTGCCGAATCAATTTTGGATGAAACGGGCAGGCAAGAAGGACTTGGACGCACAGGAGATGATTTGGCGTACCGCAGAAATGAAACCGAATTTTTGAATTGTTTGCTTGTTGAACAACCCAATACGGATTTTGCGTTTGTGATGGTGCGTCAATTTTTTACAGATGCATTTCACTTTTATTTCTTCTCAGAATTAACCAAAAGCAACGATGCATTTTTGTCGGCAGTAGGCTATAAATCCTTGAAAGAAGTGACTTACCACTTGCGACGAAGTTCAGAATGGATGATTCGCTTGGGAGATGGAACGCCTGAAGCAAATGCAAAAACAACCCACGCGATTCAAACGTTATGGAAATTTTCACATGAATTTTTCATAGAAAATGCGATCGATCTGGAGATGAAAAACGCTGGAATTGGGGTAGATTTAAAAGTGGTCGAAAGCAATTGGATGCAAAAAATCAGAGAAATTTTTTACATGTCAAAACTATCAATTCCTGAAAACAATTACCAATATTCAGGCGGAAAGAACGGTGTTCACACCGAAAATCTGGGATATATTTTAGCGGAAATGCAGTATTTACCAAGTAAGTATCCGGATGCCGTTTGGTAGGAAATTTGTTTGCATAATCAATGTTCAAGCCCCAAGGAGGATTCCGCGGAGCTTGGATAGTTGCTTTATTTTCCTGCTAAGTGCAGTAATTTCTGTTTGTTTATGATTTCGATTTTTCGGGTATGAATTTCAATCATTTCCTCGTCTTTGAAATCTTTGAGTAAACGGATCAAGGTTTCGGTTGCAGTTCCAACAAAATTGGCTAAGTCTTCACGAGTCAAGTTAATTTCTTCTGCGCCATAAATATCCCCTAAAATGAGCAGCGAAAAAGCCAATCTTTCGCGAACGGATTTTTGAGCCATGTTTGTAATGAATACAGCACGATCGCCCAATTCTTTTGAAAGTTCTTGCATGATTCCATTGCGCAGTGCTGGATTGGTATCAATCATGTTCAAGAAATCTTCTTTGGCAATGAAACAAATATTTGATTCTTCTAACGTGGTTGCAGAAACCTTGTAGGGTTCTCCACTAAACATCGCTCTAAAACCAATGATTTCTCCTTCCTTGGCAATGTGAATGATCTGTTCCTTTCCTTCGTCGCCTCGGGTAAATACCTTTACTTTTCCTTGATTCAAACAATAAACTCCGCGCTGTAAACTCCCTTCAACAAATAAGGGTTGATTTTTTTTGTAATAGGCGCACGTTTTCATTGAATTGACTTCTTCCAAGCTGTGGTCACAAAAACTACCCAAAAGAGAACTGCTGCGTGCCCCACAATTCATACAGGTTATATTTTTATGCGATTTATCCAACATAGTTTATTCTTTACAGTGTAAAAGTACAACAAAAATTGAATTTTTTTAAAGATGATTAATATCATTTTTTAAACTCTGTGTTTGTATTTCCTTTGCAGTCAAAATAAATGTGATGCAACAAGATATCATTGAAAAATACAATGTTCCTGGTCCAAGGTACACCTCTTATCCAACGGTTCCTTTTTGGAAAAATGAGAATTTGAGTGTAACTCAATGGTTATCAACTGTAAATAAAAACTACGATCACTTTCAATCCAACGAAGTGAGTCTTTACATTCATTTACCATTTTGCGAAAGTTTGTGCACTTTTTGTGGTTGTCACAAGCGCATCACGAAGAACCACGGCGTTGAAAAACCATACATCGACGCGGTGATTGAAGAATGGAAATTATATAAAAGTAAATTGCCTTTTCAGCCGAAAATTAAAGAATTGCATTTGGGTGGAGGTACACCCACTTTTTTTGCACCGGAGGAATTGATTCGTTTGGTTCAATGTTTATTTGAAACAACACACGTCGACCCAGCGGCATGCGAGCTAAGTTTTGAAGCGCACCCCAACAACACCACTGAAAGGCATCTGCTGTCGTTGTACGATTTTGGTTTCCGCCGTTTGAGTTTAGGAATTCAAGATTACAGTCCGATTGTACAACAAGCCATTCATCGTATTCAATCGGTTGAACAAGTAACGAAAGTACATACGCTGGCCCGCAAAATAGGGTATACGTCCATTAGCCATGATTTGGTTTTTGGGCTTCCCAAACAGCAATTGAGTGATATGTTAGATACCGTTGCAAAAACGTTGGCCTTGCGCCCAGATCGCATCTCACTCTACAGTTACGCCCACGTGCCGTGGATCAAAGGGAATGGACAACGGGGCTACGATGAGTCGGATTTGCCGCAAAATGAAGAAAAACGAAAGTTGTACACCACTGCGAAACAGGCATTGGAGGCAGCTGGGTATTCCGAAATTGGAATGGATCATTTTGCTCTTGATCACGACGATTTGGCCCGCGCCTTTCGCGCAAAAAATTTGCACCGTAATTTTATGGGATATACCACGCAATCTACTTCCTTTTTGATCGGCCTGGGCATGTCTGCTATTTCCGATAGTTGGTTTGGTTTTGCTCAAAACGACAAGTCGGTTGAGGGTTATTTGGAGCGCATCGAAAAAGGGGAGATTCCGGTGTTTCGCGGACACATACTTTCTGAAAAAGAATTGGTAATTCGCCAAAATATTCTTGATTTAATGTGTCATTTTGAAACTACGTTGCATCCAGATCCACGCTATCAAGCAATGAACGATCAAATAAAAATAGATTTACAGGACCTTATTGCCGATAAACTAGTTTGTGTTGAAAAGGATACAGTTTGCGTCACTGAAATTGGAATTCCGTTTGTTCGAAACATCTGCATGGCATTCGATCAAGACTTGGTAAAAAATGTAAAATTGGAACAAAAATTTTCCCAAACGATATGAGCGAGAAAAACTGTTTTCACTGCGGGGATGAGGTAATTGGTAAACCAATTCTTTTCGATACAAAGGAATTTTGTTGCAACGGTTGTAAAAGTGTGTATCAGTTGCTAAAAGATAATAATCTGGGTACTTTTTACACCTTGGAACAAGGAGCCGGAGCAAAACCGAGTGCAAGTAATCAGCACAAATATGCGTTCTTGGAAGTCGATGGCATTCGTGCAAAATTTATTGATTTTGAAGATGAAACGACGGCGCGTGTGACGTTGTTTCTGCCACAAATCCATTGTTCGTCTTGTATTTATTTGTTGGAAAACTTGTCGAAAATTGAGCCTCAGGTATTGTCTTGTCAGGTCAATTTTACCAAGCGTGAAGCGACGATTGCTTTTGAAAATACACTTAGTCTAGCTGCATTAGCGTTGTTGCTCGATCGCATCGGTTACGCTCCTAATTTTGGAAATCGCAACGAAACGGAGAAACAAATCGATAAGCAGTTTATGTACAAATTGGGAATCGCTGGTTTTGCATTTGGAAGTATCATGCTTTGGGCGTTTCCGGAGTATTTGGGTATCGAAGGAGACAATCCAGAGTTTCGAAATTTCACAGCGTATCTTTCATTGGCGGTTTCCGTTCCCGTGTTAGTATACTCTGCGAGTGACTATTTTGTTTCGGCATTCAAAGCGTTGAGGTATAAAAGTTTAAACTTGGATGTGCCGATAACGATCGGTATAATTGCACTGTACTTGCAAAGTTTTTTCACAATCGTTACTGGCGGAGGACCGGGATATATGGATTCTTTTGCTGGATTTATATTTTTCTTACTGATCGGAAAATGGTTTCAAAATAAAACCTATAAAACACTTTCCTTTGAACGAGATTATACTTCTTATTTTCCAGTTGCCGCTACAAAAATTGTTGCTGGAAAAGAAGAAATCGTTGAAATTGAAGAGTTGCAACTTCTCGACCACATTTTAATCCGAAACGAAGAAGTGATTCCTTGCGACAGTACCTTAATTTCCGACTCGGCGAAAATTGATTACAGTTTTGTAACAGGTGAATCCAATCCAGTGCACATGAAAAAAGGAGATTTCATTTATGCAGGTGGGAAGTTAATTGGTCAACGCATCGAATTACAAGTTGAAAAAGAAAGTAATCGAAGTCATTTGACACAATTGTGGAACGATGTCAAAACTGACCAAAAAGAAATCTCAGGTTCCAGATATCAAGATAAGTTATCGGTCTACTTTTTGGCGATCATATTAGTTATTGCAACTGTTTCAGGGATTGGTTGGGCGTTTGTGGATCCGTCTAAAATAACACACATCGTGGTTGCAATTTTGATCGTTGCGTGTCCGTGTGCCTTGGCACTTTCAGCTCCGTTTACCTACGGAAATGTGATGCGTTTGTTGGGAAGAAAAGGATTGTACTTGAAAAACACGTCGGTGATTGAACGAATCAATGCAGTTACAGACATTGTGTTTGATAAAACGGGTACGTTGACAACTGGAACAACACATCGAGTAGAATATCAAGGAGATGCATTCAACAAAGAAGAATTGGAAGCGATTTATTGCTTGGCTAATTCTTCTACACATCCATTGTCACGTGCGATTGTCGGTTATTTGCGCTTACAGCAAATTGCTTCGAATGCGCCAATTGATGATTTTTCGGAGCAAATCGGAAAAGGTATTTCGGGAAATATCGATGGTAAAACGGTTTTGATAGGAAATGCAGCTTTCACCAATCAATCTCAATTGGACGCCAATGAAACATCTTCGTTTGTTCGAATTGGTGAAAAAAGTGGACGATTTATTTTTTCATCCGAATTACGTGATGGAATTGGAAGTTTAATGAAGCAATTGAGTGCGTACAAAATACACGTTTTATCGGGAGATAAAGACAAAGACAAGACGATTATGGAACAAATTCTTCCAGCTTCCAGTTCTATTTTGTTTGAACAAACACCGCGACAAAAGTTGGAGTATATTGTAGATCTAAAATCAAAAGGAAAACAGGTGATGATGATTGGCGATGGATTAAATGATGCTGGAGCTTTGGGAATTTCAGACGTTGGAATTGCGGTTTCTGAAGATGTTTTCCGTTTTACGCCTTCTTCGGATGCCATTGTGGAAGCAAGTAAATTATCGATACTGCATCAATTGCTTTCGATTTCTAAATTTTCGAAAACTGTATTGCGATTCTGCTTAATTTTTTCACTGTCCTACAACGTGGTCGGATTGAGTTTTGCGATTTCAGGAAATTTGACACCACTCGTAGCAGCTATTTTAATGCCAATAAGTTCGATCACGGTTGTCTTTATTAGTACGTTTTTGGTTTTTCTAAAAAAGTCATAGCAGCAAGATAATTAAACGAGTTAATACTATTTTTAGTAATTTCAACGAATTTATTCAGTCAATTGATCGGTTTGCAAATTTGTTCACGTTGTTTTTGCAAAAAATGTTA
>SSGT01000178.1 GCA_008017065.1 Crocinitomicaceae bacterium
ATGCCGTTTCAACAACACCGCGATATTTTATACCTTTCAGGTGTCGATCAAGAAGAAAGTATCTTGGTGATTTTTCCAGATTGTAAAAACGAGAAACACCGTGAAATTTTATTCCTGAAAGAAACTTCCGAGTTGATTGCTATTTGGGAAGGAGAAAAGTTGACCAAAGAAACGGCTTTTGAAACTTCGGGAATTAAAACGGTGTATTGGTTGGATCAGTTTCCTGTTATTTGGAAACAACTGACCGCTGAAGCAGAAGGAATTTATCTAAATACCAATGAACATTTGCGTGCAAATACCGAAGCAGAAACACGTGAAGATCGTTTCATCAAATGGTGTAAATCGGAATTTCCAGCGCATGCTTATCACAAAAGTGCACCCATCATGCACCGCATTCGTTCGATCAAAGAAAAAGAAGAATTGGATTTGATGCAGCACGCCTGCAACATTACGCGTAAAGGATTTGAACGTTTACTTGCGTTCACAAAACCTGGCGTTTGGGAATACGAAATTGAAGCGGAATTGATTCACGAATTTGTGCGCAATCGTTCCAAAGGATTTGCATACACGCCGATCATTGCTTCGGGGAAAAACGCGTGTGTGTTGCATTACATTGAAAACAATCAGCAATGCAAAGACGGCGATGTAATTTTATTGGATGTTGCAGCAGAATATGCCAATTATGCGTCGGATTTGTCTCGCGTAATTCCGGTCAACGGGCGATTTACGGAACGACAAAAAGCCGTTTATAACGCAGTGTTGCACGTAAAGAAAGAAGCGGAGAAAATGTTGGTTCCGGGAACAATTTTAGCGGAATACCAGCAAGAAGTAGGACGCATCATGGAAAGCGAATTGATCAAATTGAAGTTGATTGACGCGACAGATGTCAAAAATCAAAATCCGGATTGGCCTGCGTATAAAAAGTATTTTATGCATGGAACCTCACACTTTATTGGTTTGGATACGCACGACGTTGGGTTGTGGAACGAACCAATTCAAGCAGGAATGGTGTTTACGTGCGAACCAGGTATCTACATTCAAGAAGAAGGATTGGGAATTCGCCTAGAAGACAATTTGGTGGTGCAAGAAAATGGCGCACCGTTCAATTTAATGCGCGATATTCCAATCGAGGCAGACGAGATCGAAGCGTTGATGAACAAATAGTAGAAGATGTTGCATTTTAAAATTGTAGGTTCTGGAAAACCGATTGTCTTTTTGCACGGTTTTCTGGAATCTATCTCCATGTGGGATACCTTGGAATTGGAAAAGTTTCCGTTTCAATCCATTTTGATTGATTTGCCCGGTCATGGAAAATCAATGGCGCTTCCCGAAACAATTTCGATCGATGCCATGGCTGCATTGGTCGTTGAGACATTGAATCACTTGAAGTTGGATTCGTTTGATTTGGTCGGACATTCGATGGGCGGTTACGTCGCGCTTCAATTGGCAAAAACGAATCCGAAAGTAGATTCGATTTGCTTGTTAAATTCTAGCTTTTGGGCAGATGCAGAAGCAAAGAAAGCGGATCGAAATCGGGTGATTGAATTGGTGAAAACACATAAAAACCACTTTCTGAACGAAGCCATTCCGGGGTTATTTGCCTTTCCCGAATCGCATACTGCGTTTATTCAACAATTGATTGGTGAAGCGGCAAACATGGACATTCAAGCCATCGTGTATGCCACGCAAGCCATGCGTGATCGACTCGGAAGTGAGGCGTTTGTGGAATCGCATCCGTCTCGGATCAAAATCATTCAAGGAGAACTCGACAAGGCAATACCACTCGAAACGATGCTTCGGAAAATCCAAGATCTCCCGTTGGATATTTCCATTTTGAAAGGAATCGGTCACATGTCACACGTCGAAGCAACGGCGGATGTGAACGTGTTATTGACTGATTTTTTCGGGAATTAATCGAGAAGCTCGACGGAATCAGAAATATAGATCTCGTTTTCGCCATTCAATAGTCGTTTCAATTCCTTCGCTTCGCTCACATGAACCACAAACGTTTTGGAAATAGTATCGTGCCAACCTCTTTCTCCCAAACAAGAAAGCGGTTCTAACGGAATCAATCGACTGATGCTTCGAATGAAGATGGCTTTTTTGCTAGGTTTGTTTCCATATTCATCGATTACGATGGTTTGTGTAGCGAATTTTCCAATCGTGCGTTGCAGGAGTACTTCTGACACGAAATAGTAGAGTAGTAGCAAACCGTATCCAATAAAATCAATTTCATACGTAAACGCCATCAAGTCGATTTTGAGATAATAGTTGTCTAATTTGTCAACCAATTGCGGTGAAATCAAGTAAAGCACAATCCCAATGACAACGGCGATCAGCAATACAACCACGTAGTCAATCAGGTAATGTCCCAATCTTCGCCAGTGTCCAACAACAATTGGATCACGTTTGAATTTACCAATTGTTGGTATTTTGATGCGGTTGCCGAAAGCATCTCGTTCGGATTTCAGGTATTCTTTTTCGATGTAGATTTCAGTGATCTTTTTCACGGGTTAGGGATGTTATCTTCTTTTTCTGGTAGATCACCACGTAAGATTCGGAGGTGTTTTCGGGCTTCTACGGTGTACAAACTTCCCTTGTATTCAAACAAAATACGCTTGTAGTATTCGCTCGCTTTTTCTTTGTCGTTCAAATGGTCTTCGTAGATGGTTGCCAATTGGAATACAGCATCGTCGGCTAAAATATCTTGATTATGGTATTTCAATAGTTCGTTTAAATAGGTGATTGCGTCGTTCCATTTTCCTTGGTTTTGCATCGCTTTTGCTTTTCGCAGCAAGATTTCATCCATCAAGCCGTGGTACGGAAATGCCGCAGCGATCGAATCATAGAGTTGAAACGCTGGTCCGTATTGATGTTGTTCCAACAGTAAATCGGCTTTTGCAAATTGACTCATCGCGGTAAAATTGCTATCGATTCCGTAATTGTCAGTGATCAACAGCGAAAGTTGCATCGCATCATTTGCGATCAGTTTGGAGGTAGACTGCTTGAGTACATCGAGTTGATTTTGGGCAAAATCGAAGTCACCGTCGTAATAGAAAATACGTGCATTCTTGAATTTCGCTTCGAATCCAATCGGTTCGAATTTAAAATCTTTGTCGACTTGCATGTAAAGTAACGATGCATCCCAGATTTCATCTGTGATTACAAGGATGTCCGCCAATTGCATTTTGAGTTCAGCCTCTTGCATCGAGGTCAGTCCAGGGATTTTGAGTGCATCTTCGAGGTTCGTTTTCGCTTGTTGTGCTTGATTTCCGTAATAGGCTTGAATATGGGCTAATTCACTGATTAACCGAATGGAATTTCGAGATTTTCCAACTTTCAAGAGCATTTGTTCATACGCTGTTATCGTGGCGTTCAGCTCGTCGGCACCGAAATTTCTACTTTGCGTAATTTCGAGGTAACGAGCATTGAGCAGTGCAAATTCAGCATCTAAGAATAGGGGCTTATCGTCGCCAAGATCAACAATGTACTGAAATGCTTTTCGTGCAACATCGTATGCTTTGTTTTGTACGCACATGGTACCGAGTTCGAAAACGCGTTTTCCGCCTCCTTTTTCACGCTTGTCGAGTGCTTGCGCTTGCACGAGTGCGGTATTGAATTGTTTTTTTTGTGTAAACAGCCAAATGAGCATTTCGGTGTACACGTAGTCGTTTGGTTTCTTCTGCGATTTTTCGAGCAACCTTCCTTTGATGAGGTCGAATTCGGGAGTATTCTCAGCACTGAAATCGATTTTTTGCGTTAAAATGGCTTCAATCGAACTTGCATATCCGGGTTCTAGTTCGATCAATGCCAAGTACTCGTCAATCATTTTCTCCGTTTGTCCTTGAATTCCATATATTTCCGCAAATTCGAGGTGCAAGGGATAACTTTCTTTTAAGTTTTTTCGTCCTTTTTCGAGGGCTTGCAAGGCGATATCGTATTTGCCTTTACCCTTGAGTGTTTTGAATAAATCTTGCAAGGCGTAGCTTGTTTTGGACGCTTCGTCAATCAATTCTTGGTAGATTTTGGTGGCTTCTTTCGATTTTTCATGATTCTCGTAAAAATCAGCCAGCATCACCTGATATTCGAGGCTGTTTTTATCGGTTGCAATCTGCTTTTTGATCAATTTTTCGGCTTCTTTTTCCTTGCCAGTTTGCAACAAGCATTCCAAGTACCGGTTGAAATAGATTTTGGTGTTTTCCTTCGCATACAATTTTTGGTAATATGGCAAAGCTTTTTCAAATTCTCCGCTGTTGAAGTAATGTTGGGCCAACTGTTGGTCGGTTCCTTCTTGCGCAAAAACGGAAGCGGAAAAAAGCAAGAATAGGAGTGCAAATGCAATTTTCATGGAATGTAAATTTCGTTAAAGCGATTTTGTGAATTCAAGTATTGTGGGATGTAAATCGTGGTATGAATTTACGCATTTTGTTTTTGTTTCGAGCCACTGTGCAAAATAATTTGCGAGTTCAGTGACACGTTTTTTTTCGATCGCGATGTTTTTGTCGTACGCATTGCGGTCGCCTTGGCTGTTTTCAACATCATTGCGAAGTAATTTCACTGCATTTCGCGCGCGTTGAAGTGCTTCAAGGAACTGTTCGCGTTCTTTTTCGAAGTGCGAAAGGTTGACTTCAATCGCTTTGTAGTTTTCTAATTTCTGCGCAAATTCAAGGGAGATGGTATCGTCTGTTGTGTAGTTCGCCTTGATGATACGGCGTGTTTCTTGCGTCGATGCGCGTGTTTGGTTCCACGCAACGATATCGATCGAATCTACTTGCTGCTGTATGTTCACTAAAATCGTATTCAGGGTTGAAAGTTGGTCCAACTGTTTTTGCTTGCGCACATCGTGACATGCAGCAACGATCAACACGCAAAGAATACCAAATAGTGCTTTTTTCATCGGATTGGAATTGGAACAAAAATAGCAATTTGGATGGCGTTAAACAAAAAAGTCGCAAATACTTCGTTGAAAAGTACTTGCGACTGCTGTTTATTGAACGATTGATCTTACAAGTTGTAAGCGCCTTGTTCGATCAAATGGGTTGCAATTGTTTGTCTTGCTGCTTTTGGGTTGAAATTATCTGTTTTCGTGAATCGTTTCAATCCCATCAACATCATGCGTCCTTCGTCTCCATCTGCAAACGAGTTGATTGCGTCTTTTCCGGCTTTCGCTATACGGTCGGCAGCATCGTAGAAATACGTTTTCGCGATCGCAAGTTGCACTTGGCACGCATCAATTCCGCGCGCTTGAATCATTTTGTCGACACGTAGAAGAACCGATTCTGCTTGGTAGGTCCAAATCGAAATGTCGGCAATATTCATCAACACTTCTTGTTCTTTAGACAACGTTTGCATCAGTTTTTGAACGGCCGCACCAGCAACCAATAAGATTGTTTTTTTGAATCCTTCGAGCATGGCGTATTCTGTAGCTAGCGGTCCTTCTTCTACTTCTGAGGTTTCAGGAATACTCATTAGCTCACTTGCAACTTTCATGGCAGGTCCCATCAAATCCAATTCGCCTTTCATTGCTCTGCGAAGAATCATGTCGACTGTCAGCATGCGGTTGATTTCGTTTGTACCTTCAAAAATTCGGTTGATACGTGAATCGCGGTACCCTCTTTCTACAGACGATTCTGCAGAATAGCCCATTCCACCAAAAATTTGTACTGCTTCGTCGACGACGTAATCCAAACATTCTGATCCAGCAACTTTCAAAACAGCGCATTCAGCGGCAAATTGTTCGATTCCTTTCAAGGTTGCCTTTGATTTTTCCATACCGCCTTCAACCAATGCGTGAATCGCGTCTTCGATGTTTTGACTCGCTCGGTACAACGCAGATTCGAACGTGAATGTGCGAATTGCTTGCTCGGCGATTTTGTAGCGAATTGCTCCATATTTTGAAATCGAACGACCAAACTGTTCTCTTTCGTTGGCATATTTGATGGAGTCGCTAATGGCCATTTTTGCGCCACCTAAAACACCACCACCTAATTTGATACGCCCAATGTTTAGGATATTGATCGCGATTTTGAATCCGTTTTCACGCTCAGAAAGCATGTTTTCGACCGGAACTTTAACGTTGTTGAAGAACACTTGTCGGGTAGAAGACCCCTTGATTCCCATTTTTTTCTCCTCCGGATTCAAGGAAATTCCTTCTGAATCGGCTTCTACTAAAAATGCGGTTAAGTTTTTGTCGTCACCAATTTTTGCAAAAACGGTGAATAAGTTTGCAAATCCACCATTGGTGATCCACATTTTTTGTCCGTTTAGGGTGTAGTATGTTCCGTCGTCTGATAAAACGGCTTTTGTTTTCCCGGAGTTAGCATCGGATCCAGATCCCGGTTCTGTCAAACAATAAGCAGCTTTCCATTCTCCTGACGCTAATTTGGAAACGTATTTAGCTTTTTGTGCTTCGTTTCCGTAATACAGTAGTGGCAAGGTTCCAATCCCTGTGTGAGCTCCATAAGCAACCGAGAAAGAGTGACCTGTTCCTAAGCGTTCAGTTGCCAACATGGTTGTTTTGAAGTCGACCCCCATTCCTCCATATTCTTCTGGAACCGAAAGACCAAGTAATCCTAATTCTCCCGCTTTCTCCAATAAAGAAGGCATGAGTCCTTCCTCCATTTTGTCGATACGCTCCAAGTTTGGGGTTACTTCTTGTGCGATAAAATCATCACACATTTGACCGATCATTTTTTGTTCTTCTGTCCACTCTTCTGGTGTGAAGATTTGAGAAGGAACCGTCTTGCGGATGATAAATTCACCTCCTTTAATTGCAGTTTGATTGATTTCTGACATAATATATTGTAGTTAATAAATCTAATTTTGCACTAAGTTAGAAAACTGTTTTTTATTATGCAAGCATATTAAATATTTTTTTAACAACTATTTTGTAAAATCCAGCAACTGAATTTTTAATGCGTGACTTTAAAACGAATGAAAGAATCTTAGCGCAACAAATTTACGTGCCCCGTAATGATTTGTTCTTTATTGATGTCCTCACAACTTTTGTATGTGAGCTTATAGGTGTAGGTGTCGTCTTTCACGATTTCACCGTTGTAAGTTCCGTCCCATCCCAATTCGGGATCGTCTGAACTGAAGAGTAGTTCGCCCCAGCGATTGAATATTTGAAATTTCCATTCGTAAACGGGCAAGTAGATCACCGCGTCAAAAATTCCGTTAAACTCATTGCCGTCGGGAGTAAATGTATTGGGTATGTAAACGGTAAATGGTTCAATGAATAGATTTTGGTAACTCGTATCGGTACACCCAAATTGATTCGTTACGATTTGCATCGGTCGTTTTTGTCCGCTTGTTGTATACGTAAACGATGGATTTTGGGCCGTGCTCGCTTGTCCTACATCGTCAAAATTGTAATAATACGAAATTGCACCGGAAGACAAATCGGTAAAGTTAATTTCCGCATTACAAATATCGGTGATGAGTGGATCGACCGAGAACTTGGAGGTTGGCGACGGACGAACGTTTACATAGTCGGGTTTGTAAAGCGACAACGTGTCGACGCAGCCCTCGAGGGTTACGATCGAAAGTTCTACGTTGTAGATTCCTGGATTGGTGTACACATGGGTCGGATTTTGAGCGATGGAGGTGGTACCGTCACCAAAGTCCCAAAAGTACAAGATGGGTGTATCTGAAATACTTAAATCAATAAATTGCGCTGAAAACGGCGCACATTGTAAACCGGGTGCAATCTCGAAGTTGATTGCTGGTTCTCTAAACACAGTTACTTCCGAAGTAGCCGTTTGGGAACAAGTGAGAAACGAGGCGGTCAAACTGACGGTAAAGATTCCAGATGTATCAAAAACGACATTAAATACGTCTTCGTTCGACGATGTTTGAATCGATGCGTTGTTACCAAAATTCCAATTCAATTGCGTGATGCTCGGACCTGAATATGTGGCGTCGAAATCAAAACTATTGTTGGTGACGCAAAGCGAATCGTTGTGCGTAAACGAAACGAGAAGCGGTTCGTAAATCGTGATCGGTTGCTGGATAGTATCAAAACAGCTATTGTTGTTGTTCACAATCAATGTGATGTTGTATGTTCCACCGGCAGGAAAGGTGTAATTGGGATTGAGTTGGTTACTAACATCGGTTGTAATTCCATTTACACCAAAATCCCAAGCGTTGAGTAAGTTATTGGTCGATGTGTTTGTGAAAGGAACGGTTAGTCCCAGACATTCGATGTTGGACGGAAATGTAAAATTGGCTTGAGAGTTGGGGTAGATATAGATCGAATCTTCTCGCACGCGAACACATGTACCAAACGTGGCGGTCAACGTGACAGGAATAAACCCAGTGCTTGAAAACGTAACATCATTGACATCTAGCGTAGTGGAAGTCGTTGGTATCCCATTCGATCCAAAATCCCACGCAAAGGTTGTTCCGATTGGACCGTTAAATGAACCGTTGAAATCCAAGGAGTTGCCGTTGAAACAGACGGAGTCTTCCACCGTGTAGTTGACGCTGAGTTGTTCGTTCACTTCAAATACTTGAACGGATGTATCGGTACATGGCCAACCTGGATTCACGACCAGTGTAACCGTGTAAATACCTGGTGATGGAAACGTGAAGGTTGGTTCGAATTGACTACTTACATCGGTTGAGATGCCATTTACACCAAAATCCCATTGATAGGATGAACCTCCGTAGCTTTCGTTTTCAAAGGTGATTGTCGATCCTTCGCAGTAGGAAACGAATGTAACCATCTCGTCCTGTGGTACTATTTCTGCCTGCAGCGTAATATTGCAATTGATCACTTTGGAAATGAAATCGCGGTCGGTTTGTCCGATAAGCACACCATTTCGAAATTCTTTGACTCGGATTCCAATTACAAACATCCCAATTAATTCAGGATTGGCCGTTAAGACGCCCGTGGTTGGATTGATTGAAATTGTTGCACCCGGACCGAGTGGATTTGCAGCTGTAAAACCGTTCACCCAAAATATAGGACTGTAGGGTGGTGGTGGAGCCGGATCAGGAGCCGGATTGTTGTCGGATGCTCCCGCAAAAGGAGTAATCAGTTCGTAGGTCAATTGATCGCCATCGGGATCCACGGCTGAATGATCGAAAACCAAATCGTCGTTGTTACACAATACCAATGGTGGGTAATTGGAGAATCGCGGACTGCTGTTGACAAGTGCATTGGAGTTGGTACCCGTGATTTTTGTAGTCAATGTCAAGCCAGTGTCTTCCGGTGTTATGATGTTGATAATGTCGGGACGACGGCAACAACGTTGATATGAAACCGTGTATCCACCTGGAGTTGGAGGGAGGTTCACCGTGGTGATGTAAACTGCTTTTTCGTTGCAAAAACCAGTAGGAGTAACCACACACGGATTACTGAATACGACCGGAATCACTTCGCTTCCAGGGAATGGAACCGAAATGTTTTCCACTAAAATATTGTTGGAACTGTAGATCGCTAATTTCAGCGGATTGTCATACGGAGCACCTGTGGCCGTTGCGCAATCTCGGTAAACAACTACATAAATTTTGTAATTATTGTTTCCCAAATAGTCGTAGTAAATTTCTCCGCCAATAATATGGGTAGCACGTGCATCGAAAAATGCAAGCAATGAAACCAATAAAGCGAAAAATGCAGTTCTCATAATTCTAGGAACTTATAACGTAAAAACACGCTTTAAGTTGCTTTTGTTTAACAACTTTGTAAAGTTATTGAATTATAGGATGTGTCGGATAATTGTTGGCTAAAATTCGTTACCTACATCAAAAACGGAGAGTCGAATTTGTACTCAAAATCCAGCATTTGTTTTGATTTCTGGTTCAAAATCACTTTTCCAGTTGGTTTGGATTCCGCCTGAAAAGTAGGAAGTGCAATTCCGTCTTTCTGGCACGCAAATGTGTAGTATGCTTCGCGTGTTGGATGGTCAGACGCGCATGCGTTGAAGGTTTCTCCCCAGCAATTTTTGGAAATGATTTGTTCGATTATCCGAATGCAATCCACTTGGTGAATCAGGTTTACAGGCGCATTTCCGTTGGGTACATTTTCCCTGCCACTAAAAAAAACGGATAGCTTGCGCTGTTCTCCAATTAAGCCGGCCATGCGCACGATTGTTAGTCGATTTCCAAGCAAGGTGTCGAGTGCAGATTCGGCAAACGCTAGCGTATGGTGCTGTGCCAGCAGATTCCGATCGATGGATGCTTCGTCAGCGAGTTGGTTTTCGTCGGGATAGATACCGGTTGAACTCACGAAAATGAATTTACATGCAGTCGGAAACAAGGCTGCGATACGGAGCGCATTCATTCCGTAGGCCTTCAGATCGGCTGCGTTTTCGTTGCGATTCGGGGGGAAATTCAATACGCAAACAGCTGTTTTGTCGAAAAAATGAGTTAAATCTTGCGAATTTTCGAACTTTGCATCCATGAGAATCGTTTCGATTCCATTTGCTTCCAATGTTTCTACTTTGGCCAACGTTCGTGTCGAACCTACCACTTGATGTCCTTTTCCAACGAGCGATTTCGCCAACGGAAATCCCAACCAACCCAATCCAACTACGGCTATTTTCATACGTGTCTTTTACGGGTACAAAGGTAGTCGCAATCTCGTCGTTTTCATCAAACATTTCCCTGTTTTAGTTGTTTTTTTAGAATGGAATTAAATTACAATTTTTCTACTCATTTAACGAAGCGCGTTCAACATCTTCGCTACCTTTACGGCGCTTTTGAAGGGGATTTTGAAAGTTAAATTTATTGCGATGGAAAAAACATACAGTACTTGGTTTGTTCGGTTGAATTGGATTTCATTGGTGTTGATCTTTTTGGTAACAATCGCTGGGAGTTTTGTGCGGATTACCGGGAGCGGAATGGGGTGTCCGGATTGGCCCAAATGTTTCGGGCAATGGATTCCACCAACAGATGAAGCGGTGTTACCGGATAATTACAAGGACATTTATTCGACCAAACGCGCGAAGAAAATTGAGAAATTCTCTCGATTTTTGGGTGCGATCGGCTTTCAATCCGAAGCACAAAAAATTCGCAACGATAAATCACTGCTGATTGAGCAAGATTTTAATGCTCAAAAAACATGGACAGAATACGTAAATCGCTTGGTCGGTTTTCTAGCTGGTAATGCTGTTTTACTTGTCTTTTTGTGGGTGATTGCAAAATATAGACAACGAAAATTAGTGTTCCTAGCGACGATTAACTTGATATTTTTGATGTTTCAAGCGTGGTTTGGATCAATTGTAGTTGCAACGAATTTGGTACCTTGGACCATCACCGTGCATTTGTTTTTTGCATTACTCATCATCGCAATTCAGGTTTTTATTCTCTTACAAGTTGCCCCGAGTCAGCGCATTAAATTGCCAATGACCGCAGCGATGAGGTG
>SSGT01000017.1 GCA_008017065.1 Crocinitomicaceae bacterium
GGTAAAAACTTTCGGGATTGCTTGTCAATTTCCCTGGCTCAACTGCGAGTATTTTGTACATTCCCAAGCTCCATTTGACCTCGTTTTTTTCCAAGTTCACAAAGTACGATCCGAACTTTAAAACCTCTTCCGTGTATGGAAAAAATTCTTCAAATTTCTCAACATCAAAAGGTTCGTTTACAAACATGAACGTGTGGGATTTGGATCAAAATTGTTAAAGTTGTTTTTTGACCGTAATCAAAGATAGAAGGTTTTCATTAATATTTTTGAAAATGAGCTTATTTTTCAAGTTTGATGCGTTTCGATGAAAAAAAAAAACGGAAACTTGTTAGTTTCCGTTGTCATTGAATATCCAAATCAATTGAATGTTTGTAAGTAGCTGTGTATTCATGTGTTTTATTTTAGCGTTTATATGGACGAAAATACAACCTTCTTTTTTTAACTTTTTTTTAAAAACTTAAAAGGTTTTAATTATTGATTCTTTGGTTGTTAATTTTCTGTTAACTGTTATCCTGTCAGATTAACTGAGCGCTATTGGCAATTGTTTTTAATTTTAATACGTATATTCGGCATTGGCAGTTGGATAGGCGTCTCGCTGTACATTTAAACAAGCTATGAAGAACACTAAAACACTCTAAACTATGAAAATGAGAGCACTAATTATAGACGACGAAGAGTTTGCACGTAAAAACTTGCAGATGATGGTTGAGGAGTATTGTCCCGAAATCGAGATTATTGGCGAAGCCTCCGGGAAAGACCAAGCGAAAGCGATCATTGAAGCATCGAAACCTGATGTGGTGTTTTTAGATATTCGGATGCCAAGCGGTGCAGAGGGTTTTGAACTCTTAGACGAAGTGGAAAACAAAGATTTTTTAGTAGTGTTTGTTACAGCGTTTAAAGATTATGCCTTGCGTGCATTCAATGCGAGTGCTGTTTATTATATTCTGAAACCAATCGACATCGATGATTTGCGCTCAGCAGTTGATAAGTTGGTGGAAGCAAAACGCATTTTTTCAGACGATCCACAAAATTTTGTAACGTATTTTAAATCGCTGAAAAACTTGTCGCAAAGTTTGCTTTCGAATCGTCCAAACAACCGCATTGCAATCAGTCATACGCGTGGGTTGAAAATAATCGAAGACGACACAATCACACACCTCGAAGCGAGTGGGAATTGTACGACGATCTATTTTGAAGATGGAACACGATACTTAGATACGAGAACATTGAAAGTGTATGAAAACATACTCGATCCGAGTAAATTTTTTAGAATTCACAAGTCGCACATTATCAATCTGAATCGCTTGGTTGAATACTTGAACGAAGACGGACATTTCGCAGTTTTAAAAGGTGGATTGCGAATTCCCGTAGCTAGAAACCGCGTGACGGATTTTGTGAAAATGCTCAAAGAATAAATGAAAAAGATTTTTTTTGTTTTCCTATTCGCGATCGGAATCGGATGTGTCGGACACGCGCAAAGTTATTCGTTCTTGACGTACTCCATCGCCGAAGGATTGCCTCAGTCGCAGGTTTCTTCGATCGCTGAAGACAATCAAGGCTATTTGTGGGTCGGTACACTCGGTGGTCTGGGACGTTTTAACGGCAATAGTTTTGTTAACTTTTCGACCAATGATGGCTTGCTGAACAATCGAATCACTCATTTATTTGTCAGTGATGATCGCTTGTGGATCGGTCATGAAGGGGGCGTGTCGCTGTATGCAAAAGGAAAGTTTCGGAAATGGGTTTTCACTGAGGAGAACAAAAATGTCAATGTACTCGCGATTCAGCGCTTTCAAAAAGGAGTTGTTGTGGCTACCAATGGCGGCGGTTTGTTTTACATCAATGAGCAATTTCAAATTCGTAACATCGTACTTGAAACGCCAGATAAGAACCGAATTCGAGGATTATTAGTTGTTGATCAACTGCTTTACATCGCTACGCGTGGCGGATTACTGAGCACCGTTGATTTGTATCAATTTTCAGATATAAAAGGAACCGAAAATCTCAACCTTTCAGGAATTGCGCGAAATGCCGACGAAGTGGTGCTGACGACTTTTGATGCCGGGTTCTTTCGCTTGAATTTAGGCGATAAGAAGTTGAATTCGCTCGGACAGATTCCAGTGCAAGCAGGTATTCGCAATTGTATTTTTGACTCAAAAGGTACCGTTTGGTGTCCGAGTAAACAGGGAATCGTTTTACTTTCCAAAAATGGAACGATTCGCTCGATTGATCAAAACAAAGGATTGCCACTGGATGCAGTAAGTACCATTTTTGAGGATCGAAATGGAACGATTTGGATCGGTTCTGAAGGAAAAGGGATGTTTCGTTTTCCCGGCGAACAATTCGTGTATTTCAATGCAAACAGCGGCATACAAAGTGATTTGATAACGGCCGGAATTGAAGTGAAGCCCAATTTGTTTCTGTTTGGAACTTACGACAAAGGCCTGATTTCGTACGTGAAAGGTGGCGCATTTTTACAGCGTGAGTTGTTGAACAATACGCTTTGGGCGATCGAAAAAGATTTTGAAGGAAATGTGTGGATGGGCGCTGAATCGGGACTATTTAAGATGCTTCCATCCGGCAAAATTCAAGTTTTTACAGTCGAAAATGGTATTCCGGGAGAGAAGATTTCGACCTTCTTTCGCGATAAAAATGGGGAAATATGGATTGGCGGATCGGATGGACTGTCGAAGATTGTTGGCGACCAACTTGTACGTATTTCAAATTCAACTACTAACCAAGATATTGGGACAATTCGGAACATTTTGAAGTATAAAAATCAACTACTCTGCGCCGCTGACGGAGGACTTTTTACCTTTCAAAATGGGACGTACAAACGTTTCTTGAACATTCGGAAGAAAACATTTTCACTTCAATCTGATTCTTATGGAAATCTGTGGATTGGCACGGATGAAGGGTTTTTCTGGAGTGATGGTAAGGAAATTCAACAACTCTTTTTATCGAATCAACCGGCCTCCAATTTTATCAATTTCATCAACAAAACCGACGATAAAATTTTTGTGGGGACGAACAATGGACTCTACGTTTTGTATGATTTGCACAAAAAAACCAATGTGAAAACCAAACATTACGGATTGGAAGATGGGTTGATTAATTTGGAGACGAACATCAACTCGAGTTTTGTCGATCGACGGGGGCGTCTTTGGTTTGGTACAGCACAAGGATTGACTGTTTTTGATCACAACGCAGAGATTTTTGATTTCAAAAAAGTATTGCCAAATCTGAACATTAAATCCATTAAATTAAACTTTCAGAATTTCAATTACTCCGATTATTCAACGCGTTTAAGCGAAGAAGGAATTCCATTCAATTTGGTGCTTCCGCACTCAAAAAACAACATATTGATCGATTTAGACGGAGTGACGCTAAAAAATTCGAACGATTTGAAGTACACCTATTGGTTGGAAGGCTTAGACGAGAATTGGTCGCCTCCATTTTCAAATCCACAAGTAACGATCTCGAATTTGCCTTCGGGGACATACAAACTTCACGTTCGGGCAATCAATGCGACCGGCGAATTTTCGAAGGAGTACATGTTGTTTATCGAGATTACACCGCCGTTTTATGCCACATGGTGGTTTTTCCTGCTGCTGTTTTTAGTCGCATTTGGTTTTGTTGTGTTGATCATTCAGTTGCGTGTGAAGCGCGAACGCGCGCGGAGTTATCAAGAAACACTTGAATTTCGTGCACGACTTTCGGCATTGGAGCAGCAATCACTCAATGCAAGTATGAATCGACACTTTATTTTCAACTCGCTAAATTCCATTCAATATTTCATCAATACACAAGATCGTATTTCAGCCAATCGCTACTTGACGAATTTCGCGAAGTTGATTCGCAAAAATTTAGATTCTTCGTCGGAAGACAACAACATGGTCTCGCTGAGCCAAGAAATTGAACGACTTGAACTGTATCTGTCGTTGGAGTCGATGCGTTTTCGAGATCGCTTTGATTTTAAAATTGAATGCGAAAACATTGACACAGAAAGCATAATGGTGCCAGCAATGTTGTTTCAGCCCTTCGTGGAAAATAGCATCATCCATGGGATTTTGCCGATCGAAGACCGCAAAGGATTGATTCGAATCCAGATCGTCTCGAAAGGCGATTACCTTGAAGTAATTATCGACGACAATGGTATCGGAATTGACTTTAGTTTGAACAAGAAAAAACAAACCAATGGCGATCATCGTTCACAAGGAATGGAAATTACTAGTAAGCGAATCGAACTTCTGAAAATGTTGTCGCACAAGAATTTTGACATGGAAGGTCCGTTCCAATTAGAGGATTCAAACCATTCAATCAATGGAACACGAGTTATACTCAAAATTCCGTTCGAAAATTTGGATGATGAGAATTAATTTCGTAGCTTTGTTTTTGTAATGCAACAGATTATGAAAAAGTATATCAGTATTTCAGTTTTTGGGTTAGCACTTTTAGTAACTTCTTGTTCGAAAGAGCAAATTGTTGTAAACAGTTCGCAGCAAACTCCAGCTCCTACTTGGAAAAGTAAAAGTACTCCTGGAGCTACAGTTGGTACACCATCTTCAACTGGTTCAGGTATTACGGATCCAAACAACGATCCCGACATGAATGGTACTAAAAAAGGAAACAAACAATAGTTCCTTCTACAATATTTTGAGTCCCACTTTCGAGTGGGATTTTTTTTGCCCTTACTTTTGGTTTTAGTTCGATTTCTACATTTCTAGTTTTGTTTTGTTACTTTTTGAAATAAGCTAATCTATTTGAATCTGAAATAGTATTTTTTATACACGTCTAAATAAATACCGTAGAATCAATAAGTAGACCGTATTAGGTTTTATTTCGGTAAATGCGCTAGATTTTTGATAGTTTCACTGTACAATCTAATTCAATTGTCACCATGTCTACAAAAGTCAATGAAGCACTTCATGAGCTAATAAAATACTTATCTAAATCGGAAAAAAGGTATTTTAAAATCATTTCATCACGACATACGATTGGCGATGAGAATAATTACATTTTGTTATTTGATTATCTCGACAAACAGGCAGTTTACGACGAAGAAGCACTTTTTAAGTTTTTTGAGGGGGAGGCCTTTTTGAATAAATTTTCGGTTACGAAAAAGCGACTTTACGATCACATTTTGAATGCACTTGATGCGTTTCATGCGACCAGCTCGATTGATGCACAAATTTATAAAATGCTTCACGGAGCTGAAATCTTGTATAATAAATCACTTTATGAACAGTGCAGAAGGCAATTGAGAAGCGCTGAAAAATTGGCGTTGAAACATGATAAATTCAATCTGTTGTCAGAAATAAGTCACAAACAAAAGATGCTCGTCGAAAGTACTGGGACGTTGGATAGCGATGAAGTGGAGCGTATTTTGGAAAACGATTTGTTGTTTCACGAAAAAAGTTTGACATACGATAAGTTTTGGAATTTGAAGAGCAAACTTTTTGTGCTTTTAATCTCCAAAGGAATTTCAAGAACGCCCTCTGATTTGGTCCAGTTCAAAGAGATCATCGATGCGCTGTTAAAAACAAAGAAAAAACACGAATTGTACTTTGATACCGATTACTTGTATAATCACATCTACAGCGCCTATCATTTTGCAATCGGTGAGTTTGCCGAATGCTACAGTTATTTGCTGAAAAATATTGATTTGTTTGAAGACCATCCGTCAGTGATTGAAGAACAGCCAAATCGCTATTTTTCGATATTGACCAATGCAATTTTTGTCTCCACGCGGTTGAATCTGCACGTTGAATCGCAAGCATTACTCCGGAAATTGAAAGAGATGCCGGTAAAATATACCCTCACAACCAACGAGGATTTGCAAATCAAACTTTTCTCGAGTACCAACAGCGTTGAATTGACGATTTTGACACTCAAAGGGGAATTGAAGGAAGCGTTGAAGTTGATTCCCATAATCGAAGAGGGCATGCGCTTGTACGGAGATAAAATAACGCCAAATCGAAAAGCTTTTTTGAATTTTAAAATCGCAACGATTTATTTTATTCAAGGGGATATGCATGCGGCATTGAAGTGGATCAATCATATTTTTAACGAATCAAACTTGGACAAACAAGAGGATATTTTGTCGTTTTCACAATTGTTGAATCTGCTGATTCATTTTGAGATGAAAAACGAAGATTTATTGCCGTACGCATTGAAAAGTACCCAACGCTTCCTCAAGTCTCGAAATCGACTGTATGATTTTGAGACGATCTTCTTGAAATTCCTGAATAAAATCACAAAAACAAAAGATTTTTTCAAGCAAGAAACCTTGTTTGAGGAATTGTATCATGAAATTGCGCATCTACAGGAGGACCATCTGCAAAGTGTTGCACTTGAGTATTTTGATTTCATGTGCTGGGCAGAAGCGAAGATAAAGCACAAACCGTTTCAAGAGTTAATTCAATTGCGTTACAAATCGGTTAAATAAAAAAATCCCTGAGCAGGTTCAACTCAAGGATTTCAATACCGCATATCGTTTGGGTATTTTGGGTAGGTGCGTTAGTAAGAAGAGAGTTAGAGTCCAATTACGTTGCGTACTTCCACTTCTGTCACTTTTTTGGGCGTTCCATCTTTGGTGAGGTACGTTCGGTTCACAATTTTTCCGGTGATTGCAATGCGCTTGCCTTTCCCACCAAAATTTTCAATAAACTGTGCGATGTTTCCGAATGCAAATAGTCGATGCCATTCCGCGGTTTGCTTTCCTTGGCGTACGGTTGGAATTGCCAAGTTAAATCGTGCAACTTTTCCCCCGTTTTCAAAATTCGTAACTTGAGCATTTTCGCCCATATTACCGATCAATGTGACTTGATTTCTCATGGTTATTTGGTATTTAGATTATTTACAATACAACTAAGTCATTCACTTCAACTTCGGTGATTAGTTTTCGATCGCCATTTTGAGATTTATAGAATCGAGAAACCAATTTTCCTTCGATTGCCAGGTGCAATCCTTTTTCACCAAGTTCTTCAAGCACATGCACCCAATTGCCCCAAGCACTGATTCGATGCCATTGATTGCGTTTTTTGACATTTCCTGCCGCATCCAAATAGGTTTCCTGTGTGGACATGGAGAACTGAGCAATTTTTTTTCCATTTGTCAGCATCACTACTTTAGGTGCTGAACTTATTTTTCCAATGAGATTTACGTGATTCATAACGTCAATTTTTCTGATTTTTAAAAAAGAACACCACCTCATGGGTAAGATGGTGTTCAACCTAACCTAACCTAAACCTTTAATAAAACTACTTGTCTGATTTTTCTGTTTTTGGAGCGAAAATCAAAAACTCCGCTAATTCGATTTCGGTCGTATAGCGCTTTTCACCTGATTTGGTCTCGTAATTGTTGTTTACCAATCGGCCTTCGATGGCAACCTCCATTCCTTTTTCAGTATTTTTTGAAAGACGTTCTGCTGATTTGCCCCAAGCGATTACATTGTGCCATTGGGTATTTTCTTTCCACTCACCATTCTTGTCTTTGTAACTGTCGTTTGTTGCCAACGATACTCGTGTAAATGTGAAGCCACCGTTCAACGTTTTTAATTCTGGTTTTGCTCCCAAGCGGCCAATCAAGCTTACTCTGTTTCTTAAATTACTCATAATTGTGTGTTTTAAAAGTTTGTAAATAAATGTGTTGTGATTCAACATCGGAAGCGTTAAACTTCTTCGTTGTTTCGACAGTGCAAAGTTGAGCCAACTGAAAAATCATTTTCGGTTATTAAATACTTGTATTCGGATGTTTTTCGTTTGTAAATGATTGAAAACGTTTTTTATATTTATAATCAATTACTTACGTTGAATTTAGTTTTTTTTAAAAAAAGGAATATTGAATAGATTTTTGGGTAGGTAGGAAAAAAAAAGCACAAAAAGTAATCTACTTTTCATGCTTTTGTGAAATGACGTTGTAACAATGGTAGCAATGCTACTTCCTTAGACTGTATCGAGCGATTTTTTGGATACTAAAACCCACCAAACTCGACTTTCCCAGCTGACTTGGTGTCGAAGCAATAGAGAAAACCATTCAAATCAGCAATGACGATTTCCAAATTTCCATCAGCATCGATATCCGCCACAAATAAACTTGTTTCGGATCCAGTGAGGATGCCGTTCGTGTGTACCAAATGTGCTTGCGATTTCCCATGTGAGTTGGAAGCGAACTGACTTGCTTCGTAGCCTGATTTTGCCACAAAATAATAGGCCAGTAGCGTGCCATCTGTTTTGGCAATGAAAATTTCTCCTGATTCTGTAATTCCAATCACTTGTGGGAATCCTTTTCCTAATACATCTGCCAAGACCGACGTTGCGGATGTTTTTCCTTTGTTGCGAATTACATTTACCAACGCTTCCTCGTTCAGGTAAAGTGGTAACGAATCGTTTTCTTTTGAAAAAGCCTTTGGACCAATTTCAGCAAACGTGTTTCCGATAATTAAATGTCCGTCGTTGCTGACAACGGGAGATGAAAACATGCCGTAATCAAAATTCGCTTTTTTTAGTACTTTTCCTTCCGGACTGATGACATTGAGTTCGCCGTAGCAATCAAGGGCATAAATTTCTGTTTTTCCATTTTTGGTAGCGATGAAAGGCGCCGTATGTACTCCAGCTCCTGTTGCAACCGCCCACAAGTACCCGCCAGTTTTTCCATCCACTGCGATGTGATAGTCGCCGTAGTGCGCCATTTTAAATCCGTTAATTTCATCCGAATTGGCCTCGCCACGTCCCGCAAACAGGATGTCCATCACACCGTCTTTGTTGATGTCGAAAAGGCGAGGAGCAGCGTTTCCTTCGTGACAACTGATTGTATTGTTATTCCAAATTAATGCTCCCGTTGTGCCGTCTAACGCATAGATTCCGTTGCTTTGAACAGTAAATGCAACGTCCATTTTCTGGTCGCCATTGAAATCAGCTACCACCGGTTTGCTTTCCACGTCATAAGGCAAGTGGTATTTCCATAATTCGGTTTTCGTTTTCAAATCAAAACAGAAAAAGTAATAATTATCCGTTCCGAAAAATAATTTTTCATCACCAATTGCAATTCCTGTAACGTCGTTGTCGCCACCAAATGGAATTTGAAAATGATGTACAATCGCTCCTGTTTTGGGATGAATTGCGTACACACCATCTTGGGCATCAAATCTACTTTCTCGACTTTGTCCGTTCGAACCGATGTACAGCAATCCACCGTGAAATAGCAAGTTGGTGCGATACGTGGTTACGCCAACTTGTGTTTTCCACTTGAGCGGAAATGTGGATTCAAATGATGTTTGTGACAAACTCCATAAGCTCGTCATAAGTAAACTTAAAAAGATTATTCTTCTTACCATTCGTTCTCAGTATATCGTTCTTTTGTGAACACGTAAATATAATATTTCACTCCATTTTCATACCCAATCATTACTTCTGAACGATCTTGCATGAAGGTAGCATTGTCGTAGATAAAGTCGATCAAGGTGTTGCCCATATAGTCGATTGCTCCCCATTTCCCGTCTTTATATGCGAGTCTAAATTCACCATTTGAGTAAGATTCATTCAGGCTGCTGAGTCGCGCCACAAAGTCATTCAATACCAAACCATATTTTTCGAAATGTTCACCTTGTTTTATGTAGCCATATTCGCCAATAATCAGATCAAGTGGGCGCATAGAAGTATTCATTTTGAAGAATCCTGTTTCGTTGTATGAAACGGTTTGGACGTAGGATTTGGCACCAATTTTCCCTTCAAACATACCATATTCCGTACTTCTACCCAGGTGAATGCGTGCAATCGAATCGTAGATGCAATCCATGATTAGCTGACCTGAATAATCTCCTAGTCCGAAACGTCCTTTTTTCTCAAGAATAAACGCAGTAGACAACCAACCTGTGCCGTCGACCATTTCAACTGATGTGTACATTGCATCGAAAATAATCCCTGAAAAATTACTTGCAATTCCGACATTTTTGCCGTTAAAAATGCGGTAGTACTGCCACGAGGGATTCGCTAGGTCGTTGGCGTAGAATTCGATTTTTGAATAATTGAACGGAACGATCGTGTCGCCTAAATAGCTGATAATTCCGTATTTTTTGGTTGTTGACTGCGCGATAAAATTATTTCCGGCGATTGGAATCAACGATCGGTAGCTAGGCGGAATCGTGACAAACTTTTCAGCTGGCTTGAAATCATTGTTGGTCTGTATTCCGAGTCGTTTTTTTGCAGAAATCACTTCGATCTTCGGTCGTAAGCTTTGTAGTTTTCGACCATTTATATCCAAATAATAGGCTGTTTCACCAGTTCCTACTTGCACAAAATACGTCAACAGTGAATCATCAAAGAAGGGTTCGTACGGTATGTCACTCGAAGGTGTGATTTGACTTCCCGAATTCAGATGGATTAAACCAAACTTGCCGTTCAAACGGGTGGTGATAAAATCAACATTGGCATCACAGGGATGAAGTGAATCAAATTGAGGTGAAAATAGTTTTTGTGTTTCAGTGATCAGTCCCAATTTCCCATCCTTGTTTTCGAGGACCATAAACTCTCGCTGAAAAAATTGATGATAAATGACATCGTTATTATCAGTGTATTCATCTCTCCGTAGTAATTTAGAGGAGTATATTTTGTGTTCAACAGCAAGTTGTTCGATCGAATTGAGGTTTACGCTAAAAATGGATGTTTGATTTGTTTTGTAATCCATTCCAACCAAGAAATTGGCCATCGGGTTAGTTACCGAAAGGTATTTGAAATCTGCTATTCGGTCTAAAAAGCGATGATAGAACGCATATTTACTCTCGGCGTTGTTGACGAGATGTACCGTTTCATTGCCTGCCGTGATGGTTTCAACCGTAAGATCAGATGTTGCAGAATACCAATCACTGATCACTTTGATTTTGTTTAAGTCATACAATGCGTGCACTATTTTAGTGTCCTCGCGCTTAGAAACCCATACAAGTTCGTAGTCAGAATGAATGACGGGCAATACTTCCGTCTCTCCATAATCGGTTTCAAATAGCTCGAGGAATGTGATCGGCTCAACCGCATAAAACGAATCCCGCGGACTTAAATCTTTGTCGATAATGTACGTGAAATCTCCTTTGTCTCCGAGGACAAATCCAGCTTGCTGACGTAAATTTGTGAAATCAAAGGGTTTAATTTCCATGGCAGAAGTAACGATAAAATGCTTGTCCTTGGAAGTCATTTCCATGCAAATAAAACAGGCATTGTTTCCCTCAACAAATGCAAAGTTGGATTTAACGTAGTCAAATACTTCTTGCGAAAGCAGATTTCCGTCGCCTGTTGCAAGTTGAGAATACGTCGTTTCTCCTAAATCGGGATCGATGTTCCACTCCGTTTTCAATATCAACGAATAGCCGTACGTATATGTGTTGTTGGCCGTAGTGTATTCGTAGGTGTCAAATTTGTAAATTTCTTCGTACTTGGGTTCAAACAGCCACCCTTTATCGAATTGATAGATTCCCTTTTTCCCGTTTACATAGAAAGTGATTAAGTCGTTGTCTTGATCTCCAGCTTTGACGGCTTGATCTGCTTTTTCAAGAAATACGGTTCCTTGTTTATAAATATCCCAGAGATTGTCCGTTCGTTGGCAACTTACGAATTCACCTCGTTTTGAAATTGACTTGTACTTTGCTTCAATGAGCTTGTTGTTGTTTTGCAAATACGCTCCAACGAATTCACCGGTCTTCAGCAGGTATCCATAGTCGGTGCGGTAGACTTCTTCGTATTTCGGTTCAATACTGTAGCGACCATCTCGTTGAATCAAGCCGATTTTTCCATTCAGGTTTACAAACGCTTCACCCTCTGAAAATGGCGATGCTTTCTCGAAAATCGGTTGAATGATCCATGAGCCTGACTTGTCAATATACCCCCATTTTCCGTTTGATTTAACCAACGCCAATCCTTCCGTGAAATCAACTGCATATTCAAACTGTGGTGTGATTTGGATCGATTTTTCAAGACGATAGCCATACTGATTCCCTTGTTTAAATGGAACCAATTCTTGTGCAATACCAATCTGACTGATGAGTAACAAGAAGAAAAAACTATTTTTCATAATGTTTTATTTAAACGAATTTTACGCGCACAACCAACGGTATTTTTACGGATGCGCTGGCGATTTGAATCCAAACAAATTTAAGTTAAAAATTACGTTTAGCGCTACGTCATTTGACGTAATCATCAGATAAAATCGAGGACTTCGGATTTTACCATTGTTACCCGCACTCGAAGCGGATGAACTTGTAATTAATTAACATTATCATAAAATACGAAGTTTTTTTCAATGGGTTTTTTCTTCGTACATTTGCATCAAATTTGGATGATATCCTTGATGTAATTCTGTTACTGAAACCATTCAGATTACGCTTAGAAAAAAATGAATGTGTGCAAGTAGTTAGAGTTTTCATTTTAATCAGTTTCTTCTTTTCAACGTTTTTGTCGGCTCAAATAGCACTCGAATTTCAGGGTGGCGAACCGGGCGACACTTGGGTATATAACTCAACAGGAGCAAGTTCTGTTGCTCAAGCTGAAGCTTTGTTGGCTCCAAATAAGAAAACAGGCACAAAATCACTCGTGGTGGGAGGTAACACCTCAGGTGGTAGTTGTATCGAGGGTGGAAGTGGAAACGGACCGAGCACATTGCGCGAGTTTACATTCACGTCGATCGATTTGTCGAGTAGTACGAATTACGTGCGAACCCTTACCTTCAGTTGGGGGAATCGGTTTCCAGAATGCGTTGGTACGGGCTGGGATGCGGGTGAAGATTTAATTTTTACACCCTACCACGACGGCGTAGCGCAAGCACCCATCACCTTGGCTTCTGGCGCCACCAATGCCACATTTAGTATTGCAGCAAACCAAGCAACGTATTCGATTCCCACGTGTGTACAGTTTTTTTATTTTACGGTTGGAATTATGACTAATCGGAAGGACGAACTGCTGTTTATAGACGATGTGCGATTGACGACACCTTCTTTAAATCAAACTGTTCCGGTACCATCTGCAATTGTTGGTGCTACGTCAGTATGTGTCGGTGAATCACAAACCATAAGCGTGAATGCAAATCCCGCAACATTTTATATGTGGTCGGGCTTGCCAGCATCTGCCAGTTTTACAACTCCTAATGGAACTCTTACGTCCAATTCGATGGGTATAAATTGGGGCACAACTCCGCCGGGTTCTTACACAATTTCGGTTACTCCAACAATGCAATACTGTGGAGTTATGCAGGCCGGTGTTGCAAAGTCAATAACCATCACAGTAGGTACAGGTCCACTTGTGACGGTAACACCTCCGTCTACTATTTGCGTGGGTGAATCGATCGTGCTTTCAGCATCGGGCGCAACGACTTACACGTGGGACAATGGCTTGGGTGTTGGAAACGGATTCTCTGTAGCACCAACGGTTACTACGACCTACAATGTAGTTGGTAATTCTGGAAATTGTATTTCGTCACCTGCTTCCGTTACGGTGACAGTGGTGGCTGCACCTGCTATTTCCTTGGTTGCAAGTGAGTCAACAATTTGTTTGAACGAAACTGCCACGATTACGGCGTCGGGAGCAACGACTTATACATGGGGAGCTAATCCGTCAATTGTATCGACCAACGGAAACACAATCACGGTGAATCCAAGCGTAAATACAACATTCTCAGTGCAAGGTGCGATCGGAACGTGTGTTGGTACAGAACAAATTACAATTAGTGTAGAATCAGCGCCAATTATCAACGCGGGAAGCGATGTTTCGGTTTGCTCCAACGCGCCAGTTACGTTGGTTGCCTCGGGTGGATCTAATTATCAATGGAGTCAGGGTATTCAAAATGGGATACCGTTTTTAGCAACGAGCTCACAAACTTATTCGGTTTCCGGAACCTCACCAAATGGATGCGTTGGTTCTGATGAGGTAGTTGTAACGGTTGTACCAGGTCCAGTTCCAAGTTTTGAGTCAAACCAGCAAACAGGTTGTTTTCCACTGACGGTTGATTTTACGAGTACGAGTGTTGGAGGCAACGAGTTTCAGTGGAATTTTGGAGATGGCACTACAAGCGTGATGCAAAACCCATCGCACACATTTACACTTCAAAATTGCCACACAGTTTCCCTCACAATCACTTCGATTAATGGTTGTCAAGCAACACTTACTTTGCAGGATTATGTTTGTCCGGATGAACAGCCAGTTGCTGCTTTTTCGGTTAATCCGGGAGAGTTAGATTTGGCAAATCCAACAGTCGGAATTGTGAATATGTCGAGCAATGCGGCGAGCTATTTGTGGGATTTTGGAGATCAAACGACTTCTACTGCGGTCAATCCGAGTCACACGTTTCCAGCAACAAGTGCATTGAATTACATTATCAAGCTTTGGGCGTTCAGTGAGGGTGGGTGTGTTGATTCAACATTTGTGATTTTGCCGATTACTGAGGAGGAAATCTTCTACATTCCGAATGTGTTTACGCCGGATGGGAATGAATTGAATCAAGTTTTTCAACCGGTCATTACATCGGGAATTGACGTGTTCAAATACAATTTGCGTATTTTCAATCGATGGGGAGAATTGATTTTCGAGACACTTGACCCGAAAATCGGATGGGATGGTGTTTCAACCGCAGGTACGATCGTTCCAGACGGAATATACACGTGGCAAATTATCTACAACCGAAAAAACAGCGATGATCGAAAGTCGATTGAAGGATTTGTAACCTTGGTGCGGTAGTTTAGCAACTAAAAAAGCTGACTCTTTCCAGAATCAGCCTCCTAATTTTGTACTCGTTTTTAGTGCAGTTTCTTAAAACGTCACCCGTAATCCCAATCCATGTTGGAAAACACCGGTGATAAGTGTGCTTGAATTTTGAATCGCGGTCAGATTCAAACTTGGTTTCAATTCGTAAAAC
>SSGT01000187.1 GCA_008017065.1 Crocinitomicaceae bacterium
AATTTAACGCGCGAAATTGATTCAGCTACTTTTGGAGAAAATGCAGCTACTAATTTTGAAGTCGTATTGTCTTTCAAAAATTTCGTTGCAGCGCCTTCGCCACCGTTCAAGATTTTGAATCCATCTTGGATCGACATGTTGGTGATGGCATCTACGAAGATTGGCAATGCGGTTTTGGTAGCATCTTCTGCTGCACGATTCAGTGTGGTTTCAAATTTTTCAACTTGACCTGACAAACCAAGTTCAATTGCTTTTTGTTTTACTTTCAGTGCATCTTGTGGAAACGGAAGTCGTATTGCTTCGTTTTTAAGAAATCCATCTGTGATGGAAGTTCGATTGACCGAATTTTTAATTCCAACATTCAAGGCTTCCTTCAGACCGGAAATCACTTCAGAATTCGTGAGTGCTGGATTGGTGGTTGTGGTACCCGCAGGTAAGTTGGCCGCGACTTCTTGTAAAACGTCACAAGAACTCAATGAAATAACGGTGGAAGCAACTAAAACATTTTTGATTATTTTTTTCATTTTACCCAGTTTTTTGTCAAACTTACAATATTTTTACAATCCATAACAAATACAGTACCACAATGCAGGCAGAAATTATTTCGATAGGCGATGAATTATTGATTGGTCAAACGGTTAACACCAATGCATCGTGGCTGGGAAGTGCCCTTGCGAAGATCGGGATTCCGGTAAAGTGGGGAGTAACGATTGCAGATGACAAGCAAGCCATAATCGATGCCGCAGAACAAGCAATGGAACGAAGTGAGTTGGTGATTATGACTGGCGGTTTGGGACCAACCAAAGACGACATTACGAAGCACACCTTGTGTGAGTATTTTGAGACCGAACTTGAAATCAACCACGAGGCATTGCAACGAATTACGGCTTATTTTGAATCGAGAGGAAGGAAGATGTTGGATGTAAATGTGCAACAAGCTGCATTGCCAAAAGCATGTAAGGTGATTCATAATTTTCATGGAACGGCATGTGGAATGTGGTTTGAGAAAGGAAAATCGGTTTTAGTTAGTTTACCTGGAGTTCCGTATGAAATGAAAGGAATGATGGAAGATTTTTTGTTGGAAGCCTTTCAATTAAAGTTCAATGTTTCGTCGCTTTTCCACAAGACAATTTTATTGACAGGAATCGGCGAGTCGTATCTTGCGGATCAAATGGCAGACTGGGAAAATAGAACCGCTCTTGCAGGGTTGAGTTTAGCGTATTTACCGTCACCAGGAATCGTTAAATTGAGGCTAACATCGCGCAGAGGAGAAGTAGATGAATCACTCATTGATCGCTTTTTTGATGAAATGGAGGCAACGTTGCCTTATCACGTTTTTGGTTACGAAAAAGCGGAGTTGAATGCAGTTGTTGGTGAATTATTGACTGCACGAAAACAAACCGTTGGAACTGTCGAAAGTTGTACTGGTGGAGGAGTTGCCAACGCTTTGGTGTCAATTCCTGGGGCATCCAACTATTTTATGGGTAGTTTTGTTACCTATAGTAATGCACATAAAATCAAGATGGTGGGCGTTAAACAGCAAACACTTGATAGGTATGGAGCGGTGAGCAAGGAGACAGCTGAAGAAATGGCGCAAGGTGGCTTGCATGCATTGGGAGTAGAATATTGTGTGGCTACTACTGGTATCGCCGGGCCGGACGGGGGAACAGTAGAAAAACCAGTTGGAACCGTTTGGATATCAGTAGCTACAAAAGAAAAAGTAGTTTCGAAGCAATTTAATTTCGGAGATAATAGAGAACGTAACATTCAAATGACTATCTTTGCGGGGTTAAATTTACTCCGCTGCGTAGTTTTAGATATCTACTCAGAAAAAAAGTAAATATTTCTTGTGTATTAAGGAAATAATGATTTCCTTTGCACCCGCTTTTAGAATTAGGATAAAATATAATTAAGATGTCACGAGTTTGTCAATTAACGGGTAAGTCAGTAATGGTAGGAAACAATGTTTCTCACTCAAACAGAAAAACAAAACGTAAGTTTTACCCAAACTTAGTTACTAAGAAGTTTTTCATTCCAGAGGATGAAAGCTTTATTACGTTGAAAATTTCAACTTCAGCGTTGAGAAATATTAACAAAAAAGGTATTTCCGCTTGCTTGAAAGAAGCACGTGAGAAAGGATATCTTAAGTAAAAATTCTGATTCGTCCCATTGCGAAATGGTAAAATCTAAAGTTAAAGAAAATGGCAAAGAAAAGTAAAGGAAATAGAATTCAGGTGATTTTGGAGTGCACAGAGCACAAACAAACGGGTATGCCTGGTACTTCTCGTTATATTACGACAAAAAATCGTAAAAATACACCTGAGAGAATGGAGATTAAAAAATTTAATCCTATTTTGAAAAGATACACAGTTCATAAAGAAATTAAATAACAATCTGTTATGGCAAAGAAAGTAGTAGCATCATTACAAAAAGGAGGAGGAAAAGAGCATACGAAAGTAATTAAAATGAGTAAATCAGCAAAGACTGGTAACTTTACTTTCAAAGAAGAAATCGTTCACAATGATAAAGTGAAAGAATGGTTTGCAAAAAACTAATTCTTCTTACCCAGAATTGATATAAAAAAGCTTCCGATTTGGAGGCTTTTTTTGTTTACGATGGTTTCCATTCAATTTGACTATTGGATATTAATAAGGTATGATTAACTTTGTTGAGGAAATTGGTTCCACTATAGATTCGCAATTATGGCATTTTTTGGCTTGTTCTCGAAAGAGAAAAAAGAAACCTTGAACAAAGGATTAGAGAAAACCAAGCAAAGTTTTCTGTCTAAACTGACACGTTCCATTATCGGAAAGTCCAAGGTTGACGCTGATGTTCTCGATGAACTAGAAGAAATTTTGATTTCATCAGACGTAGGGGTAGAAACGACGTTGAAAATCATTGAACGAATTGAAGCGCGTGTTTCTCGCGATAAATTTTTGGGAACAGATGAATTGAATCGTGTCTTAAAAGAAGAGATTGCTGCGCTGTTGTCGGAAACAGAAAGCAGCTCACCAAACGATTTTTCAGTGCCCAATCACGACGGGAATCCGCATGTGATCATGGTAGTTGGTGTAAATGGTGTTGGTAAAACGACAACCATCGGTAAATTAGCCAATCAATTTAAACAGAACAATAAAAAAGTGGTGCTCGGTGCAGCAGATACATTTCGCGCAGCTGCTGTCGATCAGTTAATTATTTGGTCGCAACGGGTCGGTGTTCCGATTGTTCAGCAGGGAATGGGAGCTGATCCAGCTTCGGTTGCATTTGATACCTTGCAATCAGCAAAGTCGCAAGGAGCCGATGTAGTGATTATCGATACAGCAGGTAGGTTGCATAACAAAGTCAATTTAATGAACGAATTGAGTAAGATTCGTCGCGTCATGGAAAAGGTCATTCCGGGAGCTCCACATGAAGTTTTGCTGGTGTTGGATGGTTCTACTGGTCAAAATGCTTTTGAACAAGCCAAACAGTTTATGTTGGCAACTGAAATCAACGCTCTCGCGATCACCAAGTTGGACGGAACTGCAAAAGGAGGTGTTGTCATTGGTATTTCCGACCAAATGCAAATTCCTGTAAAATACATCGGTGTGGGTGAGGGAATTAATGATTTACAAGTGTTTCTGAAAGACGAATTTGTAGATTCATTGTTTAATGACTAAGCGGAAATAGCTGAAATCAAAAAATAAATGTTGATTTTTTTTCTTGTTAATATTTCTTAAGAAAAAAAGTGTTATTTTTAGTGACTAAAATTGTAATTCAATTTTAGAACGAACTATAAATTATTACTACAAAATCAACTCGTATGAAAAAAAGATTGCTCAATCTCCAAGTTTATCTTTTGGTTGCTGCTTCTGCGTTTTTTGCCGTTACTGGCAAGGCTCAAAGTACTCCTACTACTGAAAAGTGTGGATCAGCACACATTCACAATCACTTGATGGAAACGGATCCAGCGTACGCGACTCGGATGATGAATTATGAAAACTACGTTCAGTCACTCGCAAATTCCCCTACACCGAAAGTCGCAGCACAATACCGAATTCCGGTCGTTGTACATGTATTACACAAAGGTGAAGCGGTAGGTGTAGGAACAAATGTCAGTGATGAAATGATTCGTCAAGCAATTCACGATTTGAACGACCGTTACCGAAAGGTTGCCGGTACGTCAGGAAATGGGAACGGTGTTGACGTACAAATTGAATTTGCATTAGCGGTACGAAATCCTTCTGGACAATGTACAAATGGAATTACGCGTGTTAGTATGACTGGTAATTCTACGTACATGAATTTTGGTGTGCGTGCAAGTACTTCTCAAGGAATAACCGATGCTCAGTGCAAGGCGGTTACATCGTGGGATCGAACAAAGTACTACAACATTTATTTAGTATCTGAAATCGATAACAACGAAGGCGGAGCAGGAGTTCAGGGATATGCTTATTTTGCGAGTGCTCACGGTACTTCTTCAGACGGTGCAGTAATTCTTGCAAGTAATTTCACAGCAGGAGGTTCAATGACTGCTACACATGAATTGGGGCATGCTTTGAATTTATACCATACATTTGAAGGTGATGGATCAGGTAATAGTTGTCCAACGCAAGCAAATGGATGTGGTTCAAACGCAGGTGATTGCTGTGGTGATATTCCACGACACAAAAGAAGTCAAAGTGATTGTAACGTAACAGGTACAAATTCCTGTGACGGAAATTCGTCCAATGCGTTGTTTGCGAGAAACTACATGGATTATGCGGCAGACGCTTGTGTAAATATGTTCACAGCAAACCAAAAAACACGCATGTTAGCTGCATGTGCCACCGAGCGCGCATCATTTTTTGCAGCGAGTAACCTAGCGTTGGTTCCAGTAGCCGCTCCGGTTGTCGATTTTATGGCAAGTAGCACGATTATTTGTCCTGGTCAAACCGTTTCATTTATCGATTTGTCAGCATGTGTTCCCAATACATACATTCCAGAAACCAACTGGACGGGAATGACGTTCAATTGGACTTTTGTAAATGGATCAACTACGTTGACTTCTACAGCTCAGAATCCGGTGATGACGTTTACAGTTCCAGGTAGTTACACAGTAACCTTGACGGTGACTACTGCAGCAGGAACAGATTCACATACCGAAACGGCATACGTTACATTGGGTGGAACTGTGGTTTCAGCGTGTTCACCTACGTCAGCTAACGCTGGAAACTATGCACAGACTGTAAGTCGCGTTGTGTTCAACACGATCGATAATACAACAGATGATCTTACAAATGTTCCGTATTCTAATTTTGTGTGTACAGACAATACAGTCGTTTCAGCCGGAACGACGTATCCTTTATCAATTACAGGAAATGCCGCGGGTTCTGGCGCTGTAAATTATCAAGTTTACATTGATTACAACAACAATGGATCGTTTGAAAATCCAAGTGAAATGGTTCATTCAGGATCTGTGACAGGAACAAGTGGTTCGACTGTAAATACAACGACCACTTCCGCAAATGTAACGATTCCATCCACGGCAGTAACCAATACGTTACTACGTATGCGCGTTTACGCTGAAACAGGAACAATTACTGCAGGAAAACGTTCATGTTCGTCTCCATTTTTATTGGGTGACGTAGAAGATTACGGGGTATATATTCAATCAGCAGGATGTACGACTGCACCAGCGATTGGAACGCAACCAACCGCTTCAACAATTTGTGCAGGAACGAATACTTCGTTTACAATAGCATCTACTGGAGCGGCTACATATCAATGGCAAGTAAGTACCAACGGCGGTACCAACTGGACAAATATCACCAATGGAGGAGTTTATTCAAATGCGACAACGACAGCGTTGACGATCACTGGAGCAACTACTGCGATTAGTACTTACCAATACCGATGCATCACCACGAATGATTGTGGAACTACGAATTCTTCGGCAGTAACGTTGACTGTAAATGCAAGTC
>SSGT01000029.1 GCA_008017065.1 Crocinitomicaceae bacterium
ATTCTCATGTCGCTTTTGGTTGGGGCGATCAAGGTTTTTTCTTGAATACGCCCGATTGGGGAGATTTGAAGTTTTCGACTGCGTTCGACGCGTTGTTTTACCGCGGTAAATCTGCAATTCATACCGTCTATCAATATGAGCCGGTTCCAGATATATTGTGTGAAAAACTGGAGATTTCAAACCAACAGTATGCTGATTTGGTTGGCTACATTCGCGCTTCATTTGCGCTTTCAACAGATGGAAAGTCGCGATGCATTGCAAATCGCGGATATTGGGAATTCGACGCATTTTACGAAGCGCACGGAAAATACAGTTTGTTTTCGACGTGTAATTCTTGGATCAATGGTGGACTGAAAGCAGCGAAGTTACCCGCTTGCCTTTGGACTCCATTGAGTGTTGGGATTCTTGAAAAATACGATTAGACAAAGAGTTACGTTTGATGGAGTTCCTTTATTCTTGGTGTTGTGCACGCGAATTATATGCCATTGAAAACAATAAAACAGGGACGAACAATATCTTTTTAATGTGTTTCATTTTTTTCGTATTTCTTTCATTAAATCTTCCAAGTAGTCTGTCTGAACTTCTTGAATTTCCAATAGTTTTTGGTTTTGATGTATCAATAAGTGATCCATTTTTTCGCTCAACAGTTTGATTTCTAGTTCTGCTTTTAAATTGATTTTGTAGTCTTTTTCAGCGCGCTTTCGGTCTTTCTGTTCTTGTCTATTTTGACTCATCATGATGATGGGCGCTTGAATCGATGCGAGACAGGATAAAATCAAATTCAATAAAATAAATGGAAATGGATCAAATGTTTGCGTGAGTAGTAAAAATGAATTCAGTGCAATCTAAATTAAGATGAAGGTAAAGAAAGCGATAATAAATGTCCAACTTCCACCAAAAACAGCAATGTTGTCTGCCATTCGTTGTCCAAAAGTTAAGTTTCCATCTTCTTGATGTTGTATCGTATCGGATAAGGTTTCGTTGTTGTGGATCGATTGAACAACATCTACGTCCAGCGATTTTAGTTCGCCTCTTTCCGTTTGAATAAGCGCAGTCAAGTATTGTCTTCGGAAGAGATTTAACTCAGACAACGAAATGAAATCTTCGTGCCGAAACGCGGGATAACTGCGTTGTATGAATTCAAAAACACCTTTTCGAATTTCTTTTCCATACACTTCTTCTCCCAATGGAATTTCTTGGTTTGAAACGAGGCTAACGCGCATATTTGAGTTGATTAACAATGTAAATTTACATTTTTTTTGCAGTTATTCTTCCATTAGTTGTGATTAAAAAAAGTGGATTAACGGAGGTGTAAAATCTGAACGAATATAACTATATTTTGCAAAATTATTATATCTTTGCTAAATTACTATATTTAATTGCTCGCATTATGCAAAATCAAAAGTTTTGTACCCGCTGTAATTCCAATGAAACGATCAAAAGCGGCATTGTTCAAAATCGACAACGCTATTCGTGCAAGGCATGCGGATACAATTTTACGGTCGATAAGAAAGGCAAAGAGATAGATAATTACTTTGTCGTAAAAGCATTGCAACTTTACCTAGAAGGGATTTCGTTGCGTGAAATTGAGCGAATTTTAGGTATTAGTCACGTGACCGTTTCCAATTGGGTCAAAAAACACGGACTCAAGAAGCCAGTCAATGCTACGTTTCATTCCACGTACCGCGTTCTCTCTTTTCCAGAGCTGGCTGAATTTATGCAACACAAAGACAATGTGGCTGGCAAGGGAATGATCATCACACAAGTAGGCGACAAATTTATGCTTATTAAGTGGGATCGATTTCGACAAGTATAGTATTTACAAAACTATACTTTGTTTTTTGAAATAACATTCCTTTTTTATCTATTCGTAGTGTGAAATTCGAATCCGGAATCCACACGACACGAATATGGAAAAGAAAAAATTAAACGCACTGTATGTTTTACTCGGAGTAGTGGCAATCATTTTTGTCAACTACCCGATTGTGGAATTGTTGCAAGGTAAACGTTGGTTTGGATTTCCAGCTATGTTGGCCTATCTGTTCGTTGTTGTTGTGTTGATCTGTTTTGCAGCATTCTTGATTGCACGATTTAACGAAAACGAAGACTGATGTTGGGCTGGTCAATCGTCATAACACTCATCTTGTACCTTGGGGCGCTCTTTGGAATTGCATACAAAATTGATAAATCGCCTGTGTTAGGCAAACGATTGTTTAACAGTCCAACGAAGTATGCACTTTCGATGGCTGTTTACTGCACGGCGTGGACCTTCTTCGGTAGCGTTGGCGCTGCGTCAACATACAGTCTGGAATTTTTGACGATCTACATCGGACCAGTTGTGACCATTCCGTTTTTGTGGATCATTTACCGAAAGTTCATTCGCATTTCGAAATCACAAGGAATTTCAACGATTTCTGATTTCATTTCAATCCGCTACAACAAGAGTATCGCACTCAATCGCTTGGTTACGATTTTATTGGTCTTGGGGATCATTCCTTACATCTCGCTTCAAATCACCGGGATTGAAAAAGCGATCGAAACGGCATTAAATTGGGGGAATCAATCGGTTCATCGCGTCACCAGTTTTGGTTGGATCGACATTGCTTTTCTGATTACCGCTGGGCTCGGTTTGTTTATCATTTTATTTACAACGCGAAGTTTTCAAAACAAAGAACAGAACACGGGAATGATCGGAGCAATTGCCCTTGAATCGATTGTAAAGTTGGTTGTATTTTTAATTTTCGGGATTTACATTTGCTACGTTGTGTTTGACGGACAAGCGGATTTATACAGCGATATTCCGGTCGATGGTCTGAAATTAAATGCAACAAACGATTATGGACAGTGGTTTGGTATGATCTTTCTATCGGGCATTGCTTTTCTGTTTTTGCCGCGTCAGTTTGAAGTTGGTGTGATCGAAGCGGCACAGGAAAAGCAGTTGAAAAAATCCATTTGGTTGTTTCCTTTGTACCTCTTGCTCATCAACATTTTTGTCATTCCAATTGCTATTGCGGGCAATCGGTTGCTTGGTGATTCAGGGATTGATGCAGACACCTATATGTTGGCGATTCCGCTGCAACTCAACAATCCGTGGATGGCCTTGTTGGTCTTATTGGGTGGGTTTTCGGCTGCGAGCGGAATGATCATTGTTTCTACCCATGCGTTGAGTAAAATGGTGTCTAATTCGATTTTGATGCCGTATTTTATCGGTAATGCTTTTATCTTGAAGCGTTTCAAAGGGAAAGATCACCGAATACCTGTGTTTTTTCGCCGCGTCAGTATCGTCTTGGTGTTGTTGCTTGCGTATTCGTACTACAAGTTAATCGTTTCTGATTTCTCATTGATTTCCATTGGATTGATTTCATTTTTGGCTGTTGCACAATTCGCACCGTCGCTGTTTGGTGCAATCTTCTGGAAACTCGGAAACCGCCACGGAGCAGCCGCAGGAATTGTAAGTGGGTTTGTGATTTGGTTTTTGTTTCTTGTATTACCAACATTCTTAGAAGAGGATTTGAAAAATACGTTCTACAACCTTCTTCGAAAAAACAACGGCGATGAAGGAAATTTGATTTCAATCGTGCTTTTTTGGTCGATGCTTATCAACACCTTTTTGTACATCGTGGTATCTATTTTTACCAAACAAACTTCCTTGGAACGCAATCAAGCAGAGATTTTTGTCGATATTTTTAAGTATTCAAAAACGGTCGAATCGTCGGTGGTTTGGAAGGGCAAAGCATTTTTTCCAGACATTCAGTCATTACTCGCACGTTTTTTAGGAGAGCAACGTGCTACCTACGAACTAGCGGTTTTTGCTAAGAAAATTCACATTTCGTTGGATGATAAATCCGAACTTGACCCGCGTGTTGTAAATCATGCTGAACGCCTTTTGAGTGGATTTGTAGGCACGTCTTCTGCGCGAATTTTGGTGGGAAGCGTTGCCAAAGAGGAAAAGATTTCGATGAACGATGTGGTAGACATTCTTGCTGAATCGCAGAAATTGATTTCGCTCAACAAAGAACTGAAGTCGAAGTCTGACGAATTAAAACGGGCAACCGATGCCTTAAAAAATGCAAATGCAAAACTGAAAGAAAACGACTTGCTCAAAGATGAGTTTTTGTACACAGTGACTCACGAAATGCGCACTCCGCTCACAAGTATCAAAGCGCTTTCGGAGATTTTAGAAGACGATGACGACGATGTACCGGTGGAAACCCGCAAGGAGTTTTTGAAAACAATTGTGAAAGAAACGGATCGGATGACTCGGTTGATTTCTCAAGTACTCGATCTTGAAAATTTTGAGTCAGGTAAACATCAGCTTGTGATTGAGAAAGTGAATTTTACAGAGTTACTAGCACATTGCGTGAATACCCTCGACGAGGTTTTCAAACGCAAGAACATTGTTTTTCAGTTGGAAGTGGGCGACGATTTGCCGTTTGTTGAATTGGATTACGATCGAATCACACAGGTTGTGCTCAACTTACTTGCGAATGCATCCAATTATTGCGATAAAACATCGGGGGAGATTACACTTCGTGTCAAGCAGCTCGATAACAAAATCAAAGTAGACGTGCAGGACAATGGACCAGGCGTCAAGCCAGAAATGCAAGAAATTATCTTTGAGAAATTTTTTCAAGCCAAAAATCAGACCATTCGGAAGCCAAAAGGAAGCGGCTTGGGATTGGCGATTTCCAAAAAGATCATCCAACTCCATGAGGGGAAAATTTGGGTTGACTCGAGCGGAAACGGCGGTTCTACGTTTTCATTTACAATTCCACTTACCCAAAATGTATGACCATGCAAACAAAAAAAATACTGATTGTTGACGATGAGCCAAATATCATTCTTTCGCTGGATTATTTGGTCAGAAAGAATGGCTTTGAGCCTTTCATTGCAAGGAACGGAACCGAGGCATTGGCAATCGCACGCAGCGAAGTTCCGGACCTCATTTTGCTCGATATTATGATGCCCGACATCGACGGTTATCAAGTTTGTAAAAGTCTGAAAATGGACGCGCTCTTTGCGCATACCAAAATTGTATTTCTATCTGCGAAATCGAAACGAGAAGACATTGAGTTGGGAATGGAGGCAGGCGCAGATAGTTATTTTACCAAACCGTTTAGTACCAAGCAGATTATGCAAGAAATACTGAAACTATTGGTTATCAAGTAGAAATAGAAGCTAAAACAATAAATTAAAACTTAAAAAAAAGGACTATGAATAAGTTGCAAATACAATCGTTCGAAGAGTACAAGGAAAAATATGCCTTGAGCGTTTCAGATCCAGCTGCATTTTGGGGAGAAATTGCCGAAGAATTTCAATGGATTAAAAAATGGGATTCCGTGTTGGAATGGAATTTTGATGAACCGAAAATCGAATGGTTCAAAGGAGCAAAATTGAACATCACTGAAAATGCGCTCGACCGACATTTGGCAAAACGGGGAAACAAATTGGCGTTGATTTGGGAGCCAAATGACCCAAAACAACGCTTTGTTCGTTACACGTACCGCGAATTACACGACCTCGTTTGCCAGTTTGCGAATGCGCTCAAAACGAAGGGTGTTCAGAAAGGAGATCGGGTGTGTATCTACATGCCGATGGTTCCTGAATTGACGGTAGCCGTGTTGGCGTGCGCACGGATCGGAGCAATTCATTCCGTCGTGTTTGCTGGCTTTTCGGCAACAGCTGTAGCAGACCGTATCAATGATGCGCAAGCATCTGTCGTGATCACTGCGGATGGTTTAAACCGTGGAGCAAAGCAAATACCCTTGAAACGTGTCGTAGATGAAGCGTTAGAAAATTGTACGTCGGTAAAAGATGTCATTGTATTTGATTGCGTGGGTTGGATGCCAAGCATGCAAGCGGGGAGAGATTCTTGGTGGCATGAAATCGTTCAAGGCGAATCCAAAATTTGTCCAGCGGAACCGATGGATGCGGAAGACATGTTGTTTATCTTGTATACCTCAGGTTCTACTGGTAAACCCAAAGGTGTAGTGCATACTTGCGGTGGATATATGGTTTATACTGCATATACTTTTCAGAATGTGTATCAATACGATGAGTCAGATATCTATTGGTGTACGGCAGATGTCGGTTGGATTACTGGACATTCTTACATCATTTACGGTCCGTTGATTTCCGGGGCTACAACTGTGATGTTTGAAGGAATTCCAACTTACCCCGATGCAGGACGATTTTGGCAAGTAATCGATAAACACGGCGTAAATCAGTTTTTGACAGCTCCTACAGCAATCCGTTCGCTGATGGCGCATGGCGAAGACCACGTGTTGTCGTATAGTTTGGATTCGTTGAAAGTGCTTGGAACAGTTGGTGAGCCGATCAACGACGAAGCTTGGAAATGGTACCACTTGCATGTTGGAAAAGAACGTTGTCCGGTTGTCGACAGTTGGTGGCAAACAGAAACAGGTGGTGTGATGATTTCTGGAATTGGAAACATTTCTCCACTTAAACCTACGTATGCTGGTTATCCAATGCCTGGAATACAACCGGTTTTACTGGATCAAGAAGGAAACGAAATTCAAGAAGCGAATGTAGAAGGTTATTTGTGTGTGAAAGCACCTTGGCCTTCGATGTTGCGCACTACGTATGGCGATCACGAGCGTTGTAAAATCAATTATTTCTCCCATTACAAGGGATATTATTTTACTGGTGACGGAGCCAAACGCGACGAACATGGAATGTATCGAATTATTGGGCGAATTGATGACGTGATTAATGTTTCCGGTCACCGATTTGGAACAGCAGAAATCGAAAATGCGATCAATACCAACAAACTAGTGG
>SSGT01000103.1 GCA_008017065.1 Crocinitomicaceae bacterium
ACAATCACCTGCTTCGAGCACATAATTTGCCGGCGGTACGCATCCAATAAACGTAACTGCGTCATTGCCCACATTAAAGACATCAGTATCGACGTACCAAACCGTTGTTGGGTTGATCAACGAATCAGAATCGTTGCAATCTAAGCCATTTAGAGAATATCCTGTTGGAAGTGAACACGCTAATACTGTTGAGGTGGGATTTCCGAAACCATCTAAATCAGCATCTAGATAATATGTGGTTGTGCCGATTCCAATGGTATTGTCTTGATCGTTGCAATCGTTCCCGTTGGTGACATATCCAGTTGCTGGTGGCGTGCACAGCTCGATTGTATTGTTGATATTTCCCCAACCATCACCATCTTGATCCGCATAATAGGTTGAACTCGTCTGAATCGTCACGTCGATGGTCAAGATGCTATCGCACAAACTCGCATTTGGGAGCGTATCGGTATAAATTCCTGAACTAAAATACGTTTCATCCCCACTGGGAACAGTATACGAATTACATGCGGTAACAGCAATTGAATTGGACGTATTGCACCCAACATTCCATGCAATTTGCAAATCATCGATCCCCAATCCATCGTCGTTTCCAGCATGGTTGGGATCATCCCATTTAATCAATAAATAATGTCCTGCAGGAACAGCCAAATTCGGCAACGCAATGTTGGCACGAGTCACCCGATTTGCAGGCAAATTTCCATCTAATGCACCCGTAGCTACAGTATTGATCGGACTTGCGGCATTCAACGTAGAAACTGGAATCCAACCCGCATTATTACCTGGTGTCAGCGCTGTATTCAACGTACTGCTTATTTTGTACCAAACCGTAACCTCATCGGGCGTGGTGTTTCCGCCGTTGCGCCATTGCTCAAGCGTATAGCTCACCGTTATATTATTTAGTAGATATCCCGAATTGTTTTGCAACAAAACACCGTACGCAAAATTGAGCGCGGAGGTATTATCAGAACCAAGGCTTCCCAGCGCTCGATCGGTGTTTCCTGAAGCTCCAAAACTGTATAAATTACCAACCGTTGAAGAGCCTGTGCCTGCTTGATAGGTCGTTCCAAATCCTGTACGTTGCGCAAAAACGGACGGAATCGTGACGTTATCCTCCCACGTATTGACGGAACCTGTGGAGAGCAAAACATCAAAATTTTGGGAGTAACTTCCCGAAGAAACCATACTGATTTGCGCAAAAACTGCGTAAGGGAGTAAACTGAGGATGATTAGTTTTAATTTCATTTTTAGTGTTTTAGCACAATAAAAATAACAAAAAAACGATTCCTCCGTCCAATTTTCAAGAAATATCCAATTGGTTTTACACTTTCGCAAAACGCTTTATGGAAGTGTGGATTCCGTCGGAGATTTTGATTAAGTAGATTCCTACTTGGAGGTCGGTTAAATCCAATGTTTGAAAACTAGATTGCTCAGTCGTTTTAGAAATCTGTTTTCCTTCTAAAGTGATTAATTCGATTGTTAACAATTTAGATTCTGGATTGGAAACATAGATTTCAGTTGTTGCTGGATTCGGGTAAATTTCAACGGAGAAATTCGATTCAATCTGATCCATTCCAAGAAGATGACAACCAAGCCTATAAAGTAAATCTTCATCTTGATCACTCACACGCAAATAAACGAGATCGTGTAATGAGATCAAAGAATTCTTACTATAATCACCTAGCTTCATAGAGATTTCACATATCAAATTGAAGTCAAAATCGAACAGGAACAATTTTTGAGGGGTATCTGTACTTGTCGCTGAAGGCCAATATGTTCCCAAAATAAGTATTCTTTTATTGACTTGATCTATTTCTATATTATCAAAATTCAATTGATAGTAATCATTATCAATTGCAAATCTGGGAGCTTCAATTTCGACTTCGTGGATATTGTTTAGCGATAAGTCTAACCACTTAAATTGCCAATGTCTTGAATAATTGGAATTCGTTTCACCTAATGTAATCACAAGTAAACTATCCTTGTTGACTATTTCTCTGAAAAATATCGAATTGAAGTCATCAACTGTTGATGTTGAAATACTAAGTGACTCGATAAAACTGATATCTGTAGTGAATTTATCAAGTACTAAGTAATTTGAAACACTGTGTAACCTGAAAATCGTATCATCAAAAACATATTCTTTCCAAAACATTAGAACGGTAGACATTGAATCTGACGGAGCAACTAGGTTCATTTCCATCGATGAATTTAGTGCGTAAGTGGTATATTTTTTTAGAGGTTCACCTTGCGTGTTTTCAGCAGCAATTAAATACATGGATGTATCTCCTATTTCAACCAAATGAATATTGTAGCAGGAAAATGTATCAACAACATTTCCTGTGAACAAATGACTTGTCAAGTTGAACTTTGTAAATTCATATATCAAGGTGTCTGTTTGGAAATTTTGAATATAGGGCGTTTGTGGAGTAAAATCGGCTACTACGCTAATGACGTAATCGTCGGTATTTTTAAATCGAGTTATTTCATTCAAATAAATCGGAAACAACTGAGGAGAAAATATCAAGTTATCCTCCCAAATGAGTTGGCCGTTGGCAGCGATATGTTTTACAAAAATCGTGTCATTTTTGACAACAGCAGTTAATAATTCACCTCCAGGAACAGCGTAAATGGTGGCATTTTTATCAACTGTATAATCACTTTGAGCAAAAACATGGGTTGAAATTACAAGTAAGAAGAGTAGTATTGTTTTCATGGTTAAAATTTTAATGCAATATAAAGCAAAAAATCGAACGAAACTATACCGTCAAAACAATAACCCATACCGATTACACTTTGACTTACAAGAACTTAATCAAAAATCAGTTAACAACGAACCTTTTATCGACTTGGAATCACGATACATTTGTAACGATTCCGTTTATTCTTCGAATTTGCTAGCTGGATATTTTTTTCTTGATTTTTTGCATTTGCGTTTTTGCGGGATCGACCATCCATTTGATTGTTCGTGAAAACCTTCCGTCTGTTGGGTATTTTCGTTGCGAAGTACTATTGTTGAAAATCAATGCGACTATCAATAAAATACTGACTCCACTCAAAACAGGCGCAAGTACATACCAATAGCCGAGCGAAGCGATTTCATCTGTTCCCATTACTGCAATCAAAGCTGTTGCGCCTCCCGGAGGATGAAGAGTTTTGGTATACTGCATCGCAATGATTGATAGCGAAACCGCTAATGGCGCGTTGATCCAAACGGGATCTGGTATTAATTTGTAAACCGTCACTCCGATGCATGCACTGATGAAATGCCCGCCAATCAAATTGCGTGGTTGCGCAAGCGGACTCTGAATTGCTCCATAAACCAAAACGGCTGTCGCTCCAAATGATCCGATGAGAAACACATTTTCCAATACAGGTAAATACGTACTTTGGATAAATCCGATAATTCCAATGCCGATGAAAGATCCGATAAAGGACCAAAATGCCTCTCTTCCATCAACAAGTGTTTCTTTGTAAACGATGTATTTACTGATTCGATAACTGCGCTTGACTTTTTCTCTAAACATGATTTTAATTCGTCTCTCAAAAATAGAAATCCTGCGTGAATTATAAGTGAGATTCCACTTAGAGCCTGTTTAAAATTCATCTGCTTTGATTGTTTTACGACTTATTGGCTAAAACTTTATTCGATTTTTCAAGTGCTATCGCTTTTGGAAACAAAATGTTGTTTTCTAAATGAATGTGCAAATGCAAATCTGCTTCAAATTCTTGAAGCATCGCAAATGTTACGCGATACGTGTTGCAAGCGTCGGCTGGAGGTGTGTACTGATTACTCAAATGTTCAATTTTTCGAAATCGTTCGCCTTCGTTGGAATGCTCATGCATCATCATTTGGATTGGATTTTCAACGGTTCCAAAATGGGGCGTCACAAAAGGCGAATTTTCTTTTTTCACTTTTATCATGTTGCGAACAAATGGAAATAAAATCAACTCCTCTTTTTTCATGTGTGCTGCCAATTCGCCAGCGGACTCAAGAAATAACTGGTTTATTTCAAACAATTCGGGATGTTTCTCGCCGTGTACACGACAAATTTTTTCGAGAAACGGTTTGATTTCCTGCGTTTTTTCCTCTACATAACGATGGTGTTTTTTCTCGATGTAATCCGCCATCAAATCCACCGGCCACGCTTGAAAATCCATCGCGCTTTCAGATTTCGTTTGACCAAGTTTGTTTAAATCTGCAACCACTTGACCTACATCAATCTGATTCGCTTCACAAGCTTCCTGAATGGTACGATTTCCTTGACAACAAAAGTCAATACCGTGTTTTTTAAAAACCTGTGCTGTTCGGTAATCTTCCGCTACCAATGCGCCAATGTTATTCGTTTTGTCAATATTCATGATAATATAGTTTAATTTATTTTTGACTTGTGATGCAATTACTCACACCTTGTTTTACGAGTTTACTTTCAACAACTGGAAGCCCTTTTCGTATCTTTCTTGTATGATGGCCGAATTATCTTTTTATAAATTAATGAGTGAAAGTCCAAACAAAAAAAGACTGATGACTTTCAGCAATTCCAATCCAACGTAATAAAAATGTAGCTTAGACGGTTGAACCGTTTTCCCATCGATGTGCATTTGTGCTCGTTTGTCTAATGCAGGCAACAACCAAAAAGTTTGGATCAGTACAATCCCGATTGGAAAAGCCAAGATGAGATTCTGAATTTGAAATACAGGCGTTCGAGACCACAAAATAGCGATTCCAATCAGTATGACGATCGTCAACTCAACTTTATTGAGTGCATTAAATACCAACCTTCCGATTCCCAAACCCAATGGAAGTGAGATTCCAGGCGCTCGAAATTTCAGCCAAGCTTCCATAAAACTGATGGCGCACACAAATCCAATCCAAAGAAAAGTACAACAAAGCGCGAACGGTAAATTTACAACGGTCATGATTCGGATATTGAAGTGAGATTTTTGAAAAATTCAATCTTTGAATGAAAAATAGCAGCCATCCGCTTTCCTTGATTTTTCATTTGGTCTGCTTTTTCTCCTGAAAAATGCGCATCGATCGTTTCATTGAAAAGTTGAATCCAACGCTCAAAATGTTCAAACGCGACAGGAAGCTTGGCGTGAACAGCAAACGGACTTCCGGAATACGTATGTTCGTCGAATAAAACTGTTTGCCAAAACCGGTACATTTTCTCCAAATGTGTGGGCCATTGATCTTGAATCACTTCGTTGAAAATTTTCCCCAACAATTCATCCGTACGAATTCGATCATAGAAAGCATCCACGACTTTTTTAACGTCTTCCAACTGATGTAAATCTTCCATATCAAATGAATGTAAACGGTAAAATCAACAAGTTGACCAAAAGACTTCCGTAAAATACCGCCAAACTCCATTTTGCAGGACTTTGCGCGATAAAAGCTGAATTTGAAGCCATCGTTACTGCAGCGCAAATAGACAGCAGAATCAAACTATTTGTTTTCAATGCAAACATGGCAACGATCGATCCCCAACAACTCTGAGCCGTCATCATCAACGCCATTGCTCCGAATCGATTGTTTTCAAAATACTGCGCTTGTTTCTCAAACCAATGAATGGATTTTAGTTTTGATTTTGTTCCCATTATATTTCATATTAAGATTTCTATTTCTTATTTGTCTGATTTCAAAATGGAACTTCAGACACATGTTTTGATTTTTTATACTGGATGTTTTTGTCCACTATTTAAAAAAATTTTTTTATCGTTTCAAAAAGGTCAATCCCTTCTCTAAATCTACCGCCAAGGTTTTAACGAGTGTCGATTCAAGCATTTTTTTCAATTCTTCGCGAATCACTTTGAATTGATCATGAACAGGACAAGGTTTCGACGCGTTACAGTTTTTCAAGCCCAAACCACAACCATTGTAAATTGCTTCGCCATCGATCGCATACACGATCGTACTCAATTTCACTTGCTCCAATTGTGTTTTGTCCATGGAAAATCCACCTGTTGGACCTTTATCCGAATTAATGAGCTTACTTTTTGATAATTTTTGTAAAATCTTCGAGGTATATGCCGCAGGAGATTCAATCGCATCTGCCACATCTTTCAAACTCACTTTACAATCCAAAAGTGATTGCTCAGCAATAAAAATTGAAGCTCTAATCCCGTATTCACAAGCTTTTGAAAACATAATCTCGTTTTATGGGATAAAGATATAAATTCTATTTCTAATAATGGATAAATTTATCCATTATTTAGTTTTTTTGGATAACGCCAATAAAACTGAATTCAATATCTATTTTCATTAAAGACAAGAATGAATCGGAAAAGGTTTAAAAATTAGACCAAAAAAAACACCCGCCAACTCAATGACGGGTGTAATGCTATACAGAGTAAATTCTTTGCTTACTTTTTCACAGCTTTAACAACCGCTGCGAAAGCTTCTGGGTGATTCATTGCTAAATCAGCTAAAACCTTACGGTTCAACTCCATTCCACTTTTGTGGAAAGCGCCCATAAACTGAGAATAGCTCATTCCGTGCTGACGTGCACCTGCGTTGATACGCGTAATCCACAACGAACGGAAGTTTCTTTTCTTTTGTTTACGACCTTCATAGGCGTAAAGCAATCCTTTTTCGACAGCGTTTTTCGCAACTGTCCATACATTTTTTCTTCTTCCAAAGTAACCTTTGGCAAGCTTCATAAAGTTCTTTCTGCGAGCTCTTGAAGCGACATGATTTACCGATCTTGGCATAATTTTCTGTTTTTTAATAAAGAGTGCACCACTATTTCAGGCGGCTTGTATACTCATTTACCGGGTTAAACTACTGAACCAGGCATAAAGTTCTTAAGACTCGAAAGTCTTACTTCATGCACAATTGCAATTTGATATTTGACTCATCTGAAGTGTGAACCAATCCAGCGTGTGTCAAATTTCTCTTTTGCTTTTTTGTTTTTTTCGTAAGAATGTGGCTTTTAAAAGCGTGTTTTCTTTTGATTTTACCGCTTCCAGTGATTGTGAATCTCTTCTTTGCACTGGATTTAGTTTTCATTTTTGGCATCTCTCTTCGTTTTTAAAGTGTTACCTCTGTATAGCTTCTTGAATTGGCAAGAAAGCAGTAAGCTACCACTTTCTCGCACAATTGTATTTTACTTTTTCTTGGGATTCAACATGATAATCATGCGTTTTCCTTCCAATTTCGGCATCGACTCAAGTGTTCCGATTTCGCTCAATTCTTGCGCAAACTTCAGCAACAAGATTTCACCTCTGTCTTTAAACACGATTGTTCTACCGCGGAAGAAAACGTATGCTTTCACTTTGCTTCCTTCTTCCAAAAACTTCTTCGCATGCGCCAATTTAAAATTGAAATCGTGATCGTCGGTGTTGGGTCCGAAACGAATCTCCTTGATGACAATTTTACTTTGTTTCGCTTTGAGTTCTTTTTGCTTTCTTTTTTGGTTGTACAAGAATTTACGGTAATCCAAAATCTTACAAACCGGCGGAACAGCATTTGGTGAGATTTCAACTAAATCCATTTCTTGCTCCTCAGCCATGCGAATTGCATCTGCTGTTGATAAAACTTGTGGCTCCTCACCTTCAATAACCAAACGTACTTCACGAGAAGTAATTTTGTTATTAATTCGATGTTGCTCCGTCTCTTGACGTGGCGTAAATCTTTTTCTTGGTTCTTTTCTCATTCAATTAATTAAGCATTTGTTGCTAATTCATTTTGGATAGCTTCTTCGACAATCTTGGTAAAATCAGCTGCGGTCATTGAACCCAAGTCACCTTGAAGTCTCTGACGTACAGATACCATTTCCGCTTCTGCTTCCTTCTCCCCAATGATCAACATAAATGGGATTTTTTTCAATTCTGCTTCACGAATTTTCTTACCAATCTTCTCGTTTCTATCGTCAACGAATCCGCGAATATCGGAATTATTTAGCAATTCTGAAACTTTTTCTGCATACGCATTGAATTTATCACTAATTGGCAAAATTGCTACTTGCTCTGTCGCCAACCAAAGCGGGAAATCTCCAGCGCAGTGTTCCAATAAAACCGCCACAAATCGCTCCATCGAACCGAAAGGTGCACGGTGAATCATCACAGGTCTGTGTTTCTGATTGTCGCTTCCTGTATATTCTAATTCAAAACGTTCGGGTAAGTTGTAATCTACTTGAATCGTACCCAACTGCCATTCTCTTCCCAATGCGTCTTGCACCATGAAATCCAATTTCGGTCCGTAAAACGCAGCTTCTCCGTATTCTACAATCGTTGGCAATCCTTTTTCTGCCGCCGCTTCGATGATTGCATTTTCTGCTTTTTCCCAATTCTCATCGCTTCCGATGTACTTCGACGGATTGTTTGGGTCTCTCAACGAAACTTGTGCTTTGAAATTATCGAAATGCAACGTTTTAAAGATGTACAATACCAAATCAATTACTTTTTTGAACTCATCTTTCACTTGATCTTGCATGCAAAAGATGTGTGCATCATCCTGAGTAAATCCTCGTACACGTGTCAATCCGTGCAACTCACCACTCTGTTCGTACCTGTACACCGTTCCAAACTCTGCAAAACGTGCTGGCAAATCTTTGTACGATCTTGGCTTGGATTTAAAAATCTCACAGTGGTGCGGACAGTTCATCGGTTTCAACAAAAACTCTTCGTTGACATCCGGCGTGCGAATTGGTTGAAATGAATCTGCTCCATATTTTTCGTAGTGACCAGAAGTTACGTACAATTCTTTACTACCGATGTGCGGTGTAATTACTTGTTCGTAGCCCGATTTCTTTTGTGCTTTTTTCAAGAAATTCTCCAAACGCTCGCGCAATGCAGCGCCTTTAGGCAACCACAAGGGCAACCCTTGACCAACACGTTGAGAGAACGTAAACAATTCCAATTCTTTCCCTAATTTA
>SSGT01000185.1 GCA_008017065.1 Crocinitomicaceae bacterium
CCGTTGAAGTTCATTCCGGGGATTTTATTTCCAGGGAGCGATTTATGTTGCTGCATTAAGCATTGAGCCCAAAACGGGAAGTTGATTTTTGGTCGATGCGCATCTTTCAAATGCAAGCATGAAACGTTTTTTTTGGATTTTCGCATAACGAATCGCAAAATAAGCAGTTGATTTTTTCGTTTCAACGTTTGGTCGATTAGGCGTTTGTATAGTTCGATTCATATCCATCCAATTTCGATTGCTTGAACAAAAGTGTAAAAACGTATTTCGTATTGCAGTTTAATCTTTTGAAAAGAAGGTTCAACGATGCTGGTTTTGAACCACGCGTTGCTTTGGTATTGTTTGCCTTAGGTTTTGTTTTTTTATCCAATTACCTGTTTTCGAAAACCGATGCAGCGCCTTATTTTTACGTTTTGTTGGCTACTTTATTGCTGTTGAGTTTATCAGAATTTCGGCGCAATGATTTTCTAAAAACCCATTTTTCGCAAAACGAGTTGATCCGAATCAGGCAGTTGGAAAATGGAATCGTTGCATTGCCGTTTGTCTTGTTTTTGCTCGCTACATGTCATTTTTGGAGCGCATTTTTGGTCATTGGAATTGCTTTTTTGATGACGTTTTTTGTAAATCGACCGCGCTTCCATGTGACACTTCCGACGCCTTTTTCAAGAAAACCGTTTGAGTTTACCGTTGGATTTAGAGCAACTTGGATGTTGGTTTTAGCAGCGCTCGTGCTCGAGGTGATCGCAATTGCGGTTTCCAATGCGCAGTTGGGAATCGCCGCCATGATGTCGGTCATTGTGTTGACGCTCAACTTTTACAAAACGCCTGAAGATGCTTATTACGTTTGGAATTTTAATCGAACTCCTTATCAGTTTTTGATCTATAAAATCACGTATGCGTGGCGCCACGTTTCGGTGTTGGTTTTACCATTTGTTTTACTAAATGGGATTTTCTTTTGGGAGCAAATCGGTTATACGCTGCTCTTTTTGGGAATGGGATTTCTCGTTCAACTGCTGATCGTATTGGCCAAATATGTCGATTATCCGAATGAAATTGGGTTGATAACGACGTTGTTGATTATCGTGTCCATATTTTTTCCACTTTTACTTTTGTTTACCATTCCGTTCTTTTTTGTACAAGGAATACAGCGTTTAAATCCGTATTTAAAATGATTCAAGTCCAAGACATATCCAAAAAAATTGGTTCCAATGAGGTATTAACTTCCATTTCGCTTCAATTAGCGGCCGGCAAAGTATATGGAATCGTGGGGGAAAATGGCGCAGGAAAAACGACGCTTTTTCGATGTATCGCAGGATTGGAAGATTACGAAGGTACAATCAAGTCCGACAAATCTCCGTTGAAAGATCACTTGGGACTGTTGCTTACCGATCCGTTTTTCTTTCCCAAAATTACGGGACGAGAATATTTGCTGTTGTTGGCAAATGCACGAAAAGTAGCGATTGAAAACATCGATGCACGCAACATCTTTGATTTGCCCTTGGATCAATATGCTTCAACCTATTCAACCGGGATGAAAAAGAAATTGGCATTGTTGGCCATTTTACTTCAAAAAAACGAGTATTTCATTTTGGATGAACCGTTTAACGGTGTTGATATCCAAAGTAATTTGTTGATCACGGAAATCATCTTGGACTTGAAAGCAAAACAAAAAACAGTTCTCATTTCTTCGCATATTTTTTCCACGCTGCGCGATACATGCGACGAAATTCACGTCATGCAATCTGGTCGGATCGTAAAAACGGTCTTGCAAGCGAATTTTGATCAATTGGAAGCCGAAATGAAGGCATTTTATGTAGGCGAAAAGTTGAAAAGTCTAGCAATCGATTGATGAGCTCACAAGTCGCCCCGTGCGTTTAACTAGGATTTTAAGGGAATATTATTTTAACTGTCAAAAACGGATTTGCACGATGTTTTTCGTTAAATTTGAAATGAGAAATCTTCCAAAATCGAGATTTTTAAAACGAAAGTTATGAAGAAAATAGTCCTTGTCTGGTTGCTACTCCCTTTGTTGGTAGTTGCCCAAAAACCGAATGAAATCTATGTGAAATCTACCGTCAAAAAAGTAAAATTATTTTTGACAGCGGGAGAGATGACCCACGAGACGGATGTCAAATTTACGAAAGGTAGAAACAAGTTAATTTTTTCAGGAATTTCTGCGTTTACCGATCCCACGAGTATTCAATTTTCTGCTTCTGGAGGTTATCGTTTGGTTTCGGTAACTACTGAAATGGATTTCATGGCTGCTGAGCAATTCAATCCGCGCATTGCGGTGCTTAAAGATTCGTTGGAGAAAATCAAAGACGATTTGCAACTGAATACCGATGTGTATAATTCGTATCAAGCGGAACTGGCGGTTTTGAATACGAACCGCGATTTGAAAGGCGAAAATCAAAATTTGACGGTTGCCCAAATCAAAGAAGCAGCCGAGTTTTACCGAACGAAAACCCTTGAAATCAACCGACAATTGAGTAAGTTGAGCAAAGAGAAAACAGCATTGAACTACAAATTGGATTATGTGCGTTTTCAATTGACAGAATTAAATTTCAACGAAAATCAGCGTAGTAATCAAGTTGTGGTGTTGTTGGATGTCGATTCGCCAAGCAATGCAACGTGCGTCTTGAGTTACTTGGTCTCGGATTGCGGATGGGCTGCCACCTACGATTTAGCAGCAACGGATTTGAACCAAAAAATCAACCTGAAATACAAAGCGTTGGTGTATAACAACACCGGAAACAGTTGGGATAATGTAGATTTGGTACTTTCAACAGCGGATCCCAAATTGTCGGCAACGCAGCCGAATTTACTTCCGTGGTATCTGACCTACAATGAACTTGTTGGGAAGTCGAAGTCGGGGAAAATGGCGTACCAAACACAAGCGTATCAAGAAACCTACAGAGCGAAGGCAGAAAATGATCTGAACATCGCTAATCAGCGGGTGTATGACAACTATTTGCTGGGAAAAGACGAATCTGTTTTTGAGCAGCAGAATGGATTGAAAGAGCGAGAAATCTCCAAATTAAATGCGCGAAAAGACCAAAAACCAGTGGTTGCGATCAAGCAAATAGAAATTTCAGAGTTGACCACCGAGTTTAAGATTGCGAGCAAATTTTCGTGTCCGACCGATGGAAAACCCTACACCGTTGATGTTAAAGAAATGAATCTAGACGCTACGTTTACGCATGTAACCGTTCCAAAACTAGACAATGGCGCGTTTTTGATCGCCAACATCGTGGGCTGGCAAGAGTTGGATTTGATTCCGGGTCCAACGAATGTGTATTTCGGTGGAGTGTATGTTGGGGTTTCGCAAATTGACACACGCAATGTCAGCGATACAATGGCGTTATCCTTTGGGCGCGACAACAAAGTGGTTGTGATACGCAAACTGAAACAAGAAATGAGTTCCAAGAAAGTCATTGGAAGTTCAAAGCGAGAAACCTATTTGTATGAAATCGCCGTTCGAAACAACCGCAATGTACCGATCAAAATCGTTGTGTATGATCAGATTCCAATCAGTAAAAACGAAAGCATCAGCGTTGTTGCGGAACAAACTTCCAACGGAAAACGTGATTTGGAAACCGGTGAAGTACGCTGGGAATTGTCGATCCAACCCAACGAGGCGAAAACCGTCGATATTGGTTACAGCGTGAAATATCCGAAAGATGCACAAGTTACGATCGCCAAGTTTCGAACAATCAGCGCGCCGAGTTTTTAAAAATCAAATATTTTCCAAGAAAATCTAAAACTGATCAAAATCATTTTTTATAGTTCAAATAAGCGCCAACTTTGCAGAAGAAATTAACATACTTATAAAATGAAAAATTCAATGTTTTACAGTATTTTCAAGCAAAAATGCCCCGTTTGTCACCAAGGAGACGTGTATGAAAGTAAGCAAGTTTATAACTTGAGTAAATTTGACAAAATGCATGAAAAATGCTCCCATTGTGGGCATAAATACGAGATCGAAAATGGATTTTGGTACGGAGCAATGTACGTCAGTTATGCCTTAACAGTTGCTTTCTCTGTTGCTTCATTTATACTCACGTACTTAATTTATCCGCAAGCGACTGTCTGGGTTTATTTTGGATTAATAGTCCTTGTATTGCTTGGATTGGCACCCGTTACCTTCCGTTTGAGTCGCATGATTTGGATGAATTTCTTTACACATTACGATCCAGAAAAAAGCAAGTAAGATGAGCAAGTTTCAAGAAATAGTAAAGTCCGAAACACCAACATTGGTGGATTTTTATGCGACTTGGTGTGGACCTTGTCAAACCATGATGCCTATTTTAGACCAATTGAAATCGGATCTGGGTGACAAAATTCGGATTTTGAAAATTGACGTGGATAAAAACCAAGACATTGCGAACAAATTTAAAGTGCGTGGCGTACCAACGTTTGTGCTTTTTCAACACGGTGAAATTTTATGGCGTCAAAGCGGAGGAATGGACTTGAGTACACTCAACCATAAAATTGCGGCAAGCGTCAAGTAAGGTATGTAAGGAAATTTCTTTGCGCTTTTTTAGTTTGATATTCAAGAGGTTGCGTTCTGTTATTTTTTTTAGTTGAAAAAAACGTTGTTTCGCGTGAACAATGTTGTTGGCGAATTGTTTCGTGTAAAGTAAAAAAATAGAAATAACATGTTGAAAAAGTACGTAATTGCAATTGTATTATTTTTAGTTCAAAATGTTGTTTTTGCGCAATCAAAAGGAATTATCCTAGGAAATTTGAAGGACAAAAATACCCAAGAGATTATTTTTCCAGGCACGGTAATTTTGGAAGGAACTGAGTACAAAACCACGACCGATTTTGATGGAAATTACAAATTAGAAGTTCCCGTGGGTACGTACAACGTCAAAGCCATTTATTCGGGTTACGTTTCGCTCATCAAATACAACATCATTGTTTCGTCAGGAAATGCGCAAGTGGTGAATTTTGAAATGGAAGTCGTGTCTTCGCAGTTATCCGAAGTGACCGTGAGCAATGACAAATCGAAATCAGCCGTGGCGACGGATATGATTACACCACTCTCTGTGCAGCAGTTAACGACGGAAGAAATAAAAAGTAATCCAGGAGGAAATTTTGATGTTTCGCGTGTGATTCAAACGCTTCCGGGTGTTGGATCAAGTGCTGGTGGAGCGGCTCGAAACGACATCATCATTCGCGGTGGAGCACCCAACGAAAATGTTTATTATTTGGATGGAATTGAAATTCCCGTGTTGAATCACTTTCAAACGCAAGGAAGTTCAGGTGGCGCTCAAGGGATTTTGAATGTTTCGTTTATTGAAGATGTACGTTTGACGTCCTCTGCTTTTGATGCGCGTTACGATAATGCGCTGGCGTCTACGTTTGTGATCAAACAACGCGATGGAAATCCAGAGCGAATTTCTGGAAATGTGCGTGCAGGTTTCACCGAAGCGGTTTTGACATTGGAAGGGCTGATCAGCAAGAAAACGACGTTTTTAGCTTCAGCGCGCAAATCCTATTTAGACTTTTTATTTGGATTGATTGATTTGCCTATCCGCCCAAATTTTTACGATTTTCAGTACAAAGTGACCCACAAAATTGATGAAAAGACTACGTTGACCGCCATTGGATTAGGTGCAATCGATCGGTTTACATTTGCAACAACAAAAAGTTCGACTCCCGAAAACGTTTTTATCACGCGGTCTCAACCCTACATCAATCAGTGGAATTATACGACCGGATTTAACTTGAAACGCAAGGTGAAAAAGGGATATATGAATTTCGCAATATCTCGAAATATGTTTAATAATCAATTAGATAAGTTCGTTTCAGGAGAAAAAATTGAATCGGATCGCACCTTCAAATTGGTTTCGCAAGAGATAGAAAATAAATTTCGTTTTGATATCAACAAATTCATTGATGGTTGGAAAATTACGGCAGGTGTTTCTGC
>SSGT01000050.1 GCA_008017065.1 Crocinitomicaceae bacterium
GGAAAAGATGGCTACTTTCGTTTATTAAAACGTGTTTCAAATGGCTAAATGGATACTGTTATTCCCCCTACTCGTCGTACTTTCTTGTGCGTCGAAGGCTCAACAATACATCACGGAAATTGATAGTCCAACTGAATTTAGCGCCTACAGCGGATCACCGCTTTCTGCAAAGTATGGAAATATCGCTTCGATTAAAGTTGTGTATGAATTGAAAACAAAAGCCGTTTATTTCATCAACTCAGCCAATTTCAAATTTCACTACGAATTTTGTCAATTTCAACTGCACGATCCGAACGATTTATATCAATTCAACACGGTAAATTATTCTGACAATCCGAAACGTAAATACTTGTTGGCGAATTTGAACTTCAGTCCGAGTCTCAACCGTTATTTCCTGGATATCTCACCCTATGATTTGATGACGCCTTCTCAAATTGAAACGCTTTTTAACGCGATAAAAAACGCTACGTTCATTGGGGAAAAATTGCATTTTTTATTGAATACGACACGCTTGATTGAAGCAAAGGAAACGCTCCAACAACGTCTACCAATTCTTTTGCCGGAAGATATTTACGAAAACATCTCTTTTCAAACAGTCAGTCAAGGAAAATCAGTGGGCAAATTGCGTTTTGTAACCGATTTAGATTCGTTGGAAACGCCACTGCACGCCACCGACATTGTTGTTTTGAAAAAAACACCGATGTATCTTCCGCTTGTTGCTGGTATTATTGTGACAGAATTTCAAACGCCACTCAGTCACCTTTCGATCTTGGGGCAAAATCGGAAAATACCAATCTGCGCTTACAAATCTGTTTTTTCGGATGAAAAACTGCGTCAACTCAACGGCATGTCTGTCGAATTCAGCGTAAAAAAAGATACATTTTACGTGGTTCGAAACAACAAAAACGCAATCCCAAAAATCAAACCGCGAATTACGTTGATCAAAAACCTGAAAGTAGACACCTTGATTGATGTTCGTTATTTAGGACTGAAATCCGTTAACTATGCAGGCAACAAAGCAGCAAACTTTGGCACCTTGCATTTTCTGACCAAAAACGCAAACTTCAGCATTCCAGAAGCAGGATTTGCCATTCCGTTTGCTTTCTACGAAAAACATGTCGCGTCGAGTAACGTGCAAAATTGGATTACGGAAGCCACCAAAAACAGCCAAAATCCCGAAAAGTTGCGGTATTATTTGCGTCTCATTCAAGAAAGTATCAAAAACAAGTCAGTAGATCCGCAATTGATCCAAACAATCGAAAAACGGTTGACAAAGTCGGGATATACTACTTTTCGCTTTCGTTCGTCGACCAACGCGGAAGATGCGGAGGGATTCTCTGGCGCTGGATTGTATGATTCCAAAACAGTTGACTTAACAAATCCTACCAAAACCATCGAAAAAGCGATCCAAAAAGTTTGGGCAAGTTTGTGGTCTGAACAAGCATTTTTAGAACGTGCTTATTTCAATATTGACCAATTTTCAGTCTCGATGGGAATTTTGGTTCATCGCTCGTTTCCAAATGAAGCCGTTAATGGTGTCGCAATTACGAAAAATATTTACAGAGACAATTACATCGGCTTTGTGATCAACGCGCAACTCGGAGATGTAAGCGTTGTCGATCCACCTGCGGGCGTAACGTGTGATCAATTCATCTGTGCACCGAAAGACATCAATAGCTCTTTTACAAACACGATTGAGGTGATCGCACATTCCAATTTGAACGGAAAAAAATTGGTAATGACCACTGCTGAAATCGAAAATCTTGCCAATCAACTTGATTTGATCAAGCACTACTACTTCAATAAAATTTCGAAAAACTACAAATCGTACGAAGATTTTGGATTGGATATCGAATTCAAACTCGATGAAAAAACACGAAAATTATACATCAAGCAAGTCCGGATTTACAATTCGTAATTCGATCCTACGAATCATTGCATGGGTTTTTCGTGATTTAGCGCTACCTTTGTGGCATGATTGAAAATTCTTCCACAAGACTGAATAAATACATTAGCGAAAGTGGCATCTGCTCACGCAGGGAAGCCGACAAATTCATCGAATCGAAAGTAGTATTTATCAACGGAAAGTGCGCGCGCATGGGCGACCAAGTGAATCCGGGTGATGTGGTGCGTGTTAATGGAATTATCATTGAGCCAAAACCAGTGGAAGACGCAATCTATATTTTATTCAACAAGCCGCCTGGAATAACTTGTACAACTGATCTGAGTACAAAAGACAACATTATCACATACATCAGCTACGGAGAGCGTATTTTCCCTGTGGGTCGACTCGACAAAGATTCGCAAGGGTTGATTATTTTGACAAGCAACGGAGACATCGTTAATAAAATCCTGCGCGCTGGAAACGAACATGAAAAAGAATATTTAGTAACTGTCGACAAGCCAATTACCGAACAATTCATCAAAACCATGGCGTCGGGTGTTCCTATCTTGGGAGTCAATACCAAAAAATGCAAAGTGGTAGCGGAATCTAAATTTGTATTTCGAATCACTCTTGTTCAAGGACTGAATCGTCAAATCCGACGAATGTGCGAATACTTGGGCTACGATGTACTTCGCTTGGAGCGGGTTCGCATCATGCATTTGAGTCTAAAAGGTATACCTGTGGGAGAATACCGAGAGTTTAAAAAACATGAATTAGCTGAGTTGAATGAATTACTGAAAAATTCAAAACCTGAGCCGGTACAAAAAACGCAATCCAATCCCACGCCAGCTGGAAAAAAAGTCGTTTCCAAAAAACCGAATTTTCGTCCTGGAACAAAAACTGGATTTGGTACGAAAGACACGAGAAGTGCGGGTGGAAAACCAAAAGCTGCTGGAAAAGGAAGAGCAGGGAATTCGAGTAAATCAACAACTAAAAACACAGGCGGTAGAGCGGGCAGAACACGAAGTTCCCGCTAAACGTAGTAGAATACGCTTCGATTTCTCGCCCTAAAACACGCGTACGTTAGCTCAAGTTCGATTGGTCTTCTTCCTCCGTATCCCAACGTTCGACGCGTTTTACACCTTCAATCAATTCAAATTTTCCAATGAGTTGATCTAAGTGTTCCTTGTCGTAAACCAGCACTTGAATTTTTCCCTCAAACAACCCGTCATTCGCTTCAAACGAAATGGATTTCATGTTGACATTGTGTTGATTTGAAATGATTTCCGTAATTCGGTTAACAATTCCAATGTTGTCAATTCCTACCAACCGCAACGACGCCAAATGCGAAACCAATTCTTGACTTTTCCATTTTGCTTTTACGCAACGGTATGCCATTTTGGACATTAGATGCTCGGCGTTGACACAATTGTTTCGGTGAATCTTGATTCCTTCATTGATCGTAATGAATCCAAAGACGGCGTCACCGGGAATCGGATTACAACATTTCGCCAATTTGTATTGAATGTTTTTAAAATCCTCGCCGATAACGATTACGTCTTCCTTTTTATTGATTTTTGGATAGACATCCAACTCGTGCTTATCCTTCGGCAACGAACCTTTCTTTTCCAATTGCAAAATCCCATTGACATTTTCAATTTCTCTTATTTTTGTCAAATCGATTTTTCCTTTCGCAATTCGGAAATAAAACTCATTGGTAGAAGGCATTCCAAAAAACGTCTCCAACAGTTGTATGTTATCCAATTGAAAACGGATGTTGAATTGCTTGAATTTTCGTTCCAAAATCTCCTTCCCGTCTAATGCAATCGCTTTTCGTTCCTCATTCAACGAAGATTTGATTTTTTGCTTTGCGCGCGCTGAGGTCACAAAACGCAACCATTCGTCGGTCGGTTTTTGTTTGGCTGATGTGATGATCTCTACTTGATCGCCGTTGTGCAACTGATAACTCAACGGAACGAGCTTGGTGTTCACTTTTGCACCGATACACTTGTCACCAATTGCCGTGTGGATATCGTAGGCAAAATCGAGAATTGTGGCTCCCGTTGGCAAAACACGCAATTCGCCCTTGGGTGTGAACACATAAATTTCATCCGAAAAAAGATTCATCTTAAACTCGTTGACAAAATCCATTGCACTCAACTCTGGATTTTCCATCAATTCGCGTATTTCAGCAATCCATCTGTCAAATTTGGAATCTTCCGATTTATCTTCTTTGTATTTATAATGTGCAGCGAGTCCTTTCTCTGCAATCTCATCCATCCGCTTGGAGCGAATTTGAACCTCTACCCATTTTCCTTGCGGAGACATCACAGTTGTATGCAACGATTCATATCCATTTGCACGAGGCGTCGAAATCCAATCGCGTAAACGTTCTGGACTCGGTTGATAATAATCGGTAACGATACTGTAAATCCGCCAACAATCGGGTTTTTCAAGTTCTACGGGTGTATCTACAATAATTCGAATGGCAAACAAATCGTATACTTCTTCAAACGGAATTCCTTTGGTTTGCATTTTTCGCCAAATGGACGAGATGGATTTGGTACGCACTTTCATGTCGAACACATATCCTTCATGAATCAATGCCTCTCGAATAGGCTGTGTAAATCGACGAATGAAGCGGTTTCGTACATCCTGCGTCGATTTCAAATTGCTTTCAATCTGCTTGTACACTTCAGGCTCCGTGTATTTGAACGACAAATCGTCTAATTCACTTTTAATGGAATATAAACCCAAGCGGTGAGCAAGCGGTGCATACAAGAACTTCGTTTCTGAAGCGATTTTCAACTGCTTATCTGGTCGCATACTTCCCAGCGTACGCATGTTGTGCAAGCGGTCTGCGAGTTTGATCAAGACAACCCGAATATCGTCCGAAATTGTCAAGATCATTTTTCTGAAATTTTCAGCTTGAATCGAAGCATTTTCGTCAAAAACCTCGGGGATCTTTGTCAATCCATCGATAATTCTACGCGATTTTTCTCCAAACAAATCTTCAACATCCTGTAGCGTAATGTGGGTGTCTTCGACCGTATCGTGCAGCAATGCACACACAACGCTCGTTGCACCCAATCCCATTTCTTCTGCGCAAATACGTGCAACTGCAATTGGATGATAAATATACGGTTCGCCCGATTTACGACGCATGTCTTTGTGCGCATCAACCGCCACATCGAATGCTTTTCGAATCATTTTCGTATTCTCACGCGTCCTGTTTTTCGTCGCGCGAAGCAATCCTTTAAATGCATTCAGGATTTCTTTCCGTTCTTTTTCTAAATCAATGTGTTGAATATCCATTCACTTCGAGGTAATCTGATGTATAATCCAGGTTTTTGTACTATTTATTTTGCCGGAAGCACCAACGTCGACACTTCTCCAAATCCAATTTTGACTCCGTTATTCTCACAATATCCGCGCATGATTACTTCGTCGTGGTCTTGGATAAACTTACGTTCCGAACCGTCTTTCATTTTCAACGGTTTTGTTCCTTTCCATGCTAATTCGAGCATCGAACCGTATGAATCCGGTGTCGGACCAGAAATTGTACCCGAACCCATCAAATCACCGCAACGTACGTTACATCCGTTGACGGTATGGTGCGCCAACTGTTGAGCCATATTCCAATACATGTACTTCAAATTGGAATGACTAACTAAATTTTCGGTTCCATCGGGCGTTTTGATAAACACATCAAGTGCAATATCGTAGGATTTTTGACCTTCGAATTCCAAATACGACAATACTTTTGGATCTTGCTCTGGTCCATCCACTTTAAACGGCTGCAGGGCATCCAAGGTCACAATCCAAGGAGATAAACTTGAAGCAAAATTCTTCGCTAAAAACGGTCCGAGTGGCACATACTCCCACGTTTGGATGTCGCGCGCCGACCAATCGTTAAACAAACACATTCCAAAAATAAAGTCTTCCGCTTCAGCGGTCGAAATAGAATCACCAAGTGGCTTTCCGTCGAAGGTAACAAAAGCCGTCTCCAACTCAAAATCGAGGTTACGACACGGCGCAAAAATGGGCGACTCGTCTGGATTTGGTTTTATTTGTCCTTTCGGGCGGTGAATCGATTCGCCAGAAATTATCACCGAACTTGCACGACCATGATAACCAACAGGAATCCACAACCAATTTGGAAGCAACGCATTCGCAGGATCTCTAAACATCGTTCCTACGTTGGTTGCATGTTCACGACTTGAATAAAAATCGGTATAATCTCCAATTTGAATCGGCAAGCTCATTTTCACCTTGTCGACAGGGATCAATACTTGTGCAACATGGTGTTCGTTGTTGCGCAAATCGTTGTTGTCTGTACTCAACAATTTCGAAATTCGGTTTCTCAAATCACGTGTTGCTTTTTTTCCCTTTTTCATCAATGAATTCAGGAACTCATTGTCAAAATCTTCCGGACTGAAAACTAAGTTTTCAAGATAGCCGAGTACGTAAAGCGTTTTCAAATCAAGCACATGATCTCCGATACGAACGCCGACCCGTTTGGTCAATTGTTCTGTGTGAAAAATACCAAAAGGTAAATTTTGAATTGGGAAATCAGATCCCGAAGGAACTTCTACCCACGTTTTCAATGCTGGATTATTTGCTGCGATATTTGTTGATTCCATGTGATTTGTTTTGAAATATGTATCTATTACAAATATATCAAAAACCCTTGAATACATTCAATTTTAGTGATCCAATCCACGATTTTTTCAATTCTAAAAAAGTTGTTAAAAACGCTATTACAACGAGTACAAAAATAAAAATACAATAAAAACAGTAAAAAATACTTTCCATGGTAAATTAAATAGACAACCTTTGCCGTGTTAAATAGTTATTCAAATAAAATTTTAAAAAATGAAATCATTAAAAATTACATTAGTTGTTGCAGTTGCTGCACTTTTCTCATTCACGGTTGTTGAGCAATACACTTACTCAGTAGACAACGTTCACTCACGTATTGGTTTCTCAATCAAACACCTTGGAATCAATGATCAAAACGGATCTTTCGACAAATTTGACACGAAAATCACAACAACAAAAGCAGATTTTTCGGATGCAGTAATTGAATTTTCAGCAGAAGCTAGTTCGGTAAACACTGGAAATGAAATGCGCGATGGTCACTTACAAAGTCCTGATTTCTTTGATGCAGCGAAATACCCAACGTTGTCTTTCAAAAGTACATCTTTCAAAAAAATCAAAGGAAATGAGTACCAAATCAAAGGAGACTTCACATTCCACGGAGTTACAAAACCAGTTGTTTTAAAAGCAATCCACGGTGGAAACTTTGAAAATCCAGAAACGAAAAAAGTGATTACAGCATTCAAAATTTCAGGTGTTGTTAAACGTTCTGAGCACAATGTTGCTGTTGGTTTCCCAGGATTAAGTGACGAAGTTAACTTGTTGGCTGACTTAGAATTCGCAAGAAACTAATTGGCTTTTCAAAAAAATTCAACGAACTAACTAATTAAAATCACACAAAATCAGTTAAATACAAAGTCATGAAAAAATTAGTTTATACAGCATTCGCTTTCGTTTTATTCACAGCATTGTTCGCTTTTACCGCTTTGCAAACATGGAAAATCAAAGATACATACAGTATCAAATTTTCGAGTAAGGATGTAAATGGTATTTTCAAAGATTTTAGCGGGAATATTACATTTGATCCTGCTGATTTGGCCAAAGCAAAGTTTGATTTGTCACTAGATGTTTCCTCAATCAACACAGGAAATGCGATTCAAAACAAACATGCTAAAGGCGAAGAATGGTTTCATGCGGAGAAATATCCAACCATTAAATTTGTAGCAACCAAATTTGAAAAATCTGGTTCAGACTACAAAGCAACGGGTAGTTTAGAAATCCGCGGAATCAAAAAAGAAACAACTATTCCGTTCTCTTTTTCTAAAAACGTTTTCAAGGCTGTTTTCTCAGTCAACAGAAACGATTTCAAGATCGGAAAACCGGGAGGTGATGTTTCCAACATGATTAAAATCGAAGCAAGCATACCTGTTTCAAAAAAATAAAACACAACATACAATACCAAAAATGCTCATTTCGGTTGGAAATGGGCATTTTTTTTGAGTTACTTTTTGCATTAGTTCCGTAATCTATTCCGAATCGTTGCGGATGGATCGACAGACACCAACCAAAAAAGGGACTCTTTGCAGAATCCCTTTTGATATCGTATCGATTATTCGTTTTACACGTTGAATCTGAAATGCATCAAATCTCCGTCTTCCACTACGTACTCTTTTCCTTCTACTTTAAATTTTCCGGCTTCTTTTACTGCAGCTTCAGACTTCAAAGTAACGAAATCAGCATATTTCATCACCTCAGCGCGGATAAATCCTTTCTCAAAATCGGAGTGAATTACGCCTGCTGCTTGCGGAGCAGTCATTCCCTTTGTAATTGTCCAAGCGCGTACTTCTTTGACACCTGCTGTAAAATACGTTTGCAACTTCAACAAGCTGTATGCAGAGCGTATCAAACGATTTACGCCTGGCTCTTCCAAACCAAGTTCTTCTAAAAACATTTGTCGCTCTTCGTACGTTTCCAATTCGGTGATGTCTGCTTCAATTTTTGCACCAATCACCAACACTTCAGCGCCTTCATTTTTTACATTTTCACGCACCATGTCCACATAATTGTTTCCGTTCTTCACGGATGACTCGTCCACGTTGCATAAATACAATACAGGCTTGGAAGTAATTAATTGAAATTTGTGAACAAACTCCCATTCTTTTTCATCAAACTCAAGTGCGCGAACGGAGATTCCTTTCTCCAACTCAATTTTGATTCGTTGTGCGATTTCATTTTCTTTCACAACTTCTTTGTCGCCTGATTTTAAAATTCGTGCAAGACTAGCGATTCTTTTTTCGATCGTCTCCAAATCTTTCAATTGAAGTTCGATATCGATTACTTCTTTGTCGCGAATTGGATTTACCGATCCGTCGACGTGAATGATATTTCCATCATCGAAGCAACGCAAAACATGAATGATTGCATCCGTTTCACGAATATTTGCAAGAAACTGATTTCCTAATCCCTCCCCTTTCGAAGCGCCTTTTACCAATCCTGCTATATCTACAATTTCCATCGTTGTAGGAACAACGCGCTCAGGATGCACGATTTCTTCCAACCTCTCCAAACGCGGATCGGGAACAGAAATAGTACCTACGTTCGGTTCGATTGTACAAAATGGAAAATTCGCAGATTGCGCCTTCGCATTTGATAAACAGTTAAAC
>SSGT01000038.1 GCA_008017065.1 Crocinitomicaceae bacterium
TAAATCCGATCGTTGGCTCTTTTCCCATTGCATGAAAAGTGTTGGTGGTAAGGTCTAAGAATGTCCGAGCTTTTCCAGATCCCAAGTTGTAAATGCCCGATTGCGGTTGTTCATTCATTAAGAATAGGCAAACTTCGACAACGTCTTTTACGTACACAAAATCACGCAGCTGTCCGCCATCGGTATAGTTTGGGTTATGAGATCGAAACAAATTCATTGCTCCCTTTTCGGTGATTTGATGGAATGCATGAAAAATAACCGACGCCATACGGCCTTTGTGGTATTCGTTTGGACCATATACGTTAAAAAATTTCAATCCTGCCCAAAACGGGGGCTGTTTCGGTTGTTGCAAGGCCCAAATATCGAAATCATTTTTAGAATCTCCGTAAGGATTTAAGGGCTTTAATTGTGGTATAATCTCGTGGTTGTCGTCGTATCCAAATTCACCCAAACCATAGGTGGCAGCCGAACTAGCATAAACCAACGGAACATTGTTGTCGGAACAAAAATTCCAAATCATTTTGGTGTAATTAACATTCAACGCATCAAAAATCGCTTTGTCGAATTCGGTGGTGTCGGTGCGTGCGCCGATATGGAATATGATCTCAATTTCTGAAGCATTGGATGTGAGCCACGTTTCAAAAACAGTACGCTCAACGTAGCTTGCAATTTGTTTTCCGACCAAATTTTGGTCTTTTTCGTGTTTGGAAAAATCATCTACCACAACGATATTTGCTTTTCCCGCTTGATTCAATCTCGAAACCAAACAACTTCCAATAAAACCCGCAGCACCTGTAACAACAATCATTTTATGTAATTTTCAACAAAGATACGTTTTTTTGAAAAATAGAAATTCCCAGCGAAGTCGTGTTGTGTTTTGCGGGAGTGATTGACGGATCGAAAATGTGATGAGGTTGAATTCAGTTGAATCGTAAAATAAAAGTTTATAATAAATTCAAATTTTGTAATTTTGGACACAGATAAAATCAAATCCAATGAAGCAGTACCACGACTTATTGACGCATATTCTCGAAAACGGAACTCAAAAAGGTGATCGGACGGGAACAGGTACTATTTCTACGTTTGGTTACCAAATGCGGTTTGATTTGAATGATGGATTCCCCGTTTTGACTACAAAAAAATTGCATTTACGTTCGATAATTGTAGAGTTATTGTGGTTTTTGCAAGGAGATACAAACATCCGTTTTTTGAAAGACAACAACGTTTCGATATGGGACGAATGGGCAGATGAGAACGGCGATTTAGGTCCCGTTTACGGACATCAGTGGCGCTCATGGCCAGCAAAAGATGGAGGTACGATTGATCAGATTTCCAATTTGATCCACCAAATCAAAACGAATCCGAATTCGCGCCGTTTGCTGGTTTCTGCTTGGAATGTTGCGGATGTTGATCAGATGGCCTTGCCACCGTGTCATACCATGTTTCAATTTTATGTCGCGGAAGGGAAATTGAGTTGCCAACTGTATCAACGCAGTGCCGATACATTTTTAGGCGTTCCATTCAACATTGCATCGTATGCACTCTTAACCATGATGATTGCGCAAGTGTGTGATTTAAAGTACGGAGAGTTTATCCATACCTTGGGTGATGCGCATTTGTATAACAACCATATCGAGCAAGCAAAATTACAGTTGACGAGAGATTTTCGTCCGTTGCCAACGATGAAAATCAACCCAGAAGTGAAGGATATTTTTGGATTCCAGTTGGAAGATTTTGAATTGCTGAATTACGATCCACATCCACACATAAAAGCGGCAGTAGCGATTTGAGAAATTAACTGTGTTTCTTGAGGAAGTCTAATCCCATCTCTAGGCCATAGCGATAATCCAGTTCCAACGCCATTTTGGAATTGGTATAACTCCCTGTTTTCAGTTTCTGAATCGGAGCGATTTGTCGGATTGAGATTCCGTCTGGCGGGTTGAGCATAAAATCGATCGAATCATTGTACTGCACGTGCATTTTCGAGAAAATTTGAGCAAGTGCAGGATTTTTCTTAAAATATTTTTCCCCAAAATAGTTGGGCAACGATTGCTTTTCTTTCACATCCAAAAAAGACGTTCGAATAACGGTAATGTCGGTAGCACCTTGCTCAACTGCCCAGCGGACAGGGATTGGGTCGCTCCAACTTCCATCCATGCATTCAAAACCGTTGATTTCGTGTTTTGCCTTGGTGACAAAAGGAACTGCGCACGAAGCGATCAAGCAGGAAACCCAATTATCGGCTGTTGGGACAAGGTATTCCGGTTTCCCGGAAACACGATTGGTAGCTACAATACCAATTGTTTTTTGTCCGTGATTGTTGAAGATCGTTGATAAATCCAGCGGTACGAGTGTTGCAGCTATTTCTTCAAAAAAGTCGAGATTCATAAACAAGCCGGTGGTAAACAATTGCTTGTAATTGATAAATCGCGGGTCTTCCAGCAAAACATGGATCGATTCGATACAGCTTTTGTACCTTCCGGCGAGAAAATAGGAAAGCGCATTTGCTCCGCCTGATACACCAACGTACACATCAAAAGGATTGTGGTTTGAAACAATGAATGCGTCGAGAACACCCGCAGTGAATGCGGTCTTGAAACCTCCGCCTTGAATTACCAATGCTTTTTTACTCATTGTGTGTTAGTAGATACGTGTTGAAAAATCAATTCTTGGTTGAAAGTACGATTAATTCTTCAATTCCATGTTGTCTATGAGTCGAATTTCTCCGCAGTAGGCAACGATGCATGCCACGGCATTCGGAACCCAGCGATCGTGGAGTGATTCCAATGTGATTGGGTCGACGATTTCAAAGTATTCCAAGGTGAGCGGAAATTTTTCAAAAAAAGAAATCGCTTCCTCTTTCGTTTGAGTTGGTGAATGAGTTGCGGCGGTTTCTTTTGCATGCAGTAATGTTTTACTGATTGCTAACGCGTCCGTACGTTGTGCAGGAGATAGTCGCAAGTTTCTACTACTCATTGCTAATCCATCTGCATGACGAAGGGTCGGGACGGCAATGATCTCTACGGGCAATTGGAAGAAATTGGTCATGAATCGAATAACCGCAACTTGCTGAAAATCCTTCAATCCAAAGTATGCTTTGTGTGGTGCAACCAATTGAAACAGACGATACACCACTTGAACGACGCCTTGAAAATGTCCGGGGCGATGCTCGCCTTCCATGACTTTGTCAATTTGCCCCAAATCGATTGGTGGTAAGTGAAACGAAGGGTCATAAATCTCATCCACTTCCGGGATGAATACGACGTCGCAGTTTAGTTTTTCGAGTAAAATTGTATCCGCTTCGATGGATCTCGGATAATGTTTGAGATCGGAAGCATTGTTGAATTGTGTCGGGTTTACAAAAATACTCACGACAACCAAGTTGTTTTCGGCTTTCGCTCGACGTACAAGCGATCCATGTCCATCGTGCAACGCACCCATCGTTGGAACAAATCCAACGGTTTGATTCAGCTGTTTTTGCGATGATAAAAACGCTTGTAAATCACTTATTTTATCGAAAATGTGCACAGAAAAATATACTTAAAGGGGACAAAGCGACAAAACTATTCCTTTTTTTGAAGAATCAGATATTTTTTTGTAAATTTGTACTGTTTTTTACCAATTTAAAAACTTCCATGGAGAAAAAAAGAATTCTTTTTGTTTCACAAGAGATCGTACCCTTCCTTCCAAAATCTGAAATTTCGAACACGGCAAGAAAACTTCCACAAGGGATTCAAGACAACGGAAAAGAAATACGCGTATTTACTCCCAAGTTTGGAAGTATCAACGAAAGAAGACACCAATTACACGAAGTAATCCGCCTGTCGGGGATGAATTTAATCATCGATGACAAAGACCACCCGTTGATTATCAAAGTCGCATCTATTCCAACTGCACGTATGCAAGTTTATTTTATCGACAACGATGAATATTTTAAGCGCAAAAATGCAATATTAGAAGACGATGGGAGTTATTACAAAGACAACGACGAACGTTCGATGTTCTTTTGTCGTGGAGTTCTTGAAACAGTGAAGAAATTAGGTTGGAAACCCGATGTAATTCATTGTCATGGATGGATGGCTTCGTTGATGCCACTGTACATCAAGAAAATCTACAACAAAGACCCGCATTTTGCGGACACGAAAGTTGTGTTGAGTTTGTATGACAACGGTTTTACAAGCAATTGGGATGAACGATTTCCAGACAAGTTGAAGTTTGATGGATTTGATAAAGAAGTGACGTCCGAAGTGGGTTCACCTTCGTATGAAAATGTCATTCGTACCGCATTGAAATTCTCGGATGGTGTCACGATCGGTTCGGAAGAATTGGATCCGATTTCTAAGGCATTGTTTGAAGAAGCAACGTGCTTGAAGCAAAGTTACGTGCCTGAAGAGTCGCAAACAAAAACGTTGTCAGAGTTTTTTGACAAAGTCATTGAAGAAGAAGTACTTATATAAGATATGAACAGAATATACAAGGTGTTTCAGTGGCGGAAGGTTCAAGTACTTTCCGCTACTTTTTTTTGTATTGCTCTTGCGCTTGTTGCGTGCAAGAAAAAAGATACGATGGTTGGGAAAAACGCGTATGATCCAAATGGACTTTTAAGTTCGTTGGGGGTAGACACGTTTCAATTGAAAACATACACCATCGCAGAAGATTCCGTAAACACAAAAAATCAACTACATGCGTTGCTCGGCGCATACAATGATCCGAAATTTGGGATTGTTAATGCCGGATTTTACAGCCAATTTAGCTTAGACAATCCTGGACCAACCAATTTTGCAAATGCGGTGATTGACTCGGTAGTGTTGTCATTGCAATACACGGGATATTACGGTTCAGCAACTGCGCAAACGTTTGAGGTATTTGAAATAGCCGAAGATTTAAATGCAGAGAAAGAGCACATTTATTATTCGTTCGATGAAGTGGATGTCAATACTTCGGATTTAGTTGTGCCCGGACAGGGGACAATCACTCCCAAGCCAACGACACGCGCTGTGGTTGGTGGTGATACATTGGCTGCACAGTTACGCATACCGCTCACCGCTGCATTTGGTCAACAATTGATGGCTGGTGCCGCTAACGGAAACTACGCCACACAAGAACTTTTTCGTACGTTCTTCAAGGGATTGCATGTGCGTGTGAGTAACCCTTCGCCAGCAAATGGTGCTGGAGGTATATTTTACTTCAATTTGGGTGGAATCAATTCAAAATTGACCATTTATTACAAAGTCGACGGCGCATCGAAAAGTTTTGCGTACTTTATGAATGGAACCAACGTGGATTTCAATCACCTTGATTTTAACCGTGCTGGGAAGCCAATTGATAACGTGATCAACAATCCAGCGCTTGGTAAGTCGGAGTTTTATGCGCAAGCGTTCACCTCGCGTGCTGTTGTCGAGGTAGCTGGATTGAGTAATATTCCCGCCAATTCCATTATCCAACGAGCACAATTGGAGTTGCCGATCACGCATTACACAAATAGTTTGTTGTACCCTAGTGTTCAAATCAACATGGGTACACGAATTACAGCAACCAACGATACGATTTACTCCTTGAAAAACAACATCGTTTACGATGATTCCAAGAAAGCATATGTGATTGATGTGAGAGATTACGTTCAACAAGTCGTAAGTAAACAAGTTGTTAACCGTGGATTATTTTTTCGTCCTACTTTCTTTAATTCTACAGTAGAACGAATTATTTTTAATGGAACTGAGACGGTTAACAAGAAAAAACCTAAATTAGTCGTCACGTATACCACTTATTAAAATTGAAAAAGAATTATGTGCGGAATTGTAGCATACATCGGTAAAAAAGAAGCATATCCAATTTTGATCAAAGGATTGAAACGATTGGAGTATAGAGGATATGATAGCGCAGGAATTGCGATTTTAAATGAAACTGGAATAAACCTGTATAAAAAGCAGGGAAAAGTTTCGAACCTGGAAGAGTTTGCGAAGGGGAAAGATATTTCAGGTCACTCGGGGATTGGACATACACGTTGGGCGACACACGGCTTGCCAAACGATATCAATTCGCATCCACATTACTCTACGGATGGAAGTATTGCATTGATTCACAATGGAATCATTGAAAATTATGCTTCCTTGAAAGAAGAGTTAATCGCTAGAGGTTACACTTTTAAGAGTGAGACGGATACGGAAGTGCTTGTACATCTAATAGATGATATCCAAAAAAATGAAAAAGTGAACATCGCAGAGGCGGTTCGTTTGGCACTTCAAAGTGTCGTCGGAGCGTATGCGATTGTTGTATTGTCGAAAGACGATCCAAATCAGTTAGTAGCTGCCCGAAAAAGTAGCCCGCTCGTGGTTGGTATTGGAGAAGAGGGAGACTTTTTTCTTGCTTCCGATGCAACGCCAATTATCGAATATACGAAGCAAGTTGTTTATCTGAACGATGAAGAGATTGCAGTGGTTGACTTGACGGAAGGGTTGAAAATTGTTGATATCAAAAATCAAGAAAAAGCGCCGTATATCCAACAGTTGGAAATGCAGTTGGAAGCACTTGAAAAAGGAGGTTACGAGCATTTCATGTTGAAAGAGATTTACGAGCAACCGCGATCAATCAGAGATTGCTTTAGAGGTCGTTTGAATGTCGATGAAGGTTGGGTTTCATTAGGTGGTATTAAAGACTACGAGCAGAAAATATTGAATGCAAAACGTCTTGTAATGGTGGCTTGTGGAACTTCTTGGCACGCGTGTCAAGTGGGTGAGTACCTTATTGAAGATTTGGCGCGCATCAATGTGGAAGTAGAGTACGGAAGTGAATTTCGCTACCGAAACCCAATTATCAACGAAAATGACATCGTTATTGCGCTCTCACAATCGGGCGAAACTGCCGATACGATGGCAGCATTAGAGCTCGCTAAATCGAAAGGGGCAACGATCTTGGGAATTTGTAACGTCGTTGGTTCGTCGATTTCAAGAATTACCGATGCCGGTTCATACACACACGCTGGTCCTGAAATCGGTGTAGCATCTACGAAAGCATTTACTGCTCAAGTGACGGTTTTGACCCTACTCGCATTGTCGTTGGCGCACAAAAAAGGTACAATTAGTGAATCGAAATTCCATACATTACTTTCTGAATTGGAATCGATTCCAGACAAAGTGCAGCGCATTTTGGAGAAAAACGATTTGATCGAAGAAATCGCATCTGTTTACAAAGACGCAGCAAATGCATTGTACTTGGGTCGAGGAAGTTCGTTCCCTGTTGCATTGGAAGGTGCATTGAAATTGAAAGAAATTTCATACATCCACGCAGAGGGTTATCCTGCAGCGGAGATGAAGCACGGACCAATTGCATTAATCGACGAAGAAATGCCCGTTTTTGTGATCGCAACGAAAGGTACTTCCTACGAAAAGGTGGTAAGTAACATTCAAGAAGTGAAAGCACGCAAAGGGAAAATTATTGCAATCGTAACTGAAGGCGATACACAAGTGAAAGCAATGGCTGATCATGTGATTGAAATCCCTGATACGGACGAAAATTTAGTGCCGTTGTTGGCTACAATTCCATTGCAATTACTTTCTTACCACATTTCAGTGATGAGAGGTTGTAATGTAGATCAACCACGAAATCTTGCAAAATCAGTTACGGTAGAGTAACTAGATGAAATACAATGTACTGAGCCGTTTCGGAAGAAGCGGCTTTTTTTTATTTCATTTTTTTAACAAAAAAGAATCAAAACCCAATTTAATTGCTAACTTAGAATGCTACTTTATGAAAATGTTTCTTTGTTATTGAAAGTCATGATACGCGATCTAGTGTGAGATTTTTATTCGAATTAAGTTTACATAAGTTGGTTTAGGTTTGATCAAAGAGATGGGTTTGTTTACCACATTTATCTTTACACCTCAACCCAAATTAACTGCTACGAAATTAAAGCGTTTCTTGTTGTACTTGAAACGCTTTAGTTTTTTGTAAGCGCTTTTCCTTCAAAATAATTTGTTTTTTCAAAATCATTTCTTAACTTCATCTAACTGGAATTCAAAACAAATGAGGAAAATTGTCTGGTTTCAACGTGGAATGATCATCACACTAGTGAGTTTAAATGTCCTTTTTTACAGTCTGAAAAATAAGCAACCGCTCGATGTGATTGTTGTTTCGACGTCGGTAAGTGCATTTGTATCCGGTTTGATTATTTTTAGCTATGCGCAACTAAAAAAGAAGCATCAAGCGAAATACTCGTTGGTAAAAAAAACTAAAAATTGATTCAACTTGAATAGTTTGTGTAACTTCAAGCCTCAAAACTTGAAAAATGTTACGCATTAGAATTATTTGTACAGCGTTGCTTGTAGCTACTCTCGTGTCAAGCGCAGGATTCAGTCAATCCACATTAACGCCTGAATTACTTTGGAAACTAAAACGCTTGAGTGGAGGGAAAGTTTCTCCGGATGGAAAGAAAATTCTCTTTGAGTTACGTGAATTTGACATTGCAGCGAATCGAGGAAACACCGATTTGTTTGTTTTTGATATCGCATCCAATTCGTACAGCCAAATTACGCAAACCCCTCAGTCCGAAATGGAAGCAACCTGGGGAAAGAACAACAAAATTTGGTTTTTACAAGCTGTAAGCGATGGACTCCACCTCTTTACAATGAACGCCGATGGATCGTCAGTCACACAAGTCACTCCTTCAGGATTGCCTGAAATTGAAGGGTTTAAATTGTCTCCGGATGAATCTAAAATTGTATTTATTGTTGCGGTAAAAGCGAAAGAAACCTTGCGTGAAAAACACCCTGATTTGCCGCTTGCCAACGCGCGTTTGGAAGATGATTTGATGTATCGCCATTGGAATCAGTGGGCGGATGAAAACAAAAAGCATCTTTTTCTTCATGAAATTAAAAACAACAGTGTAGAGCGAAACAGCATCGATTTACTCCAAGGTGAAGCGGTTGATGGTATTTTGCCTCCCTTTGGAGGGAGCGATCAAGTTGTTTTTTCACCCGATTCGAAACGAATTATCTACAGTTGCAAGAAGAAAGTCGGGAAGGAATTTGCATTGAGTACCAACAGTGACTTATTTGAATTTACGATCGAAACGAGAACAACTATTCGGTTGACAGAAAATTACAAGGGATACGATGCGAATGCGCGATTTTCACCGTCTGGGAAATTGTTTGCTTGGAACAGCATGGCGCATGATGGTTTCGAATCCGACAAAAACGATATCATTGTTCGAAATTTAAGTGCAGGAGTTGATGTAAATATTACGGCAAAAGCGGACCTTACCGTAGAAGAATTTTTGTTTAGCAGCGATGAGAAAGTCATTTTCTTCTTGGCGCCGATGCAGGGAACAAAACAGCTTTTTTCGATTGATTTGAAAACCAATGCGGTGAAGCAGCTCACCTTCGGACAGTTTGATTTGGTGAGTATGGACCTCGCTCCAACGGCAATTATCGCATGTCGGCAGTCGATGATTGAACCAACGGATTTGTATTCCATTTCGCTCAAGAAGTTTGAGATGAAACGATTGACGGAAGTGAATAAATCGATTTTAGAAAATGTCCGATTGCCGAAAGTAGAGGAAAAGTGGGTAGAAACGACCGATGGACAAAAAATGTTGGTATGGATGGTACTTCCGCCTGACTTCGATCCGAATCAAAAGTATCCTGCGTTGCTCTATTGCCAAGGTGGACCTCAAAGCATGGTGAGTCAGTTTTTTTCGTACCGATGGAACTTAGCATTGATGGCTTCACAAGGGTACGTCGTTGTGGCTCCGAATCGACGCGGACTTCCTGGTTTTGGACAAAAATGGAACGATGCAATTTCGAAAGACTGGGGTGGACAATCGATTCAGGATTACCTTTCTGCGATTGACTTCGCTGCGAAAGAAACGTACGTCGATGCATCGCGGATGGGTGCGGTTGGAGCGTCGTATGGCGGCTATTCTGTCTACTATTTGGCCGGAAAACACGCAGGTAGGTTCAAGACATTCGTTTCTCATTGTGGTTTGTTTAATCTCGAGAGTTGGTATGGAACAACAGAAGAATTGTTTTTCGCCAATTGGGACAACAAAGGTCCATACTGGTTAAACGAAAACAAAGAATACTACGCCAAGAACAGTCCGCATAATTTTGTTCAAAACTGGGACACACCGATGTTGGTAATTCATGGCGGAATGGATTTTAGAGTTCCTGAAAGCGAGGGAATGCAGGCATTTCAAGCAGCTCAATTAAAAGGCTTACGGAGTAAATATTTACTTTTCCCCAAGGAAGGACATTGGATTACCACGCCACAGAACGGAATTTTGTGGTTTCGCGAATTTTTCGAATGGCTTGAAACTGATTTAAAACGCTAATAAAATCAGGTTTTCTAAGCTTATTTCGTTAATTTTGTTTCATTTTTTTAGATATAAAACAGTATGTGGCAGAAAATCGGCAATTTAATTTTAAGAAATAGGTTATTTATTTTGGCAATCATTGCCATTTTAACCGTTTTCTTCGGCTATTTCGCTGTAACAGGATTGAAAATTGACAATAAATACGGAAACACATTACCCAAAGAATCACAAGCACAACTCGATTACTTAAAGTTTAAAGACGAGTTTGGTGAAGACGGCTCGACGTTGGTGTTGGCAATCAGCAGTGATTCGTTATACACAGAGAAAAACTTTTTGAAGTGGAAAGAATTAGGTGATTCCATTTTAACGTTTGATGGTGTAGAAAGTGTTATTTCAGAGGCGACACTATTTACCATTCGCAATGTAGTGGATGAAGGACGATTTGAAGCAAAACGTATTTTTTCGGATGTCACTTACCGCGAAAAGAACATCGATTCAATTGAGCGCGAAATCAAGTCAAATCCAATTTACAATAAGTTGTTGTACAACGATTCAACGAAGGTTTCGTTGATGTTGATCTCGCTCGATGAAAAATTCCTCTCTGATCAAAAGAAGTCGAAGTTTGTACTTGAAATCGAAGAGTTAGCAGCAAGTTACGGCAAACATTTTGGGGAGGTTCACTACGCAGGTTTGCCCCATATTCGTATCATCGTCGGAAAACGAATTATCAATGAAATGTACATTTTCATTGCGCTTTCTATTTTTGCTTCTTCGCTGTTATTGTATATTTTCTTCCGCTCGTTTCGGGTGGTTATGATATGCAATATTGTTGTATTTATTTCAGTGATTTGGTCAATGGGATCGATTGGTTTGTTCGGATTCCGTATTTCGATCATGATGGCGTTGATTCCACCGTTGATAATCGTAATTGGAATTCCAAACTGCGTGTTTTTGGTGACGCGTTACCACCAAGAGGTGCGGTATCATGGCAATAAGATCCGTGCATTGAGTACGATGATTAGTAAAGTCGGTGGCGCTACTTTCCTGACAAATCTGACGACAGCAATCGGGTTTTGTACCTTTACGAGTTCCGAAAAATTAGCTGAATTTGGAATCATCGCTGCATTGAATATCATGGTTGTGTTTGCACTTTCACTGTGTTTAATCCCAATCATCACGTCGTTTTCAAAAGCACCCAAGCCGCGTCACTTGAAGCACTTGGATCGTGTCTACTCGCAAGGAATTATAGAAGTGGTGGTGAATTTGGTAACTCGTCACCGAACGAAAATTTACATCGGTTCAATCATTCTTGTTGTACTAAGTGCAATTGGAATGACGAAGATCAAGGCCACTGGAAACATCACCGGTGACCTGCCAAAAGACGACCCAATCTTAAAAGACTTGAAGTACATTGAACATAGTTTTGGAGGAGCAATTCCTTTCGAAATGACAATCAATTACAAGCAACCGGGTCGTTTGTTTAAACAAGAGACCTTGGAAAAGGTTGAAGCGATTCAAAACCGAGTTGCTATCGATACATTGTTTTCGAAAAGTCTTTCGATTGTTGATTTTATCAAAGTGGTGAACATGGCATATTACGGCAATGATCCCGAACAATATAAAATCATTTCCAACCGGGATAAATTGCGCTTGAAAAAATACATTGATAAATTTGACCTATCGAACGCAAATGGCGGTAATCTCTCGCTCAAAGAATTAGTAGATACAAATTCAACCACGCTGCGTATCCGCACCCAGATGAAAGACATTGGTTCCTACGAGGTGGCAGATATTGTCGACTCGATGTATGTCGAAATCGATCGCATCTTGAATCCCGATAAACCGCAATTAGAACGCTTGTTCAAAAAGGTAGAGGCAGGAAAAAGTGCGTATATTGATTCCATTTTATATGGTTATCCTGCGATTTATAATGGTATGACCTCGCTGTTGAGTAAAGGAAATAGTGATGCACAACTTGCGTTTGATTCAGATTCTGAATTGATCAAGAAGTATTACACCAAGAAAGGCTTCAACGACAAACTCAGGTTGGCAATCAACGAAGAATATTACGATTTGACAATGACCGGAACGTCAGTGGTTGCGTCGGAAGGCACGCAGTACTTGTTTGTCAGCTTAATTGAAAGTTTACTGTTTGCGATTTTCTCTATTTCTGCGTTGATGGCTGTTTTATTTAGGTCGTGGCGTATGGTTATTATTTCAATGATTCCAAACGTGATTCCGTTGTTGTTCACTGCCGGAATCATGGGATGGTTTAGTATTCCGTTGAAGCCTTCGACCTTGTTGGTGTTTGGAATTGCACTTGGAATTACGGTCGATAATGCCATTTTGTTTTTGGCAAAGTACCGTCAAGAGTTGAAATCGAAACGGTGGGATTTGAAGTTTACAATCGTAAAGTCGTTGAGAGAAACGGGATTGGGTATTTTTTATACGTCCGTGATCTTGTTCTTCGGATTTATCATGTTTGTTTTCTCTCAGTTTGGAGGAACAAAAGCGCTAGGTTTGCTTGTTTCACTTACGATTTTAGTGGGGATGGTTACCAACTTGTTGGTGCTTCCAGCGTTGTTGTTAACATTGGAGAAAATTGCTACTTCTAAATCATTTGTTGAACCGTATTTTGAAATTTACGACGAAGAAGAAGACATTGAATTGGATTCACTGCAAGTTCGTTCGAACGACGATGAATCGGTTGAATCAAAAGAAGATCCCAACACATTACTATGAAAGGAATTATTTTAGCAGGAGGTTCAGGTACGCGGTTGCATCCGTTGACCTTGGCGGTAAGTAAGCAGTTGATGCCGATTTACGATAAACCGATGATTTATTATCCACTCTCAATTCTCATGAATGCGGGAATTCGAGAGATTTTAATTATTTCAACTCCGCACGATTTGCCACAATTCGAAAAATTATTGGGTGATGGCAAAAAGTTAGGATGTTCTTTCAGTTATGCAGTGCAAGAAGTTCCAAACGGGTTGGCACAAGCGTTTGTGATCGGTGAGGAATTTATCGGGACAGATGATGTTGCATTGATCTTGGGCGACAACATTTTTTACGGTGTTGGAATGGGTAATTTGCTCCGTGAAAATGTCAATCCGCAAGGTGGAGTCGTGTATGCATACCATGTCAGCGATCCCGAACGCTATGGAGTGGTAGAGTTTGATGCAAATTTCAACGCCATTTCGATCGAAGAAAAGCCCGTGCAACCAAAATCAAATTACGCAGTGCCAGGATTGTATTTCTACAGCAATGACGTGATCGAAATTGCGAAGAATTTGAAACCTTCGGCGCGTGGTGAATACGAAATTACGGACATTAATGCTGAATATTTGCGTCAAGATCGATTGAAAGTTGCGATTTTAAGTAGAGGAACAGCTTGGTTGGACACAGGAACATTTCCATCGTTGATGCAAGCTGGTCAGTTTGTGCAAGTAATCGAAGAGCGCCAAGGATTGAAAATCGGGTGTATCGAAGAAATTGCATACCGCAATAATTACATTACCAAAGAAGAATTGAAACAATTAGCGGAACCGCTTGTTAAGAGTGGATACGGTACATATTTGTTAAACTTGATAAAAGATTAATGCACGCAATTGAAGAGCAAACCGCTTTGTTAGAAGCACAATTGGCAAATTTAGATTTTCCACAAACGCCTTCCAATTTATACGATCCACTTCGGTATTTCTTTACGCTAGGCGGTAAGCGCATGCGTCCGATGCTGACGTTGATGTCGGCTGAGTTATTTGGCTTACCAAAGCAAAAAGCGTTATCAGCGGCGTTGGCTGTAGAGATTTTTCATAATTTTTCCTTGATTCACGATGACATCATGGACGAAGCTCCACTGAGAAGAAAACAGGCAACATTGCACGAGAAGTGGAATCAAAGTGTTGCCATTTTATCGGGCGATGTGTTGCTTGTGAAAGCTTATCAAGAGTTGTGCAAACAAGATTCACGGCACCTACCTGAATTGCTTCAGGTGTTTAACAAAACAGCGGTCGAAGTTTGTGAAGGGCAACAGATGGACATGGATTTTGAGACTCGAACCAACGTATCGATTGATGAATACATTGAGATGATTCGACTCAAAACTTCCGTTTTGTTGGGTTGTGCCTTGGAATTGGGAGCGATCGTAGCCGACACGACATCAGCAAACAAAGCCTTGATTTATGAATTTGGTCAACACATCGGGATTGCGTTTCAAATCCAGGACGATATTTTAGATTTATACGCCGATCCAATGAAGTTTGGAAAGCAAGTTGGAGGTGACGTGCTTGCCAACAAGAAGACATTGCTTGTTTTGAAGGCAATTGAATTGGCAAGTCCCGCTGAATTGAGTTTGTTCCACTCGTTGCAGAACGAGTCAGTTCCGCAACAGAAAATCGATGCGACACGTGCGTTGTTTGATCAATTGGGTGTGCGTGAAGCAGCCCGTGAAATGATGGATTCTCATTATAAAATTGCGTTGCGTGCTTTGGAACAAATCCAAGTAGAAGTTACGCAAAAGCTTGCATTGAAAAATCTTGCTGAAGTACTTTTTAATCGAGAGGTATAACGCGATCTAACGCACATTAGGATACAAGAAGAGCTTCAGAAATGTTAAGCTCTTTTTTTGTTTCCTCGTGCTTTTAACCATTCATAGATACCTACAACAGGCAGAAGCATGCAATAGTTATAGAAAAGATCTTCGGCAGGAATGGTAAAAATACGCAGTCCCATGTTGTGGTCGGGATTGTACCAAACTACGGGCTCAGGCGTGAATCCACCCGTTAAAATACCATTTACTATCAAGAACGGGATGATCGCTACGAGAAAGGCAAAAACAAAATTTCCATACCATTTTACTTTGAAAACGAAATAGATCCCAATTGTCAAAAGGGCGGAAATCAAACAAGCACTCGCTGTGTATGCCTGTTCAGAATAAATTGCTCCGAGGATCAAACCAGCGACTGTGAAAACAATAGCGAAATAATGTGAAAATGCACGCAGTGTTACCGCGGGGAAATAGGCGCGAAGTACTTCGTAAATGAACACACACGCATACGGGACGAGCAGAAAAAACAGACATTCCTCGAGCGGCAGGTGACCCAAGTAGATTCCTTGTAAGTACTTATCAGTAAACCCCCAAATTCCCCATTGTGTGAAAAATTCATCCCAAACAATAAAAGCAATGGCAACAACAAGCATTGCCGGAAATAAATGTTTCCAACGTGTATAAAAATGAACTTTCTTGTCGAAGCTCAATAGAAATGGGCCGGAAATCGTGCCGAGTAAAATCCAAAAGTATAAACTCATGCTTTATTTTTTTTTCGTGCAAACGAATTTTTAGCCTCGAGATAGTATTTTTTCGGAACGAGCAACATCCCAAAACATTCACTGTCCTCTTTTCCTAAATGCTTGTGGTGAACTTTGTGCGCTTTGCGAATTGCCATAAAGTACGGATTGTCGATGTCTCTCAACCATTTGAAACGGCGGTGAATGTACACGTCGTGAACCAAAAAATACGCAAATCCATACATGGCGATTCCGTAACCGATCCAAACAGGAACGTAGTTGTCGCTCATCATGCCCAACATGATACACAACCAAGATGGAATCGCATAAATGAGAAAAAACACGTCGTTTCGTTCAAAAAATCCGGGTTCTTCCACGTGATGATCTTCGTGGAAATGCCACATCAAGCCGTGCATTACGTACTTATGCGTCGCCCAAGCCATAAATTCCATGACAAAAAATGCACCGAGCATTACAAAAGGTCCCCACCAATACATATTAATTTAAATTTAGAATTATAAAAAACGCTACCAATATAGAAAACAAAGCAATCGAAACGTTGTTTTGTTCATCGAGTTTCCACTTAAAATACAAATAATGCAAGGGCATGGAAATGAAAAACCAACTCAAGTAATTTTTGAGCGGAATGTAGGAGGTTTTCCAATGCCAATAGTCACTTTGAATAGCAACTGGCTCGATTAAAACATCCAGCAACGTCATCAACAGTGCCGACATCAAGACACTCAGGAAGATGTTTCCGTTGTGGAAGCGACTCACAACACTGCACGCGCCAACGGATAGAATTCCCCAATTAATACCAATGATGAATGGCACACCGTTGAGTTTGGCACCAAGATTTTCGCCGTAATAATATTCACCAAAAAGAATCCCGGTGTGAATTCCGATCATTTCTGCAAACATGCCGGTAAAAAAGCAGATGACCAAAAACCAATAAAACGGTTTGAAATTTCCCCGTCGTCCCACTAACAAAACGATAAAGGCCAACAAAAGATTCATGAAACTCAGTTTCAAAAATGAATCGCGGTAGGTAGTTGAAAGCAATCCGACTAACCCAACGACATGGAAGATGACGAGAATGGCTATCAAAATCCACGTTTTGTGAAGTGACCAATATGTAGTTATTTGTTTTTTCATACGTGTTCAACAATTCAATTGAAATTTGGTTGATGAAGTTACTCAAAATTCAACAGATGGACCTTGTTGCGCATGTTTTGTTTAACCTTCATTCAAAAATAGCGATTCAATTCCAGTTGAAGAGATGCTTGCTTTTTGTTTAATAGATTCATTTATAGTGATTTATTATTTTGTTTAATA
>SSGT01000195.1 GCA_008017065.1 Crocinitomicaceae bacterium
CCACCGCTCATTCCCTTGGGAGGTTGTGCGTTTGCAAAAGTGGTAACGAAAAGGAGAACAAATAAAATAAATTTCATCTTAATAGTTTTGTTTGATTGTACGTAAAATAAAGTAGGAGGCGATACTCGTTGCAACGGCTAAGTATCCAACGTATTCGAAGTTAAAATACTTGCCTGTTTCGTCTTGGTAAAGCACAAAACTTCCCAACATGACCGCAATTCCACTTGCTAATTGCTGCACCGCTGAACGAATACTCATAAATCCTCCACGCTCGTGAGGCGCAGCAGTTGACAACACCAACGCCGTACCTGGAATGTTTCGACCGCCAGCAAAAACGAAAAACGAACTTGTTGCGATCAATACCAAGGGAATCGGGTTTTCCCCCATGGAAGTAATGGCGATGATTGGAGCACACGAAATGAGCATGACAATTAAGAAGGTTTTCAATTGTCCAAATTTATCGGCCAATGAGCCAATGAATGGATTGGTAATAAAGGTCAAAATTCCACCAGTGAAATACATCCACACCAACTGTGTTTTTTCGAAACCTACGTTGTTTTCGATATAATCAGCGAGGTATGGAATGATTGCGAATTGTCCAAATAAGATGGTACACGTAAACGCCAAGGCACGCAACTGGTTTTTATTTTTGAGCACTCGGCCCAAAATGTGCCATGATTTGTAACTTTCATGGATGCGCGTCAGGTGCGAAATCATTGGTGGCAACTGTGCCGCCATGAAAAACCAAATCAAGATTGACATCGCTACAATAAAGTAGAATGGCATTTGCCAATTCCAATTCAACCCTAAATACAATCCCAATGGAATTCCCAATGCCGCCGCGGAAGAAAATCCAGCCATTACAATTCCCGTCGCTTTTCCGCGGTGTTCGGGTTGCACTAAATCACCCACCATGGCTAAAACAACTGCCGAAATCACACCTCCAAAAAATCCAGCAAAAATCCGTGCAAACACCAAAAACGAATAACTGGTCGCTAAACCACACAGCAATGTCCCGATAATAAACAACGCGTATACCGCCAACAGAAACTTTCGTCGGTCGTATCGATCGATCAAGAAAATGCTAATAAAACCGGAGACGAATGCAGAGAACAAATATACCGAAATGGCTACGCCCCATTGTTTCTCGTTCATGTGTAGCGATGCTTTGATGGTGGAGGCCAATGGCATCAAAATCATGGATTCGAGAATGTTGGTAAAAACTACCAACCCGAGGATTACCATCCAGCCAATTTGCTTTTTTGTCATGTATTTTTTTTGAAATAATTCCGAACTGAATCGGTGTGTGATTATCCGACGACCCGAATTTCACAAAAATAACAGTAAATAAAGGGCTCACCAACGAAAACCCATAAATTCACATTTTTTTAACTTCTTAATTTGTCTAGCAATCCGCTCAAAACTTCAGCTTCTTCGTCGGTCAACTTCGCTGCCAAAAGGTTGTTTGTTTCAAACGACAAATCCATTTCGCTCAACAAATCCAATCCTTTATCGGTGATCATGACGTAAACGATGCGGCGATCCGATTCACAACGAACCCGCTCCATCAAGCCTTTGTCAATCAACTTATCCATCAACCGCGTGGTATTGGGTGACTTTTCTATCATTCGCTCTTTGACTGTGTTGACGCTAATTGGGCCGTTTTCCTTCGCCCCACGCAAAATACGTAGGATATTGAATTGCGGCATTGTCAAATCAAATTTTGACATGTACGCATTCTGTTGATTCGCCATCCAATTGGAAGTGTACCGTATGTTCACGATTACTTTTTGTTGTGGAGACTTGAATCGTGTTTTTGTTTCTTGACTGATTTCCATGGTGCAAATTTAGTTACCATGGTAATATTTACAAAATAAAAACACTTCATTTTTTGAATTATTATCACTTAATGTTGTTGCAATGCCTTGTTTCCCCGCTTTCCAGCACAATTAGCAACAAGTAAGACCGATATAATTCCCTTTATATCAACTAATTTTAACATTCAAATTCAAAATAGAATGTTATATTTGTTGAAATGAACATGTATTAATACTAATTGCATTGAGGTATGGGAAAAGGGGATAAAAAAACAGCAAAAGGAAAACGTGTGATGGGTTCTTACGGGAAAACCAGACAGAAAAAAAAGGACACGCCAATAATCGCTGTTGCGAAAGCTGAAAAACCAGCCAAAGTAAAAAAAGAGGTCGCTGCGAAAAAGGAAACGGTTAAAAAGCCAAGTACCAAAAAAGCCGCTGCAGAAAAAGAAGCCTAAGATTTACGGAAAAATAGTTGAAGTCACTGAGAGGTGACTTTTTTTTGTGGGGAATGTTTTTTGGCAACTAAAGTCTTTAGTTCTTGCAAATATGCTGGCATGCATTCAAGATCTCTCTATCAATCATCATGCATTGCTACACTTTAGTTCCCAATAAATATTCCAAGAACTCTATTTGACAGTTGTACAAATGATTCACATTTCGACAGAAACAGGTTTAATAAATTCATCTCCAAAAAAAAAGCCCCAATCTCTCGGGGCTTTCCATCGTATTTGAATTCGATTTTATTTCACAACTTTGAACGTAACTCGGCGGTTTTTAGCCATTTTCACGTCTTCTTCGTCGGTATCGTTGATCTCTTGATTGGATTCTGAATTTCCTTTCGGTGTTTGGATCAAACGGTTTTCAGCAATTCCTTTCTCTTTCAAGTAAGCTACAACGGCTGCGATACGTTTTTTGTCCATATCAGCATAGATTGGTTTCTCTTCCGCCTTCTCGATCTCTTTTGCGTCTGCATATCCTGCAATCTCTAATTTGAATGTCGGGTTTGCTTTCATTTCTGCAACAATGATGTCAAGCGAAGCGATTCCTGCTGGTTGCAATTTATCTTTTCCAAAACCAAAATAGTTGGCTTGAACTTCAATTTTTTGCACGGCAGTCATTTTGTCGTTCAAGACTACCGAACGCTGGTAAATCATGTTCGACACTTCTTCTTCCTCTACAACTGGTGTTCCACATTCGCAGGTTTGTCCGCTCTCCAACAAGGTAACAGACACATCGTCGATGTAATAATATGCAGCAATAATTACCGTTCCTTTCACGTTGTCCGGCTTTTTGGTTTTTTCGTTTTTCGTTTTATCGTTGTTCGAAAAGTTACCAATGGTGATGTACTTTTCACCTCCTTCTGCCACAAAAGTTGCGCACACCTTATCCCAACCGTACATTGCATTGTAGGTTTTGTTGTCGGGGTGCAAAATGTGCGTTTTGTCGATGATGCTTGATTTCTCTTCCGTACCAAACGGCTTTTTTGAAATGTGTGCTCCCACTTGATTGGATGCATATTTCGATAATTCCGCCAACGAAACATTGAACGAAACGCAATACGTCATTCCTTTTTTCAACGGTGTTGCAAACTTCGTCATGATGTAGGAACGCGCCATCTTATCGTTGTAGGAATACGCAACGATTCCTGCGTAATTGTTTCCTTCTTTCGGTTCTTCCGTTCCGTAGATGTTGTTTGGCGTACTGATGTCTGGAACTTTTGCACCTGGAGCGTACAAATCTGCGCGCACACCTGTTGGCGATACCCAACCGGTAGCTACATCAATCGCCCCTAATTTTTTCGCTTTTCCTGTAGTAGATTCAAAGCTTCCGTTTGAAACTAAGTTTTCTCCTTGTGCAAAAGTCAATGACAACAAACTCATTGGAATGACAGCAAGAAGCGTAGCAATTGATTTCGTATTTAATTTCATAATTCTTAAAAATTACATGTTAAACTTATGAAAAATCCAACGTCCCGGTTGATTGGAACTAAAAGGATTTTATTTCATATTCTTTTACGGTGTTGATAAACGTTTTTACCTTTTCAGGATCGATGTCTGGATACACACCGTGTCCTAGATTTACAATATGTCTTTTACTTTGAAACGAATTTAACATTTTATTTGTCAAACTTGCAACTTCTGCATGCGAAGCGTACAACGCACAAGGATCTAAATTTCCTTGCAGGGTTCTCGATTCACCTACTTGCGCTCGGATTTCAGGAATATCCATGTTCCAATCCAAACCAACGGTGTTGCAATCCAACGCAGCAATCGCTCCAACCGATGTAATTGCTCCTTTCGAGAACAATGTGAGTGGCACTTCGGTAATCGCATCTGCAATTTGTTTCAAATAAGGCAAACTGAATTCAGCGTATTGAGCTGTCCCCAAAATTCCTGCCCATGAATCGAACACTTGTAACATGTGCGCGCCGGCTTGAATTTGAGCTTTCAAATACTGAATCGTCACCTTCGTAATTCTGCTTAGCAAGTCGTGTGCCAATTTTGGATTGGTGTACAACATTTTGCGTGCTTCTGAAAAAGTTTTTGATCCCGAACCTTCGACCATATAACAAAAGATTGTCCAGGGAGCGCCCGCAAATCCGATCAACGGAACGCGACCATCCAATGCTTTGTTGGTAACACGAATGGCTTCCAACACGTATCCTAAGCGATCTTCGATGTCGAAATCGGTTTCTGCATATATCAATTCAGCTTCTGATTTAATGGTTTTTTCAAACCAAGGACCGCGCTTTTCGATCATTTGGTATTCCAACCCCATTGCTTCGGGTACGACCAAGATATCTGAAAAAATAATCGCTGCATCAACTCCCAAAATATCAACGGGTTGAATGGTTACTTCTGCTGCAAATTGAGGTGTTTCTACTAGTTCTTTAAATCCGCTTAAGGAACTTCTAACAGCGCGGTATTCAGGTAAAATTCTACCTGCCTGACGCATCAACCAAACGGGGTAACGCTCGATGGACTCCCCTTTGGCTGCTCTTAAGATTAAATCGTTTTTTAAATTCATCGCCAACAAATATAAACATTTGAATGATTCACCGTGAATGCACCCTTGTTTTTTCCATTGGAATGTACTTGTTTGAACGAAATATGGTTTTATTTTTTCGAAAAAGGTCGATTTCTGCCCCGGCGACAGCGGTTAGCTCCCGCACCATAAAGCCGTTGTGTTACCCCGTTGCCGCGTAGGAACGCACCAGGCAACGGGTATGTAACACACGCGCTGATGTGTGGGACTAAAAGCGAAAGACGGACCCGATTTTTTCGGGAGGCAGCCACCCAAAACACTCCCTACAATCGTTTAACCAACTGATTCACTTGCTTTTTTGCTCACGCTTCACTGAATTTCTGAATTTACGTATCTTTGTACAAACCCCAAAGCAAGTTTGTGCGCAATTTTCAACAAATATTCATACTCATCGAGAAACTCATCAAATGGGTACGCACCCAACTGAACGAACGACAATTCCTGATTTTCTCGAGTATGATGGTTGGATTGACCGGTGGTTTGGCAGCAGTTTTGCTGAAATCATTTGTACATTTGATTCACCGCTTTGTGACCTATGATTTTCAATTGCCTTTCAACCTCAATAGTTACTTGTATCTTGCCTTTCCGATGATTGGTATTGTGTTGACGACCTTGATTGTGAAGCGCGTCTTCAACCAAAAACTGGGACGCGGAACGGCAAACATCATACGTTCGATCGTAAAGAAATCTGGATTTTTACCGCGCGACCAAATGTATTCTCACATTTTGACGAGTGCAGTTACCGTTGGCTTCGGTGGTTCGGCTGGATTGGAGTCGCCAATTGTAACAACCGGTTCGGCGATCGGTTCAAACTATGCTAAAACTTATCAATTGATTTACAAGGATCGTGTTTTACTTCTTGCATGTGGAGCAGCAGCCGGGATCGCGGCAGCATTCAACGCGCCGATTGCGGGTGTATTGTTTGCGTTGGAAGTATTGTTAGTTGATGTGACAATCTCTGCATTCATTCCTTTACTGATCGCGGCAGCAACGGGTGCTTTGTGCTCTAAAATCATTCTCGGAGATGGAATCTTGTTGAATTTCAAATTGCAAGAATCGTTCAACTACTACAACGTTCCGTTTTATGCATTGCTGGGCGTTTTTACAGGACTGATTTCAATTTATTATTCACGCGTGTACCAGCGGGTGGAAAAAATACTCGATAAAACCAAGGATTGGACCTATCGCCGTGCGATTCGCGGAGGTATTCTATTGGCAATTATTATCTTCTTTCTCCCTCCTCTTTTTGGCGAAGGATATGAAAGCATCAAAATTCTCTCCAACGATACACCCGAAAAACTGCTCGACACAAGCGTCTTCCATTTTATGGTCGATCGCAATTGGTTTGTACTGCTGTTTGTGGGAATAATCATGTTTGTAAAAGTGATCGCAGCAGCAGTTACAATCAACAGTGGCGGAAACGGAGGGAATTTTGCGCCCTCGCTTTTTGTGGGTGCTTACGTTGGTTATTTGTTTGCCCGTTTGGTCAACTACACCGGATTGACACATTTGCCGATCAGTAATTTCACGTTGGTGGCGATGTGCGGTGTGTTGACTGGGATTTTTTACGCACCAATGACGGGAATTTTCCTCATCGCAGAAATCACGGGCGGATACGAATTGATGATTCCCTTGATGCTTGTTTCGGCAATTAGTTATGCAGTTGTCAAAAGCATCGAACCGCTCTCGATGGACGCTAAAAATTTAGCAAAAAAGGGTCAAGTCATTCGCAGCAACAAAGACATGACAATTTTGTCGTCGCTCAAAACGCATCGCGTCATCGACACGGCCTTTGATGTAATTCACCCCTCAGCAAGCTTGCGTGAAATCACCGAAATTGTGGCACATTCCAACCACGATATTTTTCCTGTGCTTACCGAACTCAATCAATTGATCGGAATCATCGAACTAAACGACATTCGCGACACGATGTTTAAGCAAAATTTGTACGACACCACAACCGCAAAAGAATTGATGCGCAATCCACTCG
>SSGT01000095.1 GCA_008017065.1 Crocinitomicaceae bacterium
GTGACACCAACTCCAAAACCTATTGGGAAACCAACTCCTGCGCCAACGAGAGGCAGATAGATAACAGGAATTAACGCATGCGAAAAGCCGTCTGATCAAGGCGGCTTTTTGTTTTTCGGGAAAACCAAAGCGATCGGTGTAACTTAATGATTTCAAGACAAAAAAAAGCAGTGAAGAGTTAAAATCGACACTGCTTTCAAAGGATATTTTATTGGTTAGTCTGTTGCCTTATGCGTGAATCGCCAGCAACGGCTTGTGTACATGAAATGCTAATTTTTTCGTTTTTGATTCGTTGAATAAGCGGTAGAAAAATCCATGATGTTGCGGAATGGTCACAATCATGTCGATCGCATTATCTTCTAAAAATAATTGAATTTCAGTAATTACATCCGTGTTTTGAAGTGGATGATATATGTGTTCGACTTCGTTAAACAACGATTTTACCATTACTTCAGATACATTTTGTCCACTTGTTTCAGCAACGTTGACAACGTGTAACTCTGCGTCAAAACTTTTTAGGAAAAAATCCAGTTTGGTGACAACATCGTTTTTGAAATCTAAATTCTCACATGCCAAAGCGATTCTCCTTACACCATTAAACGTTGATTTTTCGGGAATCACCAAAACAGGAACGGGAGATTTTTCAATCAGAGCCGTGGAATTACTTCCGAATAAACGTTCACTTAACAAATCGACAGCCTGGATTCCCACAATTACAAGATCTACCTTGAAATCTTGAATACAACCCATAATTTCATCCGATACAAAACCAATACGCGCTTCACAGTGAATTTCTTTGGGTTTTTGAAACGATGAATTCATTCGTTTTTTTATCGCTTCAAGTTGAATTTTTGAACCTTCAATGATTTCATCAATGGGAATTACTTGAGGCACTTCGGAAGGTACGGTTGGTAAAAATCCAACGTTTAACAAAATGATTTTCGCGTCTAAGTTTTCCGTAAACTGGATGGCATAATTCACTACATTGTCTGAAACGGGTGAAAAATCGGTAGCAATGAGAATTGTTTTCATATTTCATTAAATTGGTTTTTGTGTATCTTTTGCACATCCCTAAGTTACTCAAATGAATCCAATTAACAAGCTTCAGACATGTTTAAATTTCAGAAACACGTCTTTATTATGTTAAAATTTAAGAGTATCCACTGCTCGTTAGTCGATCGTAAAATCGGCTTTCAAACTCAAATCCAAACTTTTGAAACTGTGTGTCAATGCGCCAACCGAAATGAAATCAACTCCTGTTTCAGCAAAACGGCGAATGGTTTCGAGTGTGATTCCGCCTGAAGCTTCCACTTCATAGATTTTTGGAATGCGAGGTAAAACCGCTTTTATTTGATCAGGCGTAAAATTATCCAACATGATGCGATTTACCTGGCCGATTTCTAAAACTTCGTCCAATTCTGATTCATTACGCACTTCGACTTCAATTTTTAAGTCTTTTCCAGTCGATTTCAAGTAGGCATTCGCTCGTTCAATGGCAGGCTTTATTCCGCCCGCATAGTCGATGTGGTTGTCTTTCAACATGATCATATCATACAACGCGAAACGGTGGTTTTTACCGCCACCAATCCGAACAGCCCATTTTTCCATATAGCGGATGCCAGGTGTTGTTTTGCGCGTGTCGAGTAGTTGCGTATTCAATCCATCTAACAACCCGACAATTTGATTGGTCTGTGTAGCGATTCCACTCATGCGCTGCATGAAATTCAATACGAGTCGTTCGGTTGCCAGAATGGAACGTGAAGATCCTTGAACTTGGAACGCAATGTCGCCCTTTTTTACGGTTGATCCATCTGGTAGGAAGACATCGATTTGCAGCGACGAATCGTACCGTTTAAAAATCATTTCAGCAAGTTCGACACCCGCTAAAATCCCATCGTCTTTGACTAGCAAAGTAGCTTTTCCAATTGCATTTTCGGGCACGCATGCCAATGAAGAATGATCTCCATCACCAATATCTTCGCGTAATGCGTTATCAATTATCTCGTCAATCATGGCGTGAAATTACAATTTAAAAGTCAGATTATTTGATCCACATTAATTTTTCTCGTTCCACTTTCAAGCGCATGAAGCCGAAAGTAACGGTCAATTGATTACCCGAAACTTCTTCCACTGTTCCGGATTGTTTGGTTTCAATCAACTTGACCACCGAACCAAGTACAATTTTATCCCGTTGGTACAAATCAACTTCTCGTTTTGTTGGTTTTACTTTCTTCGGATTTTTAGCATTTACTTCTGCCTTTAGTTTTTCTGCCAATTTTGTTTGTTCAATCTTTCCACGTTCGACAGCCAAGTATTTTTTGATTTCTTCCATCAATGGCTGATTGGCATCCTTCTTGCGCGCTTTCGTTTGGTACCGATCAATAAAACTTTTTAGTTTTTTTCCGGAATTGACGTATTTGTTGTCGCGTTCAATTGCGATTTGTTGTTGGGCTAATTTTTCATCAAAACGCTTTTTCTTCTCCAAGTAGGATACACGTGCTTCTTCTGCTAATCGTTGCGCTTCGATGTGTTCGTGATTTAACTTTTCTAAATACGTTTTTTCGCGTTGCAATTCACTCAACAATTTGTCCATGTTGACCTTGTGTTCATCGATCTTGGTTTTTGCTTCTTCAATCAATTCCAATGGAATTCCATTGATTTGTGCCACTTCGAATGTGAAAGAACTTCCCGGTTGACCAATCGAAAATCGGTACAAAGGTTCTAACGTTTCGGTATTAAACAACATACACCCGTTAATCGCATTTTTGAGTCGATCCGCTTTTAATTTGATATTCCCATAATGGGTGGTAATCACGCCAAAGCACTTCTTATTGTAGAGCTGTTCAAAAAATACATCTGCTAACGCGCCTCCCAAATCGGGATCGGAACCTGTTCCAAATTCATCCAACAGCAACAACGTTCGTCGATTCGCAACTTCTAGAAAATGTTTCATCCGTTTCAGTCGGTAGGAGTAAGTACTCAATTCATTTTCGATCGATTGATTGTCTCCAATATCGGTTAAGATTGATTGAAAAAAGCACATTTTACTGTTCGGATTCATCGGAACAAGCAGTCCTGCTTGCAACATGAGTTGGGCCAACCCAATTGTTTTTAAGGTGATACTCTTTCCACCCGCATTCGGACCTGAGATGACCAACATGCGCGAAAATTTATCCATGATTAAATTTTGCGGCAGTGTTTTCTTCCCGGCTGCACGGTTATTCTTCCATAAAATAGGATGGAAGGCTTCGATCAGTTCGATGTGTGGTTCAGCGGATATAGAAGGTAAATCAGCGTTCAAATCGATTGCTAGTTTGGCTTTCGCATTGATGAAGTCCAACTCTGTGAGCAAGTTTTGATATCCTTGAATCAATGGAAAGTGGTGTGCGATACTGGCGGTTAGTTGTTGTAGAATGCGAAAAATCTCTTTGCGTTCATCGTCGGTCAGCAGTTCGAGCTCATTGTTCAATCCCACATTCACTTCGGGTTCGATGTATGTCAAACTTCCCGTTTTGGACGATCCGACAACCGATCCTTTGATTTTGCGTTTGTGAGTTGAAACGATGGTGAGTACCCGGCGGTCGTTGACAAAGGTTTCTTTGGTGTCGCCCAGCACGCCTTCCTTCAGTAATTTTCGCATTTCTTTTTCGAAATTGCGGTTGATTTGATTGCGAACGGCGTTTATTTTTTGACGAATGGCATATAATTCAGGCGATGCGTCGTCTTTGATGTTTCCACGTCGATCAAAGACTTTCTCGATGGCTTCGATGATTTCTTTGGTGTAATACACCTCCGAAAGCAATTCGTACAAAGTTGGATAGTCTTTCTCTCGCTTGTCAAAAAAATACACAAGGGCATTGACGAGTTCGGATGCGCGGGAGATTCTGACAAATCCTTCTTGCTCCAAAACGGCATTCTTGATCGGTAAATATTTTAATTCCTTTTTCAGTTCATCAAAATCCAATCCGGGGAATGATTCTCCCTCAACGCGTATCGTATGGAACTCTTTCAATTTTGTCAATTCCAATTTCAACGAATCAAAATGCGAGCTCGGTTTTAGTGTTCGCAGTCGTTCTTTTGCAGTCGGACCAATTCCAAGTTCTTCTAGCCATGATTGTATGGTTGTAAATTCTAAATCGTGTAATGTTTGTTCGTCGAAGAAATTCATACTGTAAAATTAATCAATAATTGAAGTGGTTGAAAGGCGATGGCGTTAAAACCGATTGGTATTGCTATCTACTACTTCAAAACACCAACTGGATCGATTTGTTTGATTGCGATGGAAATCATTTTTTTGTGCAAAAAAAAACCACTGAACTAAATCAATGGTCTTTCAATCTTTTAAATGCAGGTCTATCTGTTTAACATCACAGGCATGACCAACATCAAAATATCTTCGTTTTCATTTTCAGATGTTGCAGGAACTAAAAGTCCAGCTCTACTTGGTTCACTCATCTGAATTTTGACTTCAGGGGTGTCGATGTTGTTTAACATTTCCATCAAAAAACGGGAGTTGAAACCGATTTCCATGTCTTCGCCATCGTAAGAACATGTCAAACGCTCGTTGGATTCGTTGTTGAAATCCAAATCTTCTGCTGAAAGCGCTAATTCAGAACCAGCGATTTTCAATTTGATTTGGTGTGTTGTTTTATTTGCGAAAATTGAAACACGTTTGATCGAACCCAAAAACTGCAAGCGGTCAACGGTTAAAACATTTGGATTTTCTTTCGGGATTACGGCTTCGTAGTTCGGATATTTACCGTCAATCAGTCGACACATCAAAACCAAGTCATTGAACGTGAACACAGCATTTGAATCGGTGTATTCAATCAATACCTCTTCGTCACCTCTCAAGTTGGATTTCAACATGTTGAGTGGCTTTTTGGGGAGGATGAACGATGAACTTCCAGTTGCCTGAGAATCTGTTCGTTTGTAACGCACCAATTTGTGGGCATCCGTAGCTACAAAAATGATATCCGACGGAGAAAATTGACAAAAAACACCACTCATCACAGGTCTTAAGTCATCGTTTCCTGTTGCAAACAAGGTTTTATTGATCGCTTTGCTGATGATCTCTCCAGATACACGAATACTTGCTCCATTTTCGATCGCTGGTGATTTAGGGAAATCGCTTCCGTTGTAACCAACCATCTTCGCTTTACCATTGTCGTATGAAATCTCAATTCCGTGACTTTCATCATTCACCAAGAATGTACATGGTTGATCTGGTAAATTTTTCAGAATATCCAACAATGTTTTCGCTGGAATCGCAATTTTCCCGGATTCATTTGCTTCGACATTCAGTTTTGTTTTCATCGTCGTCTCTAAGTCTGACGCTGAAATAGTAAGTTCGCCATCCGTAATTTCAAACAAGAAGTTGTCCAAAATTGGCAAGCTGTTACTTGTACTCAATACACCACTGATACTCTGCAGGTGTCTCAATAAAGTTGTGCTCGAAACAATAAAATTCATCGTGTAATTTTCTTTTGATAACAAATATACAAATTAACTAGCGTTTGCCAGCTTTTTTATTCAAATCTGTGTTGGCTTGAGTCGATGTGCTCGGATTTCCAAAGTACAAGTGTCCCATAATTAATGGATTGAACACAAAATATTGGCATTTTACAACATCTCCTGACGGTAATACGCACCAAAAACGGTTCACATCGTAGTCGACACGTTGACCAAAATCATTTACTAAATCGTCTCCATATCCCTTCATGCGAAAGAAACGCAATTTGTCTTCTTTTCCGTTTGTTTGTTTTACGGTTAAGACACAAAATGGGGTTGATTTTTTGAGACTGTCCACTTGTTTGGTGGATAATTCGTAATTGACGAGTTCGAAGTGAATCTTTTGGTAGTTGTTTAAGTAACGTACAATCATGTTGGTGTCGACGGCAGGCAAGGTCACATTCATGTGTTTCACCGTGTAGTTTGACCCCGATTTTTCGACGGAAAAGCTTTTCAACGGATCGTCTAAGTATTTGACATCCACCTTCGAAATCTCATCGCGCTCCAATGCAAAGATTTGCGTGCATTTCCAACGTCTTCCATCGGCGAAAAAGCGAGGTTCGATAAGTCCATTCAGTCCTTTTACTTTCATGATCACCGGAAGATCACTTTTTTCGTCTGGCGTTTCCAACAGCATATATGTCCCGTAATGATCTTGGGTAGAAGATCCAATGTACCATGTTTTTACCCATTCACCTTTCTGAAAAATTTCAACTTTCGTGTTCTGAGCGGCCATGCGGTTGGTGATGTTTGTACGCGCATTTTCTGGCACATATCCTTTGAATTCAATGTTTTTGAACGTTTCCATCATGGTAGAAATAGGTTGTTGAATAATGCAGTTTCCATCCTTGTCAGTCCATTGACCGTCAGCGCCCTTGATCAATTCGTACTTGTTGCTGTATGCATCGGTCAGCAAAATTCTGTCGATCGTTGTGGTATCATCGATTGAAAATTCAAGTAGTTCGGTATCTGATTTACCGCTATTTCGTACCAAATTGGTTGCTAGGAAGGCTAGAAATGCTACTATAGCAATAGACGCCACTAAGAGGATACTTTTTTTCATCGCTTTATACTAAGTGTGAATTAATTTCGAGTGTATTTTCGTTTACGGATGTACAACATCAAAGTCGCAAAAAGGAGGATGCACGTACTTGGTAAAACCATGTTTATTATCTTGTAAAATCCTGCGTCAGCAGTTACTTTTTCTTTATCGATCGCGTGGATGTCTATTTGCTTGCTGCGCAGGTCTAATACTGAATTATCGCCCATCATGTAATCAACCATGTTTTGGAAAAACTCTTGGTTTCCATAAATGAGCGGCGGAACGCCTTGCATTTGGGCAACTGTTTCGTCAAATTTAAGCTCATTAAATGCTTTCGGTTGATACATATATCCGCCGTTGAGCTTGTCTGGAATTGAGTCGTACTTATTTTGCAGGAAGCTACCGTTTCCAACCACCAATACTTTACCTTCTGCTGTGCTCGATTCTTTGTACTTTGAAAGTTTGTTTTTGGTATATGTTTCGATGATTCGGTTTTTGAAATGTGAAGTAAATTTCCCTTCGACAAGTCCAGCGAGGCACAATTTATTGTTTTCATCCTCCGGATCTGGAGCCAACACTGGGTTTTTACCATAGTTTGCTGGAATTGCCAAACTAATCATTGGCGCCAAGCCGGTCATCGCTGAATTTGTCGATGAGGTAAGTATCGGGGAAACTACATTGTTACTGTTTCCTACAAATTGTATTTCCGACGCATATTTTAGCAAGACTGGATCGATATTTCGAGCGATTGGATGTTTGGTTTGTGATGCTCGAATAAAGAAAAACCAGGGAATAAATCCTTGTTCTGTTTGAGGCACTGCTTTGGGAGCACAACGCACATCAAATACATAGTTGTCGTTGATTTTGATTCCGTAATCAAACAACATGCGGTCCAATTCAATGTTCGTTCGCATGGTGTGTGCAATACCCGTTCTGTTGAGCGTGTCCTCTGGGAATGTAAGTTTATCCAAAAAGCACATCAAGCGTCCGCCACGCATCAAGAATTGATCAATAATGTATTTGTCTTTTTCTGAAAATGCGGTTCGTGGCCGCGCGATTACCAATCCGGTAACTCCTTCCAACGCTTCTACTGAATCATTTAAAGTAATGTCTTCGACACTATAGTAAGGCGAAATAAGTGTGCGTGCGCGTTGCATTTGTGCGAACGAGAGTTCACCATGACCTTGCAGGAAGGCAATGCGTTTTTTCGTTTTTTGAGTGGCTCTTCGAATCCCGCTAATCAACATGTATTCCAAGTTGTTGATCGAGTTTTGGATTTGTTCGTCGAACTGATCATTCAGGGTGTAAAATTTTCCTTGCGGCGTTCCCGGTAGAAATTGAACGTGATTGACAGTGCTTCCACCATAGTCTATTTCTGCCCCTGGCCAAAGTAACAATTGGTTTTGCGTACCGTCTTTCATGTACATCAATCCCATTGGAATAATTCCCTTTCCTTTGTTGTAGAGGTTTTCTTGTACGTATTGAATATCGGATTCGCTTCCTTGCAACGGATCGATGAATGTGTATTCAATGCGTGATCCAGCGTATTGCTTGAATTCCTTCAATTTGTCTTCGATGGCATTCTTGAATCGCTGTACTTCTGCAGGCAAATTTCCAGCCAGGTAAATTTTGATCGAAACACGGTCGGCAAAGTTTGATTTGTCTTCTAAGTACGTAATCGTTCCGTCGGCCAATGAATAGCGTTTGTCTTCCGTAACATCAATTCGAGCATACAAGAATGCACCAATCACGTTGATCAATACAACGGCAGCAATCAGAATCATTAAAAATGTCCAATTGTAAACTCCTTTAAAAAGTTTCTTTTTTTCCATTTTTTATTTCTTAAGAGATTTGATAACAGTTAGCGCAGCAGCAATGAAGATGGTAATCATTCCCAAAAAGTAGAGAATGTCGCTTGTGTCGATCACGCCGCGCTTGATCGAATCGTAGTGCAAACTGATTCCACAGTACTTTATGACTGAATCGAAACTACCCATCAAGCTGAATGATCCCAAAAGTGTCAATCCATCGTAGAATATCCAGCACAAAAACATGGCTAAAATAAAGGCTACAATCTGACTTGACGTGATCGAAGAAGCAAAAATTCCGATGGCAACAAACGTTGAACCCAACAAAATCAATCCGATATACGAAGTGATTGTCGCTCCATCGTCAATAATCCCAACGGGATTCCCCAAAAAGTGCATCGAGATGTAAAATACAATCGTAGGAATCAACGTGATTACCAACAAGGTTACTCCAGCGAAATACTTGGCCAATAAAATTTTTAAATCAGAAATTGGTCGGGTAAACAACAACTCGATCGTTCCTGTTCTGCGTTCTTCAGCAATCGAGCGCATGGTTATGGCAGGAATTAAGATCAGAAAAATGAGGGGCGAGAGGTTGAAAAATGGAATCAAGTCTGATTCTGAACCTTCTAACAAATTGGTGTTGTAAGAAATTACCCAATGAAACAACCCTGAGGTGATCAAGAAGATCAAAATGAATATGTAACCAATAATGGAACTCAGGAAACTCCGAATTTCTTTAAAATATAAAGCCTTCATCTAAAATTTTAAATAACGCCCAAAATTAGGATTATTGTTGGAATTATTCAATAGAATGTTTTGAATTGTATCAAAGGTCTATTGTTTGGAACTTTAATTTAGAGAAATTGAGGAGGAGTTAGTAGGTGGTCAGATAATTTTGTCAGAGATACACGAATGAATTACATGGTCACAGAATTTGGTTAAAATTGAAAATGACGGAGAGATATACTCGCGTAGAATACATGCTCACGTGTGAACTAATTTTTAGATTTTGTAGAATATGTTATACATTGTCGATACTTTTGTTGATCCAAATTCGATATCGGTTATGAAAATTTATCGCGTTTTTGCTTTTTTTTGTCTGTCATTTTACGCGAACGTATTTGCTCAGAATTTGATCGTTAACCACAGTTTCGAACAATTCACTTCGAATGCTTGGCATTCGGTATTGTCAGTGGATTTTTGGAATTCTGGTCCTAGTCAAGAAGGAAATGTAACTGTGAAAGATGGATCCATTTGTGTTGGTTTACGATTTAAGAGTCCTATTGCTGATGACTGGCAAGAATACATTGCGCAAATCATTGCAGGTAAATTTGTAGCTGGAAAAACGTATAAAATTTCATTCTACTACAAACTAGCGGATCGCTGTGTTTTTTCGACTGATGATTTAGGAGTTGGATTTGTTCACAATTGGGTTGGGAATCCTACAATATTAAGTGGTTTTATAGACCAAATAGATGCTTCCATTAAAAATCCTGAAAATACGATTCTTACCAATTACAATCAATACCGTCAGTTTTCACAATATTATACTGCCACGGGAACAGAAACCTATTTAGTAATTGGTTGTTTCAAAAAGGATGCGAATTTGACTTACGAGCCGATTAGTAATCCAACAGCAAGTCCAATGCCCGATATTTATTTTTTTATTGATGAAGTGGAAGTATTCGCCTGCCCGAATATGCCTGAGAGTCTCCTTGAAAATTCATATATTTCATGCAATCAACTTCCCATTGAATTAAGTACAAGTGTTTCAGCTGATTCATATCTTTGGAGCAATGGTTCTGTCGGAAGTTCAACACAAATTTTACCTGACGAAGAACTTGTTTGGCTGGAAGCAACATTTGGAGCATGTAAAATGCGTGATACTATTTCTATTCAACGATTTTCTGGGCCAAGTGATTTAGGGTCAGATATACTTCTCTGTGGAACAAACGGTTTACCTGTTGAATTGAAAGTGAGCGCACTACCAAATGAAACCGTAACTTGGAGTACAGGCCAAGTCGGGTCTAGCTTGCTTGTTGATGCGCCCGGAAATTATAGCGTTATCAAATCGTTAGGTACATGCACGTGGACAGATGAAATTCAAGTGCTGGATTTATTCGAGGAGATCGTTCTTTATCCAAACCCCTCTTCAGACGAAATTCACTTTAAAAACGAAAATGCTATTTCTATCCTAAATGTCGCGAGTGAAGATGGTAAAAAATTAAATCTTTCTCCTATCAACGTGCAAGAACTAAATCAATTGATTAAAGAACTCAAACCTGCGATTTATTTTCTTGATGTAGAACTTAATTCATGCTTTAAAAGCTTGAAGATGTGTTTGATAAATCAATAGGGTTGGTCTTTTAAACTTGAATGAGCGCATGAAAATCAAAGTAATTTGCATTGGGAAAACGGGAAAAGGTTTTTTAGAAGAAGGAGAAAACACGTATCTCAGTCGATTGAAACACTACGTATCGGTTGAGCGCATCGAAATCCCCGATTTGAAAAATGCAAAAAGCATGACCATTGAGCAAATCAAGAAGCACGAAGGCGATTTGATTTTGTCCAAAGTAAACGCAGGGGAACAAGTATACCTCATGGATGAACACGGGAAGTCGTATACTTCTGAAAAGTTTGCAGATTTTTTGCAACAGCGATTCAATCAGGGCGGACATGCACTGACGCTCATAATCGGTGGTCCGTATGGATTTTCGGACGAAGTATACAAAGCGGCTAATGGAAAAATAGCACTTTCTGAATTGACTTTTTCACACCAAATGGTACGCATGATTTTATTTGAACAATTGTATCGCGGGATGACCATTTTGCGAGGTGAACCGTATCATCACAGTTGATGAAAGTTTGGAAGGATTCTAAATTTAAGGCGCGGAACGTTTTGGGCTGGTGATTGAGCAGCTTTTACAAGTATTTCTTTAATTCTTAGTAATCTCATAGTGTACTAAATTTTCTTCATCCGTAAAGTTAGCTTCGAGTATTAATCGCAAAGAATAATTGAATGTAGATTCATTATTTTGATCAAATATACATGTTTTGGCTAATCCGACAGGGGTGTAAATTGTAATGAGAATAGCAGCATGGGTCGTTTTTATTGCAAACTTCTTACTATTGTTTTCAATGGGAATGTTTCGGTCGATGTAAATTCTATTATTGATGTCTTTGTAACAATCTTTCTCGTAGAGTTTGGCAATTGAATCGATCAGTTCGAATGATGCCGTATCAAAAAATACTACACCAACAGAATCTTCCCAACTGAAATCTGTTTGAGATAAGAAATAGGAGCTATCACTGAAGTTAAAATTTGACTCATCCAATTTTGAGATTGAATATCGAATGGGATAGCCTTTTCTCGGTCTCGATTTTCCGTTAAGCCACTCAGATACATATCTTGTGGTGTCGGAAATACAAGATCCTGTATGTTCATATTCTCCATTAGTGATAATACCACATTTTAATTCTTTGCCGAACAGTGTTACTATCAAATTGCACGGATGAACTTCCTCTTTTGAATCTTGGTTTTGTGCGATACATGCGAACACTATAAAAAGTGAAAATATGGTGACTAAATAATGCTTCATTGCCTATGATGTTTTGTTGCTAGGCGTCATCGAGTTAACAAGTAAAATATGTTTCGAATGATGTCGCCTAACAGCTGTTAGTGGATTCCTATTAGGCCTGTAAATTTAAAATAATTCTTGCCTTTTGCGTTGATTAAGTTGTTAAGATTTTCGTATAAATGTAGTCCTACAAGTCCCGTTCCGTGCGGCGCAACATTTATTTCAGTGATTAGGTAGCCATTGTCAAGTAAGATTAAACCTTATTCACTTTCGTCAGCAAACCAAAGAAAGTTAATTATTTTTCCGGTTCTTGATATTTTTGAGTTTGTTTTCTCTATTATCAACTTTTAAAGGTTGGAGGTATTTTTTAGCGATTTCGTGACCGAATAATTTGTTGCGAAGTCTGTTGAAAAATTTCGGTTTTTGTAGTTGGAAGTTATCACCATTTTCTCCAGCTATTTTAGTTTCATTGTTTAAGTGATAAACGGGATAGTCGGAAAAGTCTTCAAAAAGGCTGATAGCGTCTTTGTCTAAGTTCTTTATCGAAAGATCTTTATCAAAAGCAAAAGGAATGAGAATGATCATCTCTTTGTCAATTTCTAGATAACATTCGCCAGAGTCTATACCACCAGCTTCCATTTTCACCGATGAATAGATGTTTGTAATTTTCTTATGTATGAGTTCTTCTATTCGTATTTGTCAATTTCTTTGTTTGTTATAGGTTTTTGTAAACGGTTTTCGCCTGTGGCGATCGACCGACTTTTTTAATGAATTTTTCGAGTATAGATCATTTTCATACCAAACCAAATTTTGATTCTCTCTTCAAATCTTTTTTATCTAATTCAAATTGTTTATAGAACCATTCGATAAGTAAATTTTCGATTTCCGCCTTATTGAATGTCGATGGATTAGTTCTAGATTTTATATAATTTTCCCGAGTCATCTTTTCTGCAAATTCACGTACAGTTTTTTGATCAAGTACTGTTCCAGTTTTGTTTGCATTCCAAAATCCAATTATAGAAAAACAAATTCCTAGAAATCCAAATTTCCATTTTATAAATATCAAAATAAATGAGAGCAGAGAAGTTAAAACAGAAATCTGCTAACCCAATTAGGAGGCCTTAAAATATTTAATTTGAACCCAATATGATTTTCAATTTTTTTTAGGCTTACTAGTCTGTGTTTTCTGGGCAAAATGTTATCCAATGAAGTACTTGGGGTAATTGATTTTTTGTCAAGATTGATTACCTCTGAAATTGCATTTTTTAATTTGTAAAATGCCTGTTGTGAAGTGCAATCATTTGTATTTTTAAATTCAATTTTGGAAATGATTTGATCGCATAATTGGCCAATAGTTGTGATGTCTTTTAATTCATTGTCGACAAATTTTATACGAAAAGATTCTTCCACTTTAATTAGTAAATCATCTATATCTTGTCATTCTATGTCGCTTAGTTCATACTTCGCTATTGCTGTTATGATACGTTCATTTCCTTTATACATTTCTCCACCGACAACTACATCTGAAATACTAGATAATCAACAGAATTCCCGCGATGAGCTTGAGTTGAGTCAATTGATGGATGCACGGTATTTACTCGGATTTGTTTTTCTTCGGTTTCAAGAGCGGTGGCTCGCATGATTCCTACAACGGCATGTTCACTTGCAACCAATGCACTCAAATTGGCGTAGCCGAATAGTCCTGCAACGGATGAGGTCATGACGATGCTTCCTCCGTGATTCATGTGCGGAACAACATATTTATTTCCCAGCCACGCTCCTTTGAGATGGGTAGCAATTACGTGGTCAAAAACTGCTTCCGGATACGCGGAGATCGGAGCAAAAAAATCCTCGGTATCGGCATGGTTAAAAAAGATGTCGATTTTGCCGAATATTTCTACCGTCCGATTGACATAGTTTTGAACGCTTCGGGATTGGGTTATGTCTGCAACGCAAAATTTTAAACGCTCATTTCCAATTTGGGATATCACTTTTTCGAGGGCTTCTTTGTTGTTGTCGACGAGTACAACCTTGGCACCCTCATCCAAAAATAATTTTGCCGTCCTGATCGCCAAGTGTGTTGCCCCTCCGGTGATGATGGCAACTTTATTTTGTAATCGTTTCATACGTTTGTTTTTTGGGAGCGTTATTCAGTTGTTTTACCATCAAATTCTTCCGGTGTATTTTCAGCGTCTAATTTCGATTTTCGTACGATTTGATCTTGGTGATTTGGCGGAGAGTAGATGGTGTATAACTTCAAATCCAATTTATCGTCGGTATTGATGATGTTGTGTTTCACGCCAGCGGGAATGATGATCGCATCGCCGATGATAATTGGTCGAATCACATCATTTACCACGCACTGTCCCATTCCATTTTCTACTCTGAAAAATTGGTCGACGTTTGGATGTACCTCTTCGCCAATGTCTTCGCCGGGTTTCAACGACATAACGACAAGTTGCATTTGTTTACTTGTGTACAAAACTTCTCTAAAGTTTTTGTTTTGAAGTGTGATCACTTCGATGTTTCCAAGGTATCCTTTCATGTTTGTTTGTTTTATGGTTTCAACGGACGGAAGTTCTTCATGCTTTGCATTTCGCTCATCACCGACTTTCGATACGCAGGAAGCTACGAATAATCCAAATGCAATGATCATCATGAAACGCAGCGATATGATTTCCATAATTTTTATTACTTTATTCGTAGTGATGATCGGCGTAAGTTCGATGCTTCATGCGCAAACCAAGACAAAATCAGAATTGAAAGGCGATTCGTTTTATTTTATTTACGATTTTGGCAAGGCAATTTCAGCATACGAAACAACCGTTTTAACGGAAGAAGGAATTCGTAAGTATGCCATTTCACTCAAAAAAACAGGTCAATACGAAAAAGCAGAAACAGAGTACGCAACGTTGGTGAATCTAACGAATTCGAAAGCGATCGACGACTATTTCGAATACGCAAATTTGCTTAAAATCAATGGGAAGTACGATGCATATTTTACGTGGATGGACAACTTTGTACGCCTCAATCCAACCGATTTGCGAGCGCTTAGTTACCAAAAGAACAAAGCAAAATTCAATGCGTTACGTCAAAACAACGCAACGCACGAGGTAATCTCAATGGACATCAACACAGCAGCTCAAGATTTTGGAACCGTTTTTTACAACGGAAACATCGTTTTTGCGTCGAGTCGATCAACAGGTCGCATGATTCAGCGCACAGACAATTGGACTGGACAGTCATACCTGACGGTATTTGAATCGAAAGTAGACGGAGACCAATTGAAAAAACCACGTCGTTTTAACCGAAAACTAAGTAGTTCACAAAACGATGGACCGGTAAGTTTTGCTAAAAAGGGAACGTTTATGGCGTTTACGCAAAATAACTTAAAAGACAAACGTTCCGATAAAATCGTCGAATTGCAATTGCACTTTAGTTCGCTTGATGGCAAAAAATGGTCGAAATCAACGCCTTTTGCATACAACAATCCCGCATATTCTGTTGGACAACCGTGTTTGAGTGAAGATGGAAAAACCTTGTATTTCACGAGTGATATGCCTGGTGGAGTAGGAGGAACGGATTTGTACACGTGTTTTCAACAAACCGATGGTTCGTGGAGTAAGCCCGAAAACTTAGGGAAAGAAGTGAATACCGAAAGTGATGAGATGTTTCCCTATTTCGTGGAACAATCCGGGATTTTGTATTTTGCTTCCGACGGACACATGGGAATCGGAGGATTTGATATTTTTAGTTTTGGAGCAAATGGCGTTGAAAACGTGGGTGCACCGATCAATTCAAATCAAGATGATTTTGCTTTCATCCTGAATCCAACGACGCGGAAGGGATACTTTTCGTCGAATCGTACAACTGGAAAAGGGTTAGACGATGTGTATGGTTTTCAGTTCAAAAACGAAGTGAAACAAGAATTTCGCATTGAGGGAGTTGCCAAATCAACAGACAATTTGATCTTAGACGATGTAGTAATCACCTTGATGGATGAAAAAGGTTCAATTCTTCAAAAAACAACGACGCGTTCAAATCAAAAATACAGTTTTAAAGTTCCGATGGATCAAAAGTTTACGCTCATCGGCAACAAGCAAGATTACAAAGAAGGAAAAAGTACGACCCAAACTTTCGGACAAGATTCGGTCGTAGTTTGTGACTTGGTATTGACGCAGGAGACAAAGAAAGACGTTGCTGGAGAAGTGATTGATGTGGAAGTGATTGATGTCAAAGCAGATTTAGCCAAAGTGATAGCGATGAAACCGATTTACTTTGACTTTGATTTGTATTCAATTAGTGCTACTGCGGCAATAGAATTGGATAAAATTGTTGCGATTTTGAATAAATATCCAACGATGGAAATTGAGTTGAAATCCTACACCGATTGTCGCGGATCAGAACTATACAATCAATATTTGTCTGAGCAACGCGCTTCTGAAACAGTTGGTTACATCCGTTCACGAATCACCAATCCAAATCGCATTACTGGAAAAGGATTTGGTGAAACCAATTCACTGAACGATTGTGTTTGTGTTGATAATGTATTGTCGGACTGCCCAAAAAGTGAACATCAGCAAAATAGACGTACGGAGTTTATCGTTGTGAAAAAATAGATTAAACGATACGGAATTGAGAGGGGCAGATGTAAATTTGTCCCTTTTTTTTGGATTTGTTTTTCCCGACGTTAAAAAATACGACTGCTTTGCATGACGGCCTGATAATGCGAACTCGTTCAATTCATTTGTTTCAAAAATTCCCTACCTTTGCACCATGATTAATTTAGAGCAACTTGGGGTATTTCTTCCTCAAGGTTTTTTGTTTAAAGACATTACATTACAAATCAATAAAGGAGATAAGATCGGACTTGCGGGTAAGAATGGCGCCGGGAAATCGACCTTATTGAAATTGATTGCGGACTGGGAAAAAC
>SSGT01000108.1 GCA_008017065.1 Crocinitomicaceae bacterium
AGCTCATATCGCTTACATCCCCAACGGAACGATCGTTGGATTGAGTAAGATCCCACGCGTTGTCGATGCATTTTCAAGACGTTTACAAGTGCAAGAACGCTTGACGATCGAAATTAGAGATTGCATTCAAGAAACACTAAATCCACTTGGTGTTGCCGTTGTATTAGAGTGTTCACACATGTGTATGCAAATGCGCGGTGTTCAAAAGCAAAATTCGGTGACCACATCCAGTGCCTTCACAGGTGAATTTTTAACAAACGATTCTACACGAAAAGAATTCATCAATTTGATTCAAGCACGACTTCATTAAGATTTTTTAAGATGCATTTTTCCTTAGTGAATTATATTTTGATTAATTTTAATCCAAAATAAATCAATAACTATGAACAACATCTTAGATCAACAACACCAAAGTTACTCGCGAGAGTTAACGGTTGACTTTTTCAAAAGCGTATACAGTTACATGTTTTTAGCACTCGTTATTTCTGGCGGAGTAGCTTATTATGTGGGTGGTAATGCAGCAATCTTCGACTCGTACTTTGTAAAACCAGAAGGCGGATTAAGTCCACTTTTTTATGTAGTACTTTTTACCCCATTCGTTTTGAGTATGATCATTCAATGGGCGTACAACCGACTTTCAATGATCATGTTGACCACGTTGTACATCACCTATGCAGCATTCATGGGATTAATGCTTAGCGTTGTCTTCCTAACGTTTTCAATGCAATCAATCGCAATAACGTTCTTTGTTTCGGCTGGAGCGTTTGGCGGAATGGCCATTATGGGTTACACAACCAAAACTGACTTAACCAAATTTGGAAGTCTGTTGTACATGGTTTTCATCGGTATGTTTTTGGCAATCATTGTCAACATTTTCATGAAAAGCGACATGCTGGATTTCGTAATTTCCATCGTCGGAGTTTTTGTGTTCACTGGACTTACAGCGTATTGGATGCAACAACTGAAAACAGCGGCACAAGACACATTGTTAAGTAGCGTTGAGCGACAAAAATTAGCGCTTGTAGGAGGAATGACGTTGTACATCTTGTTCATCAACTTATTTCTTACACTACTCCGTTTGGTGGGAAGTAGAGATTAAAACTAAAATCAATTGATTCAAAGAGCTTTGAGAGAAATTTCAAAGCTCTTTTTTTATGCACGGAGGAGGGAAACGAAAAAACAAAAGTTTCTGAAAAAAATATTGTTAATAACTAAAAACAAACCATTTTTTATCTATCTTTGCCCCTCGTTAATATTGAAATAAATTTAAATCAAGCTATATGTACGCAATTGTAGAGATAGCAGGGCAGCAGTTTAAAGTGCAAAAAGACCAAAAGGTTTTTGTTCACAGATTGAATGCTGAAGCAGGTCAAAAATTAAACTTTGACAAAGTGCTTTTAGTAGACAATGATGGAGCAATTACATTAGGCGCCCCAGCTATAGAAGGAGCATCAGTATCTGTTGAGGTATTGGAGCACGTTAAAGGTGATAAAGTAATCGTTTTCAGAAAGAAAAGAAGAAAAGGTTACAGAAAGAAAAATGGTCACCGTCAATCGTTTACAGCGATTAAAATCACAGATATTTCTGCGAAATAATTAATTAAAAATAACTTATTCTTTGTTCTTCAAAGAATATAATAAAATACAAAATGGCACATAAGAAAGGAGCGGGTAGTTCAAGAAACGGTCGTGAGTCTGAAAGCAAACGCTTAGGCGTTAAGATTTTTGGAGGTCAAGCTGCTATCGCGGGGAACATTATTGTTCGTCAACGTGGTACTGCTCACCACCCAGGTGCAAATGTTGGTATTGGAAAAGACCACACTTTGTACTCTTTAACGGATGGTATCGTTGAATTCCGTAAGAAAAAAGACAATCGTTCGTATGTATCGGTAGTTCCATTTGAAACTACGGAGGCTTAGTCGAACTCAATAAAATTGAAAAGCGGGTCCCGGTAACTATCGGAATCCGCTTTTTTTGTTTTAAAAAAATACGAAAAGAACCTGTTCTTTTGAAGGATAGCAATTTTCAATTCATATTCATTTAGTAATTTAGTACCCAAAAACAACAGCAACATGTTAGAAATACAGCGTATTCGTACCGAAAAAGAGGCAATCATTGCAGGTCTAAAAAAGCGAAATTTAGATGTTACTCCGATTGTAGATTCCATCCTAACTTTGGATCAATCCTGGAGAGAATCGAAAACCGAATTGGAAACAATTGCTGCGGAACTGAATCGCATTTCTAAAACGGTTGGCGAACTATTCCAACAGGGGAAGCAAGCCGAAGCAAATGAAGCCAAATTGCAAACGGCAACACTCAAAGAAAACGAAAGTGCCCTGAAAGACAAAGTAGCGCAGTTTGAAAAAGATATTCAACAGTTGATGTACCAATTGCCCAACGTACCCAACGAACTCGTGAAAGCTGGGAAAAGTGAATTGGACAATGAAATTGTCGAAGAAGTAGGCAGCAAACACATATTCGAAGGCGAAGCGTTGCCCCACTGGGAAATCACAAAAAAATACGACCTGATTGATTTTGAATTGGGAGTCAAAATTACTGGTGCTGGATTTCCAGTCTACAAAGGAAAAGGTGCAAAATTACAACGTGCATTGATCACATTCTTCCTCGACGAGGCAGAAAAAGCGGGATACCAAGAATTTATTCCGCCATTAGTTGTAAACGAAGCCAGCGGAATCGGTACCGGACAGCTTCCCGACAAAGAAGGACAAATGTACTACGTGAACGAAGATGATTTGTACATGATTCCAACGGCAGAGGTGCCACTGACAAACATTTACAGAGATGTTTTGCTTCCGTCCGAAGATTTTTCCATCAAGATGACTGGATATACACCTTGCTTTCGTCGTGAGGCAGGATCGTACGGTAAAGACGTGCGCGGACTAAACCGATTGCATCAATTTGACAAAGTGGAAATCGTACGCATCGAGCACCCTGATAATTCTGCGAAAGCATTGGAAGAAATGGTAGAACACGTGCGCGGATTGTTGCAAAAACTAGGACTTCACTACCGCATTCTCCGACTCTGTGGAGGTGATACGGGATTCGCATCTGCGATGACATACGATTTCGAAGTTTATTCTGCGGCACAAGAAAAATGGTTGGAAGTTAGTTCCGTATCCAGGTTTGACACTTTTCAGTCGAATCGCCTGAAACTTCGCTACAAAGCGAGCGATAAAAAAACGTATTTGGCCCATACATTGAATGGATCTGCATTAGCATTACCACGAATTGTTGCGGCTTTATTGGAGAACAATCAAACAGCTGACGGAGTTTTAATTCCTGAAGTGTTGCACAAATACTTGAACTTCGACAAAATCAATTGATTTTCAAATACTCTTAAAAAGCATCAACACATTCGTTGGTGCTTTTTTTTTACGCATCCTTTTTTCAACTGAAAATAATTTGAAAACAATCACCCAAACCGTATGTCCTTTTTCGCTTAATTTATATCTTTGAAAAAAATTCAATATTATGTCAGATAAATTTTTTGATAAGTCAACTGCAGCAGTTGGATTCATTTACACAATCGCAATCATTTCAATCATTACGTGGGTTTTAATCTGGGGTTAACAGATTCATTTTCCAAGTAGCAAATGTGTATCGAATTATCAAGATACACTCCGAATTGATTTTTCTTCGTATCTTTCAGAATTAACATCGTTTTTTCAAAAAACGACTAATAAGTTACTATGCCTTTTAATTCAATTTTTGCGTGGATGATAAAAAAACGAATACATCAAATTGATTTATTCCGAAAATATCCATTAGACGTACAAAATGAATTATTTACAAATCTAATTCGTACGGCAGCCAACACCGAATGGGGAATGAAGTATCAATTCAGCGCCATTCAAAACCAAAAGGACTTTCAAAAATCGGTTCCGCTCCAAGAATACGAGGATATCAAACCTTACGTCGATCGAGCCATTCACGGAGAACTCAATGTACTATGGCCGGGTGAAACCAAGTGGTTTGCAAAATCATCAGGTACAACTTCCGACCGCAGTAAATACATTCCCGTCACTAAAGAATCCCTCGAAGACTGCCACTACAAAGGAGGAAAAGACCTACTTTCGGTGTACTACGACAACTATGCGACTGCAAATCTTTACAGTGGTAAGCACTTGGTTGTAGGAGGCAGTACACAACTCAACGACGCCGCAGGATCAGATTCGTATTTTGGAGATCTTTCTGCGATTATTGTCAAAAACCTGCCGTGGTGGGCTGAAATCAAACGAACACCTTCCAAAGAAATCGCATTGATGAGCGACTGGGAACCCAAAATTGAGCTTATGGCTCAAGAGACAATCCATCAAGACGTTTGCATCATAACCGGCGTACCAAGTTGGACACTTGTGTTGGCACATCGCATTCTGGAAATCACGGGAAAGAACAACCTGAAAGAAGTTTGGCCAAATTTGGAATTGTTTATGCACGGCGGCGTCAATTTTGAACCCTACCGAGCAGAATTCAATAAAATAATACCAAGTGAAGGCATGCACTATGTCGAATCTTACAATGCCTCCGAAGGAATTTTTGGAATGCAAGATCAACCCGATAGTGATGAACTTTTACTTTTGTTAGATTATGGAATCTTCTACGAATTCATTCCGATGGATGCTTTCGAAGGAACGCAGAGCAAACGCGTTTTGACATTAACAGAAGTTGAATTAGATACCAACTATGCGCTCGTCATTTCTACCAACGGAGGATTGTGGCGTTACATCATCGGTGATACCATCAAGTTTACGAATTTGAAACCATTTCGATTCAAAATTACGGGGCGAACTAAGAGCTTTATCAACGCATTTGGCGAAGAATTAATCGTTGAAAACGCTGAAAAAGCAATCACAAAAACATGTCAAGAACTTGGTGCACAAGTCAGAGATTATACCGCGGGACCACTCTACATGCAGTTTCTTGAAGATGCGCACAAAGGCAGACACGAATGGATTATCGAATTCATCAATGAACCGGCTGATTTAGCAGAATTCGCAGCTGTACTCGATCAACATCTTCGTGCAATCAATTCCGATTACGACGCAAAGCGAAGCCACGACATTGCACTACTTGGCCCGCTGATCCGAAAAGCAGCAAGTGGCACGTTTGATGCTTGGTTAAAATCGAAAGGAAAATTGGGGGGACAACACAAAGTACCTCGCCTTTCAAACAACCGTGATATAATCGACGAGTTGAACGTTTTTTTGGATTAACTTAGAGCAATGAAATTAGCCGTTTTGATTCTTTTGTTTGCACCGATTTTCAGTTGGTCGCAAGATTCCGTCAACTGGACCTTTAGTTGGGAGTTGAAAGAATTAACTTCACCGATCTGGAATGTCGATGCGTTTGGGAATATCATTCTCGCTGAAAAAGACAATATTAGAAAGCTTGATTCAACTGGTCGGCAATTATTTATTCAGAGCAGTAAAAACCTCGGAGTAATCTCCAGCATCGATCCATCAAACCCGATGAAGACCTTGGTTTTTTCAGAGCAGCAACAAATCGTTTCGTACATCGACAACACCTTGAGTAAACAACAAGAAATGATCGAACTCAATGATTTTGAACTGTCGTATGTCACACTAATCGCAACATCCGCACAACCCGATAAATTTTGGATTTACGATCAAGACAATTCAAAAATTGTACTCATCGCCAAAAATCAACTGCAGAGTCAACGGATCGAAAATATTCAAGGATTGCTCGGATGCAAAGAAATTATCCAACTCTTCGAACATGAAAAATACCTCTATCTGATCGATAAACAACAGGGAATTTTTCAATTCGACCTCTACGGAACACTTACCAATCGTTGGGAAATAAAGGGAATTAGTTGGTTACAAATTGAAGGTAATTATGCGTACTATCTAGCCAACGGTCGACTGCAGATTTTTCACCTGCAAGACATGACTTCTACAGAAATCAAAATTCCGAAAACAAACTACCTGAAATTTAAAAAACTTGGAAATACTTTTGTATTCAGCACTTTCAACACCTTGGAAAAATATTCGATCGAAATCATCAAATAATGTATTGCCTTTAACGCAATATTCGTAATTTAGTGAACAAAAAAAATCTAACATGCATATCGCAGTAGCAGGAAATATTGGAGCAGGAAAAACAACGTTAACAAAATTGTTAGCAAAACATTATGGGTGGGAAACGCATTTCGAAGACGTTGAACAAAATCCGTATTTGAATGATTTCTACGAAGATATGCAACGTTGGTCCTTCAACTTGCAAATTTATTACCTCAATAGTCGTTTTACACAGATTCAAGAAATCAAGCAAACCGACAAAATGGTTATCCAAGACCGCACGATCTATGAAGATGCGTTTATTTTCGCCCCCAATTTACATTCCATGGGATTGATGACAACACGCGATTTTGAAAATTATTTTTCGCTCTTCAACTTGATTGAATCGTTTGTTTCTGCTCCCGATTTGTTAATCTATTTGCGCGCAAGTGTTCCTACCTTGGTGCATCAAATTCAGCTCCGTGGGAGAGATTACGAAGAAAGCATTCGATTGGATTACCTGAAACGCTTAAACGAGCGCTACGAAGCTTGGATTTCGACCTACGACAAAGGAAAATTATTGATCATTGATATCGATAACAATCGCTTTCCCGAAAGTCAGGAGGATTTAGGTAAGATCATCAACTCGATCGATGCAGAGATCAACGGACTGTTTTAAGAAATTATAATACAAGCGATACTTCTTCTGAAATATCGCTTTTCTATTTTTCGAAAATCCCTTTAATTCTTCCAGCCTTGCGCTTTAAGTGGAATTAACGCTCCATTTTTATCAACCAAATTGATACCGCTGTTCAGATCCGTCATGTGACCGATCACCGTCATGTGTGGATTTCCCTTGATTTTATCATAATCTTCCATTGAGATGGTGAAAAGTAGTTCATAATCTTCACCGCCATTCAGGGCACACGTTACAGGATCCATATTAAAATCCAAGGCAGCCATCGCCGTTTTTGCGTCTATTGGAATTTTCTCATCGTAAATCGTACAACCCAACTTACTCGCTTTTGACAAATGAAAAATCTCCGAAGCCAACCCATCAGAAACGTCGATCATTGAAGTCGGTTTTACTTCCAATTCCTTCAAAAAATGAATAATATCTTGCCGTGCTTCCGGTTTAAGTTGTCGCTCCAACAAATAGTCATTCCCTTCCAGATCGGGCTGCATAGAAGGATTCGCTTTGAACACTTCTTTTTCACGTTCGAGTAATTGCAATCCCATATAAGCACCTCCTAAATCGCCACTCACCACCAATAAATCGTTTTCCTTGGCACCAGAACGATAAACCACTTCCGATTTATTCGCTCGACCGATTGCAGAAATACTGATGACCAACCCAGAGAGTGATGAAGAAGTATCACCGCCGACCAAATCTACTTTGTAATAGTCACAAGCCTTTTTAATCCCAGCATACAATTCTTCCAATGCCTCCAACGGAAACCGATTCGAAACAGCAAACGAAACTGTAATTTGTTGAGCAGTACCATTCATCGCAAAAATATCCGAAAGATTCACCATCACTGCTTTATACCCCAAGTGCATCAAGGGCGTGTACATCAAATTGAAATGAACCCCTTCGAGCAAAAGATCGGTCGTCACGAGCATTACCTCTTGATCAGAAATTGAAATCACCGCGGCGTCATCTCCCACACCTTTTATCGTGTTTGAAACGTGCGTCGTGAAAGGTGCCGTCAATTTATCAATTAATCCAAACTCACCCAATTCATCCAATTCTGTTCTTTTTTCACTCATGTCTTACTAGTTTACAATGCAAAGGTACAATTTATAACAGCTTCACGAATCCAAGAAATCAATATTTCGCCTCAGTCCAGCGTGCTTGGTGCGCTTGATTGGACTATTTTTAAAAAGCGTTCTAAATACATCATCCGTAATTTCTGACCATTCCTTCTTGGTCATGTCCAAAAGTCCGTCAGTAGGATTAAAAAGTGGCTCATTGTGAATTTTAGAAAACCGATTCCATGGACAAACATCTTGACAGATGTCGCAACCAAAAATCCAATCCTCCATTTTATCTTTAAAATCAGAAGGTATTAATGCATCTTTCAGTTCGATGGTCAGATAAGAAATACATTTTGAACCGTCGACAACATAGGGCTGATGCAACGCATCTGTTGGACAAGCATCGGTGCAACGTGTACAAGTGCCGCAAAAATCTTTGATCGGTCCATCGGGTACCAAGTCCAAATCTACGATCAATTCAGCAATAAAGAAAAATGAACCCTGCTTCGGATGAATTAAATTGCCATTCTTTCCAATCCATCCCAATCCACTTTTACGCGCCCATGCTTTGTCCATAACCGGCGCTGAATCAACAAAAACTCGTCCGTCTACATCGCCGATTTTCGCTTGTATTTCGCGCATCATTGTATGTAGTTTGTCCTTAATCACGAGGTGGTAATCCGTTCCGTACGCATATTTTGAAACACGAAAAGAATCTTCCTGTTGGGTGCGTTCTGGAAAATAATTGAGCAATAATGAAATGACACTTTTCGCACCCGGAACCAAAACCGTTGGATCAAGTCGTTTATCGAAGTGATTTTCCATATACTGCATCTTGCCGTGCTTTCCCGCTGCCAACCACTTTTCGAGCCGCGGTGCTTCCTCGTCTAAAAAACCTGCCTTTGAAATACCGCAAAACTGAAAACCAAGTTGCGCGGCAATTTCTTTCACCAAAGCAGTATGTTTATCGATCACACGCGACATTTAAAACAAACCACCTTGGATAAAACCTAAATCCATGCCCAAATGCTTGTATGCCTTTTCGGTTGCTTTTCGACCGCGCTGTGTTCGCATCAAAAAACCCTCTTGAATCAAGAATGGCTCGTAAACTTCCTCCAACGTGCCCGCGTTTTCACCAATTGCAGTGGCAATCGTGGTCAAACCAACCGGACCGCCGTTGAATTTGTCGATAATCGCTTTTAAAATACGGTTATCCATTTCGTCTAGTCCATATTTATCGACATTCAGCGCTTCCAATGCAATGTTTGTTATCTCTACATCAATCTTTCCGTTTCCTTTGATCTGCGCAAAATCTCGCACACGACGCAACAATGCATTCGCTATACGTGGCGTTCCCCTGCTTCGACTCGCAATCTGAAACGCGGCGTCTTCAGAAATTGGAATTCCCAATAAATCAGAAGAACGCTCAACGATCAACGTCAACGTTTTGGAATCGTAGTACTGTAAGCGTGAATTGATCCCAAAACGTGCTCGCAACGGAGACGTCAACAAACCCGAACGCGTCGTTGCGCCAATCAAGGTAAAGGGATTCAACGCAATCTGAACAGAACGTGCATTTGGTCCGCTATCGATCAAAATATCGATAACATAATCTTCCATCGCTGAATACAAATATTCTTCGATAACAGGACTGAGTCGGTGGATTTCATCAATAAAAAGTACATCACCATGTTCGAGGTTTGTAAGCAATCCAGCAAGGTCTCCGGGCTTATCCAAGACCGGCCCACTCGTCACTTTAAAACCAACACCTAATTCATTTGCGATGATATTCGCCAACGTAGTCTTTCCTAGTCCCGGCGGTCCATGAAGCAAAACGTGATCCAAGGGCTCGCCTCTTTTTGTCGCGGCTTTCACAAAAATCTCCAAATTCTCGACAACCTGTTCTTGACCTGCAAAATCAGTCAGCTTCTTTGGTCGTAAAACCTTGTCAACATCTTTCTCGCCCTCGTCGATCGCTTTTCTGTAATCAAATGAATCTTCTTCTTCCAAAGCAAATGAATTTATTCAAAAATACAAAAGCCACCCCAATTGGAGTGGCTTTCGAACTAAAATATTTTTAATCTAATGTTCTTCCTCACCGTCGGCTAAAGGAACAGTTTGAGGTATGAAATCTTCTGCTGCACCTGGCTTAGAATAATCATAAGGCCAACGGTGAACAGTTGGCAATTCTCCTGGCCAGTTACCATGAACGTGTTCTACTGGTGTAGTCCACTCCAAAGTGTTTGATTTCCATGGGTTTTGAACTGCAACAGGACCGCGGAAAATACTGTAGAAGAAGTTGAACAAGAAAATCAACTGACCAATAGATGCAATGATTGCAAAAATTGTAATGATCACGTTCAAATCCAAAATCATATCACCTGCAACGCTGTCGAATTCATTATAAACAGAGTTATCATAATATCTTCTTGGAGCTCCAGCCAAACCGACAAAGTGCATTGGGAAGAAAACACCGTATGCTCCAACTAAAGTAACCCAAAAGTGTGCATAACCTAAACGTGTATTCAACATTCTACCGTACATTTTTGGGAACCAGTGATACACACCAGCAAACATTCCAAATACAGCAGACATACCCATTACAACGTGGAAGTGAGCAACAACGAAATACGTATCATGAACAGCAATATCCAATGCTGAATCCGCTAGGATAATACCTGTAACACCACCAGTAATGAACGTAGAAACCAATCCTACAGCAAACAACATCGCCGGAGTAAATGTAAGGCTACCTCTCCACAAAGTAGTCAAGTAGTTGAATACTTTAACAGCAGAAGGAATAGCAATCAATAACGTTGTAAAAACGAATACACTTCCTAAAAATGGATTCATACCCGTTACGAACATGTGGTGACCCCAAACAATGAACGACAAGAATCCGATTGCAAGGATAGATCCAATCATTGCACGGTAACCGAAAATTGGTTTACGCGAATTTGTAGAAATAATTTCAGAAGATAAACCCAAAGCTGGTAACAATACAATATATACCTCTGGGTGACCTAAGAACCAAAATAAGTGTTGGTATAACAATGGTGAACCACCGTGATTTTCCAACATTTCACCATTTACAATGATATCAGAAAGGTAGAAACTTGTTCCTGCCAAACGGTCCATCATCAACAACAATGCTGCTGACAATAACACTGGAAACGAAAGAACACCCAAAACAGCTGTAACCAAGAACGCCCAAACTGTCAATGGCATACGTGTCATTTTCATTCCTTTCGTACGCAAGTTCAATACCGTAACAATGTAGTTCAATGATCCAATCAACGAAGAGGCGATGAAAATCGTCATAGAAACCAACCAAAGTGTCATTCCTAAACCAGAACCCTCAACGGCCTGCGGAAGTGCTGACAACGGTGGATAGATTGTCCAACCAGCCATTGCAGGTCCTGTTTCAATAAACAAAGAACTCAACATGATAATTGATGACAAAAAGAACATCCAATAAGACAACATGTTTAAGAAACCTGAGGCCATATCCCGCGCTCCAATTTGCAATGGAATTAACAAGTTAGAAAATGTTCCAGACAAACCACCAGTTAATAGGAAGAAAACCATGATCGTACCGTGAATGGTAACCAAACCAAGATACATGTTTTCTTTCAATACTCCACCTGGAGCCCAAGTTTCACCTAAAAACATAGAAAGGAAATCAGAACTTTCACCTGGCCAAGCCAATTGAATACGGAATAAAATAGACAATAACATTGCTACAATACCCATAAAAATCGCAGTAATAAGATACTGCTTACCAATCATTTTATGATCTTCGCTAAAAATGTACTTCGATACGAAACCCTCTTCATGATGATCATGAGCATGTGCATCGTGATGTCCGTGTTGAGCTACTGCTGCCATTTTATATATAATTTAAAAAGATTAATCGACTATTTAACTGCTACTAATGTATCTGTCGCAGCTGGTGCATCTGCTGGTGAAGCTTCTGCAACAGTAAGAAACGTTTCTTTAAACGTTTTCTTAGATGCCATCCAAGCTTTGTACTGAGCAGGTGTATCTACTACAACAATCATTTTCATTTTGTAATGAGCTCCACCACAAATTTTGTTACACATAATCACGTAATTGAAATTTGGGTTGTTCATTTTTTCTCTCATCTCTTTCGTTGAGATAGTTGGTTTAAATTTGAAACGAGTTGTCAAACCGGGAACTGTATTTACCTGCACACGGAAGTGAGGAAAATAAGCAGAGTGAATTACATCTTTCGCACGGAAATTAAATTCATAGTCTTGATTTTTTACTAAATGTAATGTATCCGTCTCAATCACATCATCGTATGCATACGCATCTACTTTGGAATTGTGACGAGATCTCATTTGATACAACAAACGCAACAAACGAGTTTTACGATCTAAATCAGTTTCCATTTTAACACGGTCTTTCGGAATAAAAATGTTTTTAGGATCATTCAATTTCTCTTCCAACAATTTAATCCCCATAATCGAACCATCATGACTACCAATTTCCATCAAGCGAATTGCAGAATCCAGCGTCGCTGTAGTTAATAATGCAAGTTGATTTTTGTCTGTTGTCAACTTGTAGTCAAAATAACCCAATTTATTGTCTTTTCCTGCATAACGTGCTGTCCATTTAAATTGCTCTGAGAACAATTCAACACGAACAGCTTCTTTCTTCGCTTCATCAGTAACTTCATTCCAAGTTTTCAAACCTAGAATAATAATAAAAGCCAAAACAATTGCAGGTACTACTGTCCAAATCAACTCCAATTTGTTGTTGTGAGGATAATAATACGCTTTTACACCTGGTTTTCTTACGTACTTGAATGCAAAGAAATACAACAAGAAATTTGTAAGAAAAAACACGGTAACAATCAAAATAAAGTTGATATTCAACAACCAATCTGTTGTTACACCATGCTCAGAAGCTGCAACACCTCTTCCGGTATAACCGTATTTCAGCATCAACCAGATAAAACCACCGAATAGCAAAATCATGAAACCAAGCATCATGTTTGCATTCAATTTATTATCTCTGTTTGGAATGTCTTCCTCGCGACGATTTCTTAATTTAGAAGAATGCTCGTACAATCTGACCAACTGAGCTACTGCCAGCGCTCCCAATACGATTACTACTAATGTTATTAATTTAAAACTCATCTCTCGTAAATATGAAAATGATAAAACGTACTAATTAAATTTCGTGATGTATACTTTCGTCCAAGTAAGGGTGATTTTGAACCGTAAGTGGCGCTTTCGTTAAGTTCGTCAATATTACTTTGATAAACAAACCTAAAATTGCCAACAACAAACCGATTTCCATAAATCCAATACTTGCATTCTCGCCCATAGAACCACCCATAATCATGATGTAAACATCTACCCAGTGACCGAAAAGTACAACCATACCAACGAACGTGAGTACACCTGCATGTCTCTTCGCGTCTCGCGACATCAACAACAACATTGGGAAAGCAAAGTTGATAATGAACATTCCAAAATATAGGAATTTAAAGTGCTCAATACGTGTCAAATAGTACGTTGTTTCCTCTGGAA
>SSGT01000006.1 GCA_008017065.1 Crocinitomicaceae bacterium
AAAACGGGGGATATTACCGGAGGTCTTCCAAGGGTAACAGAGCTTTTCGAAGCACGTAATCCATCGAATCCAGCAGTAGTATCTGAAATTGATGGTATCGCCGAATATGGTAAGATCAAACGTGGTAACCGTGAAATTCAAATCACTTCTAAAACGGGAGAGGTTCGTAAATACTTGGTTCCATTGTCTAAGCACATCTTGGTTCAAGAGAATGACTTCGTTAGAGCTGGTCAGCCATTATCAGATGGTGCGGTTACGCCAAACGACATTTTGAATATCGAAGGACCAACGAAAGTACAAGAATACATTGTCAACGAAATCCAAGAGGTTTACCGTTTGCAAGGGGTGAAAATTAACGACAAACACTTTGAAGTTATCGTACGTCAAATGATGTTGAAAGTTGAAATCGTTGATGCAGGGGATACACGTTTCTTGGAGGGACAATCTGTTCACAAAGCAGACTTCATGGAAGAAAACGATGCGATCTTCGGAATGAAAGTGGTTGTCGACGCGGGAGATTCTACAGAGTTACGTCCAGGTCAGATTGTTTCAGCTCGTAAATTAAGAGACGAAAATTCTCAATTGAAAAGAGCTGACAAACAACTGGTTGATGCACGTGATGCAGTTCCTGCAACTTCTACGCCGTTGTTGCAAGGAATCACAAGAGCTTCGTTACAAACGCAGTCGTTCATCTCTGCGGCATCGTTCCAAGAGACAACGAAAGTATTGAATGAGGCTGCAATCTCTGGAAAAGAAGATCATTTAATGGGCTTGAAAGAGAACGTAATTGTTGGACATTTAATTCCAGCAGGAACGGGAATCAGAAAATTCCAAAAAATGATTGTCGCAAACCAAGAGGCACTCGACGAATTATCAGAAAAATAAATAACCAAACGGGACTGCAAATTGTAGTCCCGTTTTTTTAGTTTTACGATGGAAAACAAGAATGAAAATCAGATCAATATTGAATTGAGTGAAGAAGTAGCAGGAGGAATTTATTCCAATTTAGCGATTATCACCCATTCTCAAGCGGAGTTTGTTTGTGACTTTGTTCAAATGTTGCCCGGAATGCCGAAGGCGCAGGTAAAATCTAGAATTGTGATGACTCCACAAAATGCAAAACGCTTGATGCGTGCGTTGATTGAAAACGTGCAGAAATACGAGCAAGCAATGGGAGTAATCAATGATCAAGACTTACCGGGAACTCCTCCGATGAATTTCGGTCCACCAACGACACAAGCATAATCTTTCAAGCTTCCTTTTTGGAAGCTTTTTTTTTGACTGAGGATCGCGTAAAATGAAACTGTTTTCAAAATAAAACGTACACGACACATATAGTTAATCAAAATGTACTACGATGATACACCGAAATTCGATTTTTACGTTTGTTTTTTTACTGAGTGTTGCTTGGATGTTTAGCGCATGTGCTAAGAATCCAAGTCCAAAACGAGTTGAAAAGAAAATTGTCGAGGGCACATGGAAGATTGGTCAAGCGAAAGTGGATGGTGAGACACTAACTGCGTCCTATAACGGGGTCAAATTTGTGTTTCGCGATTATGGAACAATTGATGTTTCTGGTGAAATCGCAACAGCGGGTTCGTGGTATTGTGGGGAAGGAGACGATCCAACACTTCTGTTCATGTCATTTCCTATTTCAGAGCCAACGCTATCCCTATTTTCAGACGATTGGATTGTTGACGAAATGTCGACGCGCGAATGCATTTTGCGCAGAAATGAATCTACTACGCAGGAAGATGTATTGGTTTTTAGAAGAATTGATTGAAAAAATCTAAATTTCACTGATTATGTTTAATTCTCAGTGAAACAAGTGATTACCTTTTTTATTGCATTTTTCAAAAACGTAAATGTTAACAAGTATCTTCAAAAATCATTGAAAATACAGAATACAATAGTAAATTTGTAAAAAGCTGAATTCAATGACAGAACAAATCTCTCGTATTGTACTCCAACTTCAAGGTAAATTTCATGATTTGCACCAGCAATTAGTGGCTGAACGTGCAAAAAATGGTATTTTGGAAAGTGAGTTGACACAAGCGAAAGTTTTAATTAGTGCCAACCAAGCAGAAATTTCGAATTTAGAACAAGCGAAGTTGCAGCTGGAAGTTGAATTGAATCGGTTAAATAATGAGTTAAAGTCTCAGCAAATCGCCGTTGTTGTCAACAAAGATGCTGAGATTGACGCGTTAGTGAGGGAAATTGATCACTGCATTAGTCAATTAAAACAATAACAAAATGAGCAAGTTATCTATTAAAGTTGTCGTTGCTGGGCGCACATATCCGTTGACTGTAAATCAAGGAGAGGAAGCGAAGGTCCAAAAAGCAGCGGATGATATCAATAGAGCGATTAAGTTATTGCAAGACAATTATGCGGTCAAAGATATGCAAGATTTATTGGCTATGACAGCTTTGCAATTGGCTTCAAAGTCTGGAAATACTTCTACAAACTCAAATCAGGTGGTACATGAAGCACCTGATTATACGGGGATTGAGAATATGCTAGGCGATTTATTGAAGGAAGTTGACGAGTTGAAATAAGTCGATTATTTTTAACGTTTCCCACGCTGTTGCGGTTTTTGATAAACTGTAATGGGTGGGTTTTTTATTTTAAACAAATATGGATACAAATATTTTATTGGGGAGTTTGGTCGGAATCCTAGCGGGTGGAGGATTGGCTTTCTTCATTCAAAATGTATTGCTGAAAAAGCGTAAAGAACAGCTTTTGAAGGAAGCAGAGTTGGAGGGAGAATCGTTGAAAAAGGATAAGATCCTTCAGGCGAAAGAGAAGTTTATGAAATTGAAAGAAGAGCATGAAGCGACGATGAAAGATCGAGAGCGCAAAATGCAATCTTCGGAAGACCGCGCAAAAGCGAAGGAAAAAACACTTTCTCAAAAAACAGAAGAAGTAACTCGTAAAGAAAAAGAGCTCGAAAAGGCTCAGAGTGAGATTGATCAGAAGTTGACTGCAATTGAGATCAAAAATCAAGAGTTGGAGAAGATTCAGCACAAACGCGTAGCAGAACTTTCGAAAATTAGCGGTATGTCAGTGGAAGAGGCGAAAAATCACATCATGGAGGCGCTGAAAGATGAAGCGCGAACTGGTGCGATGATGCATATCAAAGAGATCACGGAGGAAGCAAAATTGAACGCAAACAAGGAAGCACGAAAAATTGTAATTCAAACAATTCAGCGCGTTGCAACCGAACAAGCGGTCGAAAATTCGGTTTCAGTGTTCAACATCGAATCCGATGAAGTGAAAGGGCGTATCATTGGTCGTGAAGGAAGAAATATTCGTGCAATTGAAGCCGCAACAGGTGTTGAGATCATCGTAGACGACACACCTGAAGCAATTATTTTGTCTTGCTTTGATCCCGTGAGGAGAGAAATTGCACGTTTGTCTCTACACCAATTGGTTTCAGACGGTCGTATTCACCCTGCTCGTATTGAAGAAGTGGTTGCAAAAACCAAAAAGGCATTGGAAGAGGAAATCGTTGAAACAGGAAAAAGAACGTGTATCGACCTGGGGATTCATGGATTGCATCCAGAATTAACGCGTATGGTTGGACGTATGAAATATCGTTCTTCGTATGGACAAAATTTATTGCAGCACTCACGTGAAGTAGCTAATTTGTGTGCAGTGATGGCTGCTGAATTGGGGTTGAATGTGAAACTAGCGAAAAGAGCAGGATTGCTTCACGATATTGGAAAGGTTCCAGACGACGAGCCAGAATTGCCGCACGCAATTTTAGGAATGAAGTTGGCTGAAAAGTATGGTGAGAAACCTGACGTTTGCAATGCGATTGGTGCGCACCACGATGAAGTGGAAATGACGACGTTGATTTCTCCAATTATTCAAGTGTGTGATGCTATTTCAGGTGCTCGTCCAGGTGCCCGCAGAGAAATCGTCGAATCGTATATCAAACGAATCAAGGAATTGGAAACATTGGCTTTGTCTTATGATGGTGTTCAAAGCGCTTATGCAATTCAAGCAGGTAGAGAATTGCGTGTTTTGGTGGAAAGTGAAAAAGTTTCCGATTTGAAAGCAGATGAGTTATCGTTTGCAATTTCACAACGTATTCAAACCGAAATGACGTATCCAGGTCAAGTGAAGGTGACGGTGATTCGTGAAAAAAGATCCGTTAATTACGCGAAGTAATTCCAGTATATTTCGAAAAGACTCTGAGTTTTCAGAGTCTTTTTTTTGACTAATCTTATCCTTTTTCAGCCAATTGAATTAAATTGTCTCTGTTTCCGGAAATCAGTGTATCGTGAAGTTTGCAAAAAATGAGTTTATTAAATCTGTAGTTGTCTTGATGACAGGTACTGTGATTGCTCAGGTTTTTTCGGTATTGATTTCACCAATCCTAACCCGAATTTATTCGCCGGAGGAAATGGGAGACTTGAATATCTATTTGCGTGCTGTTGGATTTTTATCCGCAGTTGCAACCGCAAGGTACGAGTTGTCGCTTCCATTGCCCAAGCAGGAGGAACATGCCTATTTGCTCTATCGTCTTTCGATTCGTATCGCCATCTACGTGCTGTTGGGAAGCTGTTTTTTGTTTTTTGTTTATTTTTTGTTCACCGAGTTCAACATAAAATCAGTCAATCTAGCTGTTTTTACGTTGATTTCGTCCATTTTTGTGATTTTGATCAACCTGGGGACCAATTGGGCGATTCGCAAAAAGCAATTCAAAAAAATATCGACTTCGCGCATGCTCAATTCCATCTCGAGCAATTTGTTACGATGGCTTTTTGGAGCACTTGGTTGGGGGAGTTTTGGACTTTTGTTTGCATCCTTGGTTGGATACGTGGTTGCTTCATTTACGTTTTTTAAGGAGTGGTTCAACATCGACAAAGTACACCGTTATTTCCGTTCAGATGCCAAAACGAAAGTTCTGATGAATACTTATCGGGAATTTCCGTCGATCAATTTACCGCATGTGATGGTTGATTTGGGAAAAGATTTGTTGTTGGCGTTCTTCATGGTTTTCTTTTTTAGCAAAGATGTTTTTGGTTGGTACAGCCATTCGTATTCTGTTTTGCAGATGCCGATTGCGATCATTGGTACATCGATTGGACAGGTATTTTTCAATCGAGCAGCTGAGATTGTCAACAACGGCGGATCGACGCTTGGCTTGCTTCGAAAAACGGTTGGTGTATTGTTTGTTGTTTCAATCGTTCCCTTTACAATCCTTTTCTTCTTCGGAACCCCCTTGTTTTCCTTTGTTTTCGGAAAAGACTGGGCGCAAGCAGGCCATTTTTCGGAAATCATGTCGGTCTGGTTTTTTATGAATTTCTTGAATTCTGTGATTTCAACGCTTCCAACAATTTTACACCGCCAAAAACAATTTTTTTATTTAGGAATTTTGAGCGCCTCGATTCAACTTTTTTGTTTTGGAGCTTTGCCGCTGATCATTGGTCAGTCGGATCAGGATTTTACAACCATCCTTTGGATCGTTTCTATTGCGCAAAGCATTTTCTTTTGCTTTGTAATGTACGTGATGTTTCGGTTTGCAAAAGCTGGCTATCGACAGCGATAAATTTTCATTTAGCGGTTTAAAAGTCGCTCATAGATGGCCACAAATTTGGTTCGGTTCGATTTTTTGGTTGCCTTCGATTCAATGATTTTCAAGTTTTTAGCTGCAACGTTTGACGGATTGAGTTGCAGTGCACGTTCGAGCGCTTTTTCTAAGTTGAGATCCTGCACAACGATCCCATTATCGCCGTCAGAAATCCATTCGCGGTTGGCAGGAAGATCTGAAACAACCGGTAAACATCCGTATGCCATCGCTTCGAGTAAGCTGATCGAAGTACCATCTGTGTTTGGAATACTGATGTAGATTTTTGATTTCATGTAGTTTTCTAGGTTTTCAGCGGGAGCGAGAAAACCGACAAATTCAATACGGTCTTCCAGTTTTAGGTCGTGAACTTGTTGTTTTAATGCTTCGGTATTACTTCCTTTTCCAGCGATACGTAGTTTCCAAGCGGGATTTGCGTGTAAAAATGAAACGGATCCACGAATGATGTGATGAATGTTGTATAAGTCGTCATGCAACCGGTTGGAATACAAGATGTTTTCTTTCGGAATATTGGTTGAATTTTGCAATTCGATCCCAAAATTTATTACTTCTACCGGCTTGTATCCGATGAATTGATGAATGGCTTTTTTCATGATTTCAGCATCGGCTGTGATTGCATCAGATGAAAGCAAGGAGGTTCGGGCCAATCTTCTGAAAAGGAAATTTTTATTTGGGAAAATCAGCACATCATCGCCCCAAGTCGTCAATACTTGAGGATATCTTCCTTTATTGGCCAACGAAGTGATGTATCCAAATGAATTTGCTTGGTGTACATGAACAATTGTTGGATTGAATTCAATCATTATTTTACGCAATTGGCGAACGCTTTGATTTAATTTCAGTGGGTTTTTGATGCGAAAGTCAATGGAAATGGATTTGCAAAAATCGACTTCGTGTGTACCCACAATCACCACTTCGTCAAAATAACCTTCAATTAAATGATAGAAATTCCGGATGTGAACTGGATTGATGGTACTCCCAATCAGCATCAGTTTTTTATGGGTTGACTTCATTTTCATTTTTGTCCTTTTCAGCCATTTGATTGTATGTCAGGTTGTAAATTGCACCTAGACTAATTGCAAATAAAATCAAAATATTTCGTTCACAGAGTGGATTATTTGTCAATGCGGTGGTAAGTAGTAAAATTGTGATCAAAATCATGTGTTTTGAATACGGAGTTTGCTGCTGAATGACGAGTTTTTTGAAAGGAATGAAGTAAAAAAGGAAGTACATGAAAACGCCAATGAAACCATATCTCCAAGCAAATAAAATGTATTCATTTTCAGAATAGATGTTGTTGTGATAAAAGAAATCTTTGTTGGGACCGAAGCCGAAAATTGGTTTTTCAACAATCATGTCCCAGAGGTATTTCCATACTTCCAACCTTCCAAGTGCCGATTGACTTTTCAGAGCGACTCCGTTGAACATTGAATTTCCATATATTGGATATTGGAAGAATTGTGAAGAAAGCATCCAAGCGAATACATAGCACCCAACGATACTTGAAAGGAAGAAAAACCATTGCTTGGGCGACCATTTTACAAGTTTGAGCAATAAGATGCAGAGCAGCATGATTGAAATTGCCGCCAACGAAGTACGTGATTGACATAGAAATGTCATCAAAAGTGCGGTACTAAACCAAATCCATTTTGTTTTCTCCAATTGGAAAGGAAAAAATAGAATGGCAAAAAAGGAAAATAAGACAGCGTTGTTGTTTGGATTGTTCATGAAGCCAATCATGCGTTTTCCGGCAGGTTGACCTAACGTGTTTTTTCCGAAATAGTCAATATTTGAGCCGCCTTCAAAAGCTGTTTTGATCCATTCGTTGATGTAAAAAAGATCGAAAAAATGCATCAGGTTGATGAGGCAAATTCCTACAAAAAACGGTTTTATCCATGTGTTTAAGAATTTTCGGATATCGACGATTGTAAAAAAAAGGATGACGATTAAAAACTTGTAAATTTTGTAAATTTCAAAATAATCACGTATCATTCCAAAGCGGGAATTGATTCCCATAGTGAGCAAAATGTATGCAGTGGTAATGAGCAGAAATAAGTAATAATTCTGCCAAATGATTTGATCTTTTTTTGCAAAAATCCCTAAAACGAGAACGGGTAAAATGACATCCAATACTTGAATTGCGGGTAAAGAAGCCGAAATGGAAATATCGGGTAAAAATAAAATGGAAAATAACGTGAATCCCGACAGTAAGTTTAACCAAGTATCAACTTTTTGCCCAAGCATCGTAGAATTTTTTTAATTCGGGATGTTTATCGAGTAACAATTGATCTCGATCTCGGGTATCTCCTACCACTTTTGCAGGATTTCCAGCAATGATTGAAAAATCTGGAAAATCTCCTTGTACGTAGCTGTAAGCTGAAATCAGACATCCTTTTCCAATTTTGGTTCCCGGCATGATTGTCGAATGTGGGCCAACGAAAGTGAATTTTCCGAGATGTACTTTTCCTTTGAGATAACCAATCATATCGCCACCGGCATAATTGTAGCCGTATAACCGAATGGAGGTGTGACTCGAATGCGTCGTAATCGTGCAGTACGTCGTTATTTGACAGCCGTCTTCAATCGTTAAGCCATTGCTTGCTTCTAGAAAATTATGATGTCCGATATAGCAGCGAACACCCAACCGTAAATTTTGAGGATAATCAATAAAAGTAGATGAAGAAACCCCCGTTTTTGGAATGATTTTTCCATCGTAGCCGATGAAATTGTAAATCATTTTTGGACTTCTTTTTTTTAACCAGAAGTTGCGCCAGTTGGCCAATAAGAATCGTAACAGTTTCAATTTTTCAGGGTTTGAATAACAACTTCTGAAGCAATAAGTGCTTTTATCAGTGCATGGATCTACACAAAGTTAAAAGAAATTTTTAGTTTTTCGAAAGTGAATTATTATTCACGTGTATAATTCATTTTGAGATTGAAAGAGTTTAGGGAAAGAGGAACTATTGTCGTTCCCTTAAATTCTATTATCTTTGAGGCATCGTTGGGAAAGTATGTGTGGCATCAGCGGAATTGTTAATCAAAAGAATCAGCCCGTCATTTCGCAATATATCGAAATGATGAATAACAAAATTATTCATCGGGGTCCAGATGGTTTTGGTTATTATTTTGGTTCAAATTTCGCTTTCGGTCACCGTCGTTTATCCATTCTTGATCTCTCCGAAGATGGTCGGCAGCCAATGGAATATGAGTCGGATTTAGTGATTACCTACAACGGAGAAATTTACAATTACATTGAGTTAAAATCAGAATTAGAAGCACTCGGTTGCGTTTTTAAATCTAAAACGGATACAGAGGTCATTCTCGCAGCTTACCAAATGTGGGGAGAAAAGTGCGTTGCTCGCTTCAATGGAATGTGGAGTTTTGCTATTTTCGATCGGAAAAAAAACAGCCTTTTTTGTAGCAGAGATCGTTTTGGAGTCAAGCCATTTTATTACACGCAAGCGGAAGATACATTCGCTTTTGGTTCTGAAATCAAGCAGTTGATCTCGTTTTTGCCTTCTATTCAATGCAACCGACAACTCGTGCTCGATTATTTGGTATTAGGAATAGAGGAACACACGGAAGGCACTTTTTTTGAAGGAATTCAAAAATTGAGTGGCGGGCATAACTTGGTGTATGATTTGGAAAAACATACCGTTGATATCAAGCCATATTACACCTTGCAACCAGTTGGTGATTTGAAACAACTATCCGAAGAGCAAGCGGTTGAAATGTATCGAGATCAGTTATACGATTCTGTAAAACTGCGTATGCGAAGTGATGTGGAAGTTGGCACTTGTTTGAGTGGAGGATTGGATAGTTCGTCGATCACGGCCTTTTCTGCTGAAATTTTGCGGAAAGAATCGGCTGGAAAAATCAAAGCGATTCATGCCAAAGTGGATGAAAAGTCGATTGATGAAAGCAAATTTGCGACGCAAGTGTCTAACTATTGTGCTACTGATTTAATTGTGGTTGAGCCAACAGCGAGCGATTTTCATCAGGCGGTCGAAAAAGTGATTCGCATTCAGGAAGAACCTTTTGGGAGCCCATCGATTATTTTACAATATTTTGTACTTCAAAAGGCACGAGAAAAGAATTGTTTGGTCATGCTCGATGGACAAGGTGGCGACGAAACGTTGTTGGGATATGAGCGTTACTATCCTGCATTCATTTTGAAACAAAAAGGATGGAAGAAAATTAATGCTTTTCTGAATTCTAGTAAAAACTCACGCCTTTCAAAAATGGATTTATTGAAGTACTATTTTTACTTCACAAGGTATAGTTTTCGCATAAATCAATTGAAAAAGCGCCATAATTATATCAAAAAGTCGATTTTAGACGGTTTTGAATCGCCAATCTTGAAAGAATCCGCTTCGCGGTATTTAGATATTGAGGCGATGCAGAAATTGGAAATTCTCAAAACGCAGTTGCCCCATTTACTGAAGTATGAAGATAAAAATTCGATGGCAAATTCGGTCGAAACACGTTTGCCCTTCCTCGACTATCGTTGCGTAGAATTGGCCTTGGCCTTACCGGATCAGTACAAGATCAAATCCGGTTGGACCAAAAACATACTTCGTCGCGCAGTTTCTTCTTGGTTGCCCAACGAAGTAGTTTGGCGGAAAGACAAGTTAGGATTTAATGCTCCAGAAAAAAACTGGCTTGGGAGCATGGAAAACGAAATGCACGAAGCGATTCTTAAATCAGCATTGCTCAACGAGTTGATTGATAAAAATAAGTTTCACTACGCAGCACAAGATTTAAGAACTCAATGGCGCTTGTACAACATTGCTAAATGGGAGCAAATTTACCAAGTGAGATGGTAGTTGTTCAAAATAATTAATCATAATAAACATCGAAAAACATTGACAATACAACCCAACGCAATCAAAGTTTGTCACATGACAAGTGCACATCCTGCGGATGATGTGCGTATTTTTCACAAAGAGTGTGTGACGCTGGCAAACGCTGGATTTCAAGTTTTTTTGGTTGCTGCAAATGCACAGGAAGAAATTGTGAAGGGGGTACAAATAGTGAGTGCAAATGTTCCACCAGCAGGTCGGTTTTCGAGAATGCTTAAAACTTCAAAGGCAGTCTACAAAAAGGCGCTAACTTTAGACGCAGATATTTATCATTTTCACGACCCTGAGTTGTTGCCTTACGCGCTTCGATTAAAAAGACGCGGAAAGAAAGTGATTTACGATGCGCACGAGGATGTGCCGAAGCAGATAATGGGTAAGTTTTGGATTAATAAGTACATCCGAAGAAGTACCGCGTTTTGTTTTAGAATGTTTGAAAATTTTATCGCAAATCGTTTGGATCATATTCTCACGGCAACTCCTTTTATTAGAGACCGTTTTTCCGCAATAAATTCGAATGCTACCGATATAAATAACTTCCCATTATTGAGCGAATTGCAGGAACAATCAGATTGGAATATTAAAAAAGACGAGATTTGTTATATTGGGGGAATTAGTCAGATTCGAGGAATCGAAGAATTGGTTCATGCAATGAATCATGTCGAGGGCGTTAAGTTAAACATTGCAGGAAAATTCTCACAAGTTTCTTTTGAGGAACGGCTTAAATCAACCGTGGTATGGAAAGATAAAGTAATTGATTTTGGTTTTGTTACTAGAAAACAAACTGCTCAAATCATGGCCAATTCGAAAATTGGTATAGTAACGTTTCTTCCTTTACCAAATCATGTTGATGCACAGCCAAATAAGATGTTTGAATACATGAGCGCGGGAATTCCTGTTATCGGGTCTGATTTTCCTTTGTGGAGAGAAATTATAGTAAAAAATAACTGTGGGTTGTGCGTTGATCCCGAAAATTCGTTGGAAATTGCCGAAGCAATCAACTTTTTAATGAAAAATCCAGAAGAGTCGGAGCGGATGGGAGCTAATGGAAGGAAAATTATTCTTGAAAAATACAATTGGGAAGCAGAAGGCAAAAAGTTGATTGCTATTTATACTGAACTTTCCAACACGTCACTCCGTTCGTAGTGCGAACGCAGTCAGTAACAGCATTAAACAATAAACGAAGAAGGGATTGAGAAAATTAAATTTTGAAAAAGTATTTCATTGGTACATGGGTTTTATGTCGATGGTTTTTTGCTTTGCTCCAAAATTGATTGCGATCCTGTTGGCAGTATTTGCCGTTTTAATCGGTATTGGGTATGTAAAAAAGCAATTGACGTTTGCATTCCATCGTCCGAATGGTTGGCTCGCACTTTTGTATGTTGCTTATCTCATCGGAATTTTGTTTACGAATCATCCAGACATTGCTGCAGGCTACGCTGAAAATAAGTTGTCATTTCTTGTTTTTCCGTTGCTATTTTCATTCAAACCGAATTTCCAATTACGAACCCATGAACTCTTGATCGGTTTGGTTATCGGTACGTCTGTTGCTTCGTTGCTCGGAATTTGGAATGGTATTCAACTGTATCAGGCAGGAAATTCATTTTTGGCGAGTTTTACAACCAGTTTTATTTCGCCGATTCATCATCCGAGTTATTTCGCGATGTTGCTGCTGATTGCTGCAGTTGGCAGTATTTGGGCATTTCGCGATATGGCGAAATGGTTTAATAGCGCATGGCTGATTCCGTATTGCATTTTTGCATTCATCATGTTCACGCTTTGCATGTCTTTGGCAGGAATCGTATTTTTGTTTATACTTCTCACATGCTTTATTTTGCGCTGGATCTATCTTCGGTTTGGGAAGTTGCGATTTTATATTGTTTTAGTGTTGAGTCCTTTGGTGTTCTTTGCAACGCTTTCAAACTTGCCTGGAATTAATACCGACTTTCAAAACACCAAGCGGGCAGTTGTTACGTATGTGAAGGATCCCGTTCAATTTATCCAATCTAAAAATGGTACCATTTCTGGGAATGAGGCAAGACTTGTGATGTGGACTGTTTCCGTTCAAGAAATAGCAAAGCATCCATTTGGAGTTGGTACCGGAAATGTGGATGAATGTTTAACAAAATCCTTAGAGAATTACGGTTTAAATGCGCTTGCAGAAAAACAATACAATCCACACAATCAGTTTTTTCAGACAACCCTGGAAATTGGTATATTGGGACTTTTGTTACTACTCTTCTTTTTGTTTTCCGCGTTAAAAGTTGCTTGGAAAACAAAAAACAAATTGCTTCTTTTAGTCATCGTAACATTAATTTTCAATTCATTATTTGAATCGATGTTACAACGTCAAACGGGGATCGTTTTTTACAGCTTTTGGATTTGTTTTCTTATCCTTGTGTCTTCTACTAAAAATCAAACAAATAGATCATGAAACCAATTCGTATCTCCGTAGTTATCCCGTGTCGTAATGAAGTTCGATATATTCGTGAATGCATTGAAGCGATTTATGGGAACGAATTACAGACTGATGTTGAGTTGCATGTTTTTGTTGTTGACGGAATGAGTGATGATGGCACAAGAGAATTGGTGTTGGAGTTAGAAAAGCAGTTTCCAACATTGAAAATGCTTGATAATAAGAAAAAATTAACTCCTTATGCGTTCAATATTGGAATCAAAGCGATGGACTCAGATTGTGTTCAGATTGTTGGGGCGCGACATATTTTATCTCCCAATTATATCCAAAAATCGTTGGATATTCTTCGATCAGATTCTAACGTGTGGTGCATCGGAGGAAAAATAATCAATGAATTCATTAATCATACAAGTGAAATCATTTCCAAAGCGATGTCAACGAGTTTTGGAATGGGACTGGGGAATTTTAGAACCTTAGATAAATCGGGTTTTACGGATACAGTTACAAGTCCGATGTATCCAACATGGGTTTTTGAAAAAATCGGATTTTTTGACGAACAATTGATTCGAAATCAAGATGATGAGTTTAATTATAGAGTTGCGAAAGCAGGAGGGAAAATTTGGTTTGAATCTGAAATTTCGTTGAAATATTATGTTAGAGGAAATTTTCAAGGATTATATCGACAATTTTACCAATATGGATATTGGAAAGTATTTGTGAATCAAAAGCATCGAGCTGTTACTACAATGCGTCAATTGGTTCCACCTGCGTTTGTTTTTTTTCTCTTCATGCTACCAATTTTATTCTTGATTGGCGGTTTTCTTACATGGAGTACCAGTTTGATTCTGATCAGTTATATTTCACTTTGTCTGTATTTTGGTTTCAAAAAAGGGAACGAATTGAGTGAAAAAATACAAATTTGTTTAACTTTTCCAATTCTTCATTTCAGTTATGGATTGGGATATTTGAATGGAATTAGTTGGTTTCTGATTCTAAATCGAAAACCCTCCGATAAACAAAAACGATTGTCGAGATAATTCCAATTTTAGTACATTTACGGCATTAATTAGCGAAAATTATTTAATTCAGATTCATGATACCATTTTCTCCACCTCGAATTGATCAAAAAGTCATAGATGAAGTTACAGAAGCTCTTAAAAGTGGCTGGATTACAACTGGACCTAAGACGAAGTTGTTTGAAAAGCAAATTACAGCTTATTGTGGAAATAAAACTACAGTTGCAGTTAATTCATGGACCATGGGAATGCAAGTTCTGTTGCATTGGTGGGGAATTGGAGAAGGAGACGAAGTCATTTTGCCAGCATATACATATTGTGCTAGTGCCAATGTGATTGTACATGCTGGAGCAAAACCAGTGATGGTGGATATCAATGAAGTGGATTTTAACATCTCAGTGGAAGCCATTCGAAAAGCTATTACTCCCAAGACAAAAGCAATCATCGCTGTGGATTTGGCTGGTTTTCCGTGTGATTATGACGCGATTATGGAATTGGTTAATGAACAATCTTTTCAAAACCAATTTAATCCATCCAGTAAAAATCAAGAAAAATTGAATCGAATCCTTGTGATTTCAGATGCTGCACACAGTTTTGGAGCGATTTACAAAGGTAAAAGATCTGGATCTTTGACTGATGTGTCTACATTTTCTTTTCATGCTGTCAAAAATTTGACAACTGCTGAAGGTGGCGCGATTTGTTTTAATTTACCTGAAACATTTGATCATGAGGCAATTTACAAAGAATTTTGCACATTGATTTTACATGGTCAAAATAAAGATGCATTAGCAAAAACACAAAAAGGGAATTGGAGGTACGATGTAGAAGAGCCCGGTTTCAAATGTAATATGACTGATATTCAGGCTGCAATTGGTTTGGTAGAACTTGGACGTTATCAAGAAAACTTAGATCGTAGGAAAGCTATTTTCGAGCAATACGACGCTGCGTTCATGCCCGAAACGTGGGCATTGACTCCTTTACATACTACGGAAGAGAAAGAAACATGCTACCATTTGTATCAACTGCGAATTGATGGAATTACTGAAAGTCAACGCGATCGAATCATGCAACTAATTTTTGATCAAGATGTTTCTGTAAACGTACATTTTTTGCCACTTCCTACCCTTACTGCATACAAAAAGCGAGGTTACAGAATGGAAGATTACCCAGAAACATGGAATAAATACCATAACGAAATTACATTGCCCGTTTATTTTGACTTAACAGATGATCAGGTTCAACAAGTCGTTCAAGCAGTTAAAGACGCTGTTTATCAATTGATTAACTAGTTTTAATAACCGCTCCTAATGGTAAATTATTGAATTCCAAAATCTTGCGGTTTTGGCTGTTTCTGGATTCGCAAAACGGCTTTAACAACGTATTTTGTTTATTCACTTCTTCTATCAACATGAGTTGTTTTGGAAGTTTTTGTGAATGATCTTTCGATACGGATTAAAAAAGTTATTGATTAGATTGTAATTTTTCTTGTCAATCTGCTTGTAGACTTGATTCAAGTAGTCCGTTATTTGCTCTAATGCAAGTTTGTTTACTTCATAGTACGCGCAATTTTTCTCGTTTCGGAGGCTCAGTATTCCAACTTCATGAAGTTCTTTTAAATGTGTAGAAATAGTCGACTGAGAAAGAGAAATGTAAAACTTTAAATCAGTACAATTCAAGTTCTTGTGAATCAATAATGCTTCTACAATTGCAATTCTCGCAGGATGACCCAATGCCTTGAATAATTTGGCGATTTCGATTTGATCCTGAGAATGGATCGATTTTTTTGTAATTCCCATTTTTGTTGTAAATGATGGTTTGTTATTCTAAGTTACTAAAATAATTTGATTTTTTTCGCAAATTCCGTTTTTTTTTTGGGATAATGAAATTTCGCAATATTTCGAAATGGTGAAATTTGAACTCCTTTCAGATCGATAAATGAGTTCAGTGTTTTATTTATCTTGCAATTCATTTAACTTTACCCCACATTCTATTCAAGTCAACCAATGAAAAGATTCTTTGATTTATGCGTTTCACTAACAATCTTGGTGATTTTTTTTCCGTTTGGTGTTATTATTTCAATGTTGATTCTACTGGAGAGTCGCGGTGGAATTTTTTACCGACAACAACGTGTTGGAAGAAATGGAATTGAGTTTAGTCTATTGAAATTCAGAACAATGAATCCGGATTCGGATAAGCTCGGACAACTTACAGTTGGTATGCGTGATCCGCGAATTACAAGGATTGGTTATTTTCTCCGGAAGACAAAATTAGATGAGTTTCCTCAATTTATTAATGTCATTTTAGGACAGATGAGCATCGTGGGACCGCGCCCAGAGGTGCGTGAATACGTTGATTTGTATTCGGATGCGCAGTTGAAAATCCTCTCAGTTAAGCCTGGTATAACAGATTATGCTTCGCTCGAGTATTTTGATGAAAGTCGTTTATTGGGTGAGTCGGAAAATCCGCAGGCGACATACATTCAGGAAATCATGCCCGCAAAATTGAAATTGAATGAAAAGTACCTCAACGATCCGTCTATATGGAAAGATTTACATGTAATGTGGTGTACTTTTAAAAAGATGATTCATTAGTGTTCGAAATCTATTTTAATAAGTTTTTTTGCTCTTTGCAGTTTTTTCCTACTTTCACCATTTAGGTTAATGAGGCGAATCTTTTTTCCTTTTTCTTCGTACCTCGCCGTTAGTTTGTGAATAGCATCGATTGCACTCAGATCTGAAATTCTACTTTCTTTGAAGTCAATAACAACCTCAAGCGGGTCATTTTCAAGATCAAATTTTTCATTGAATGCTGAAACGGATGCAAAAAATAGCGGACCAAAAATACGGTAATGTTTGACCCCTTCTGGATCGACGAATTTTTTAGCGCGAATTCTTTTAGCGCTTTCCCACGCAAAAACCAATGCGGATAATACAACTCCCGTAAGCACTGCAAACGCCAAGTTGTGCATGAATATGGTAATTGAAGCGACAATGACCATGATGAAAAAGTCTGAACTTGGCATTTTTTTATAGATTCTCAAGCTTCCCCAGTTGAAGGTGGTGAACGACACAACAAGCATTACTCCAGTGAGCGCTGCCATGGGTATTTTTTCAACCACTGGTGAAGCAAAAAGGATAACACACAAAATAGTTATTGCGCCGATGATTCCCGCGAATCGAGTGCGAGACCCTGCTGAGATGTTTACAAATGTTTGTGCGATCATTGCACATCCACCCATGCCAGTGAACAGACCGTTCAACACGTTTGCGCTTCCTTGTGCGATGCATTCTTGATTGGGTTTCCCGGTCGAGTTTGTAAGTTCGTCTGCCACATTCAACGTGAGTAGTGACTCGATTAGTCCAACTCCTGCCATGATCACCGCATACGGAAAGATAGTTTGAAGTGTTTCCCAGTTGATGGGGACTTGAGGAATGTGAAAAGGAGGAAACTGACCGCTGATTGATGCGATGTCGCCTACGCGTTGTGTATCAATTTGAAAGAAGTGCACAAGTCCAAAGAGCAGTAAAATGGACACGAGAGCAGCTGGTATTTTTTTGGTGATCTTTGTTGTTCCAACGACGATTAAAATACCGAAAAGCACGAGTGCCAACATGACGTACAGTTTGTTTCCGGAAAGCCAAACCTCACGCCCATTTTCGAGTGTTTTGAATTGCTTCAGTTGCGAAATGAAAATCACGACTGCAAGACCGTTTACAAAGCCGTACATAACGGATTCTGGGACAAGACGGATAAATTTCCCAAATTTCAATATACCAACACCTATTTGTAACATACCTGCAAGCAATACAGTTGCAAACAAATATTCGACTCCATGTGATTGAATTAGTGATATCAAAACAATGATTGTTGCACCAGCCCCGCCGGATACCATCCCTGGTCGTCCTCCAAAAATTGCAGTTACAATACCCATGATAAAAGCCGCATATAAACCTGTTAAGGGCGGTAGTCCAGCGAGGATAGCGAATGCGAGTGATTCAGGAATCATCGTCATTGCGACGGTTAAACCAGCGAATAGTTCGGTTCGGTAATTTATTTTTTGTGAAAAATCAACGATTGGAAACTGCATTTTTTTAAAATAGAATGCAAAAATAAGTAAATCAATTGATTTGATTTTGGCTGAATTCGTTGATTTGAAAGTTGAAAACGATTCGTTGAAAGTTTCTATCGCTGTAATACGGTAATCTAACGAATTGATTCTATTTTTACGATAAACTCGATTTGAATGAATTATTTGATAATAGAAGATGAAGTCAATGCGGTATTGGTGGTGAAAAGCTATGTTGAACGTTTTTTTCCAGAAATGACGTGTTTAGGAGATTTTGATAAAATTTCGACCGCGTGTGAGTTTTTGAAAGAAAACAAAGTCGATTTTATTTTTCTAGATGTACAGCTAAACGGTGAAATTGGAATAGATATTGTCAAGTACCTACCGAAGGAAAAGTTAACGTTTGAAATTATTTTCACTACTGCTTATAGCGGATTTGCGCTTGAAGCATTTGCACTCTGTGCGATCGATTACCTATTGAAACCGTTGAAGGAAGATCGGTTTGTGGAAGCAATTGAACGCGTAATCAAAAAAAACAAAGTGTCATCCGAACAACTTGAGTTACTCCAGTATCTTTCAAAAGCAGAGACGATCGACAAAATTATTTTGAAAAACAGCGAAGGTCAATATCCAATCCAATTGAATGAAATCGTTTATTTGAAGGCAGATAACGTGTACACCGAATTTTATTTGCTCACAAAGAAGCGAATTGTAGTCTCGAGACCACTCAAAGAATATGAGTTGCTACTCACGAATACACAGTTTTTTAAACCGCACCGCTCTTACATCATAAATACAGCGCAAATAGCAAAGATTTTGGTAAACGAGATTGAGATGAAAGACCAAACAATGATTCCGCTTGCGAGAGATAAGAAACGTGAATTGGAACTTTTTTTAAAATAACAAACTCCACGCAGAAACGCATGGAGTTTGATAAAAACTACGAAAAAAATAAATGGGTTTGTTTATAGGTTGGTCCAATTGACTATTCCTTAATAAATCGTGTTGTGATCACTTGCTTGTTTTGTAAAAGTTGAATCGTGTACATCCCAGATTCTAGCTTCGCTACAGAGATCTGACTGTTGATGAGGTGACTTTCAGATTGCACAAGTTGACCAACTGAATTGTAAATGGAATACGCATAGTCCCCCGAGAGGTTGTCGATATTTAGTTCCATTTTTACTGGGTTTGGATAACAAATCAATTGATTCGCTTCAGTTTCGTTAATACCAACTCCGCTTCCATTGCTTGCTCTTTTCAACTTAATGAGTACCGCCGATACATCTGGTGATAGATTATCGTATTTTATACCTCCACTAATCATAATATCTCCAGTGCTGTTGATACTTGATCCGTAAACGTCAATTAGGTTCGTAGATGATACTACTGTTGGTAAGTCAACGTAATTATTTGTCCCGTTGATTGCCAATGGAGCAAGTGAACTTGAATACGCATATACAATACGTTGGCCATTCATGATTGCATAGATGTTGTTTTGAGCGTCTACCTCTAATCTTCTGCTCAATCCAGGAATCGTTGTTGAATTAACAAGTACACCTGCTGTGCTGTATGTGCGTATGTTGGTAACTGGTGAGCCGTTGTTTTCGTCATTGAAACTGACAACAATTCGTCCATCGGTCAACGAGCGGATACTGTGAACTCGAAAATTGGATGAAGTCGCATGGATGGGAGTGATTTCTACCCAACCACCAGTTCCGAAGTTGGTGTCCATATCCAATGAATTGGGTAGTAGTTTAAGAAGGCCAATTTGATACCCATCAGCACCCATATTTTTTTGAATCACCGCAGGAATTAAAATCCCTCCGTCTTGTGCCATACCAAGTGCATCGTTGTAGGTATATATCTCCTTTGTTTGATCGCCGAACGGATGATAGGGTGAACTCGTGATAAATGAACCGCCGTAAGAGCCGTTAAACCAAAGGCTTTCTGCACCGTATGTGGATGATTTTCGATCTCTGTAAGAGTACAATTCATTGAAAGTCAGCATGACATACACGCTATCGTTGACTTGCACACTGCCGTAACTCCAATTCGGGTAGGAAGTATTTACTTGTAAAGTTGCTTCTGTACTTGTAGGAGATGTGGCACAAATTCCACCTGGAAAAAAATCATTCGGACCCCAGCATCCACCATTTGGCGTGGAAAATAATTCACTTGCATTGGTCATCGGTTGGCTATTGGTCCATCCGTATGAACCATTTACACCAAATGCACTGTTTGCGCTTCCGTTTGGTAGAAGAGAAACAAGTCCTACTGTATAATTGTTTGTTGTTGTGTTCATCACATTCAGATAGGCCCACGATGAACCATCGTCTTTGAGAAGTACACTCATGAAGTAGTTGAGTGGTTGCGTTGAATAGACCTTTACGCCATCTGTATCAAATGTTTGGTCAAAATTGTATTGTTGTGCTTGAATACTTGTATTGTACACAATTGCTAAAAAAGTACTAACCATTAATTCTCTCATTTTCATACTCTAATTTTTAAAGGTGTTTATATTTTTGGGATATCCATTTTTTAGTGTCGCACGACAAATTTTACAATGCCTTGCTTTGAATCAGTTGCTATATGCAGAAAGTAGATTCCGTTCGCTAAATTTGTAACGGAAAGGTGTTTGTTTCCTTCAATCGTTCCTCGTTGAACTTCTTCACCAGAAACTGTTAGAAGTCGGTAGCTTGCATTTTCAGTAAGCCCCTGAACTGTAAATTGTGACGTTGCAGGATTTGGAAAAACCAATGCTTGAAGTTCATTTTCCACCAGCGAGTTAGTAGGCGCAAGCGTTGAATATTTTGCGTAAAAACTTGAACTAGCAGTGGAATTTGCAACATTAGCGCTTGGGTCAATGTCTGTTGTATTCGCGGTTGTTCCAGAAATCAACACGTTCATATCTTCTTGTGTGTAGTAGATCAACAATCTAGTGGAGGTCATTCCATAGGGAAGAGTCATTTTGCCGAGATAGTTTCCTGTCGAAAGTTCATACTTTGCGAGTACGACCAACGGTGAGGCAACAATATCAGTCCCATTTCCACTCGCATCTTGTCCTGTAAAACAGGGCATAAATAGGTAGAACGCATTTTCTTCGGTACTTGCTGACATCGAATTTTGATCCAGCGTAGTCAAATTCGAATACTGTTTTGACCAAATCATTTGATTGGTTTCAACATCAATGGCGTAAAGATAGCCCGCGTAGTTTGCAGTATTCATATCGTATTCTGGGGTTGATAAGTCAAAATCGATTGAATCTTGAAAACCTCCTCCGAGAATTAATTTTCCTTGTGCAAATTCGGCACGCATCTCGCTAATACCGTAGTTTTGAACTGAAAGTCCATGCGTGACATAATTCAAGTTGTTGTCGAGCACCCAATAAAATTTATTCAATTTGTTGGGAATTGGTACTTGGATGCCAACTGCTGGATCAAATGTTGTTTGCATTCCAAAATTTCCAATGATCGCATAATACGAGTTTTGAAAGTCTTCATTCAAAATCACTTGGTTTGTTTGTCCTGGATATGCGATGGTTGCATAATCGCTAAAACTTCCGTTTGATTGTAATTCAATTTTAACGATCGATAAATTTGAAACAATTTGCTCGGCATTCGGTGATGGATCGATGTCACTTGACGTAAATAATTCTGCCCAAATTTCAATATCATTATTCCGGATTGTTAAGTTAATCGGGTTTAAATCGTATTGAGATGCTTGGAATACTTTTGAATAATACAATACCCCCGATGGATTGTAGTTGAGGATAATCATTGCTCCGTCTTCCTCCGGTGTACTTACTTGTTGGGATGTTGTTCCTCCCACTGAATTGACGGTACCTTGTAAGGTTCCAAGCAAAATAACACTTCCGTTTTCGTCTATTTTTGCATCAACAATCTCCACCTGAGACGTTGCATCCGACATCGCTAAAATTCGGGTATACAACACATTGCCAGCACCATCCGTTTTTTGAATAAACCAATCATTGTTTGTATAAAGTGTACTTCCGAGTGACGAATGTATTGATGTTCCACTGCTTGGATCTAGGTCGATTGTACCTGCAAATCTTCCAACAGTCAACAATTGCCCTAGTCCGTAGTCGATAGCGTCTGTGTGGGTTATTGAAGAGTTGTTTGATCCGCTCATCACAAGGTTGTTATGCCAATTGTAATGTTGTCCGAATGACAAAGTGCTTGTAAGCAGTAGTGAAGCTAGTAATTTTTTTGTTTTCATGATAGTTATTTAAATCTTGAGGCAAAGGAACATGCTATAATCGGATGTTTCCGGGAAAAGCTTGTGAATCGTTTTTCTGACCTTGTGGATCGTTTTTTTGACCTTATAAGTTTATATTATCGCTCTCTTTTTTACTTTAATTTTGTCAGCGATTGGGGTTTCTAAGGTCGATTTTCAGTTTTTTGTTCACAACTGTCTCTAAAAGCACTTTAAAAAGGTGCCTAAAATCAATTTTCGCATCTGTGGTTGTAGTATAGATTACCTTGTGAAATGCCAATTCAACTTTGAGTAAAGCCGTTTGTTGTGGATTGAAATTGATACTTTTGGTCTATTGCATTTGGTTACTAATTGGAAATTGCATGAAGCAAATAGGCACATTTTTTATTGTTTTTTTTAATGTTTTGAACGGACTTTCTCAACAAGGTGCGCTTCAGGCGATTCAGCGCTATCAAAAAGACGATTCAATCAAAGTTGAAATGATTGTAGACTATTGTGTAAATAGTACGTTTAATCAAAATTCACGGATTCTTCAATTGGCGGAAAAAGCAAACGCAATTTCCAAAAAGATAGGGTATAAGCTCGGAGAAGTACACAGTCTCAGCTGCATCGGAAACTACTATTATTTGGTAGCTGATTATCCCAAAGCGGTTAGTTTTTACAATCAATCACTTCAACTTGCTGAAAAGTTGAAAAGTACCGATAATATCATAATCGGTTATAATAATCTAGCAAATTTGTACAACAAGGCCAAACAACCGTTGAAAGCAATCGAATTGTTCAAGCAATGTGACAAGTTATTGGTGGAAAAGGGCGACAGCGTTAGTCAACATCGTGCGGCGATTTTGGTCAATTTATCGGATGTTTTCAATTCAATCCAACAGTCGTCGAAAGCGATTTTTTATCTCAAGCAGGCACTTGAAATTTCGGAGAAAATTAAAAGTGATGTCGGTTTGATTATTTGCAACAGCAACTTGGGAGCAATACATGTTGAGGATCGAAAATATGAAGCAGCACTTCCGTTTTTGGAAAACGCATATCAACGCTCCAATGCGTTGAAAAATAATTTCTTACTCCCTCAAATTGAAGTGAACTTAGGGATCTGCTTCGCGCATTTTGGGCAACGTACAAAGGCTGAAAAGTTTCATTTAAGCGCAATTCAGCATGCGTTAGTTGATCAGAATAAGGAAGTTCTAGTGGTTTGTTATGACCAAATCCAACGTTTTTATGAACAACAGCGACGTTTTGAAAAAGCACATGCCTATCTGAAAAAGTACACACAACTGAAGGAAGAGATTGCAGGTGTTGAAACCCAACAAATTATTTCGGAAATCAATACGAAATACGCGACAGAAAAAAAAGAATCCAAAATTAAATCATTGAATCTCGCTAATACGATTAGTAAGTTAGAGTCCAAGCAAAAAACAGATTGGATCATCGGAATCGTAGGCGCTGTTTTTGTACTTGTTATTTGTACACTGTTTCTGTTTTCGCGTTTTAAAAATAAAAAGAAAAATGAATTACTTGAAATTCAGGTGAGGGATGCACAAATGTTGCTTGAATCTGAAAGAAAAGCGTCAGAAAGTGAAGTGAAAGCAATTAAAAGTCAGATGAATCCACATTTTTTTTACAATGCATTGAACTCGATTCAAGGTTTTGTGTTGACTGGTGAAAAACTGAAAGCAGTTGATTCTATTGGGTTGTTTAGTGATTTAAGTCGTGCCGTTTTGGAAAGTTCGAGGCAAAAAGAAATATCGCTATATGACGAAATAGAGTTATTGAAAGCCTATTTGAAATTAGAGCAAATGCGTCTCCCTAAAATTCAATTTGAACTAAACGTACATGAAAACGTTCAACTCTACGATTGTTTCCTCCCTCCAATGATTTTACAGCCCATTATCGAAAACAGTGTTAAGCACGGTTTAGCAAACAAAGAGAAAGGTGGATTGATTTCAATTTCTTTTTCACAAGATGCGGTTAACTTATACGTGTCGATTGACGACGATGGGATCGGGAGAATTGCTTCTGCTGCGCTGAATCGTTTCTCCAAGAAATCTGCTTCATTTAGCTCGGAAGCGAACCAAAACAGAATTGAATTACTGAATGAAATTTATGGACTGGAAATCAAACAAGTGATAACCGATAAATTCCAAAACGGACTGGCTGGTGGAACACGCGTCGAACTTACTTTTCCTCAGCAGTAAAAAAAAAGAGGAACATCGCTGCTCCTCTTTCTACTTTATTTTTGCATTATAGTTTAATATCTGTAGTGCTCAGCTTTGTATGGACCTTTCACATCAACGCCAATGTACTCCGCTTGGTCTTGAGATAATTCTTCAAGTTCAACACCGATTTTAGCTAAGTGCAAACGAGCAACTTTTTCATCCAAATGCTTTGGAAGCATGTAAACGTCGTTTCCGTATGCAGCAGAGTTTTGCCAAAGTTCCAATTGAGCCAATGTTTGATTTGTAAATGAATTAGACATTACAAAAGAGGGGTGACCTGTTGCACAACCCAAGTTTACCAATCTACCTTCAGCCAGCAAAATGATATCTTTTCCGTTGATTGTGTACATGTCTACTTGTGGTTTGATTTCCACTTTAGTCGATCCATGATTTGTGTTCAACCACGCCACATCGATTTCGTTGTCAAAGTGTCCGATATTACAAACAATTGCTTTGTCTTTCATTCCTTCAAAATGACGACCAACAACGATGTCTTTGTTTCCAGTTGTAGTCACAATAATGTCACCCAAACCGATAACTGTATCTAACTTTTTCACTTCAAATCCATCCATTGCCGCTTGAAGCGCACAAATAGGATCGATTTCAGTAACAATAACACGAGCTCCAGCACCTTTCAATGAAGCAGCAGAACCTTTTCCAACATCTCCGTATCCACAAACGATGGCAACTTTTCCAGCCATCATGATGTCTGTTGCACGACGAATAGAATCAACTAATGATTCTTTACATCCGTATTTGTTGTCAAATTTTGATTTCGTAACTGAATCGTTTACATTGATTGCTGGCATTACCAACGTACCATTTTTAACACGCTCGTACAAACGGTGAACTCCTGTTGTAGTCTCTTCAGACAATCCTTTGATTCCAGCAGTTAATTCTGGGAAACGGTCAAAAACCATGTTCGTCAAATCACCTCCATCATCCAAAATCATGTTTAATGGTTGACCATCTGAAAAAGCAAAAATAGTTTGTTCGATACACCAATCAAATTCTTCTTCGTTCATTCCTTTCCATGCAAAAACGGGGATTCCAGCAGCAGCAATTGCAGCGGCAGCGTGATCTTGCGTCGAGAAAATATTGCAAGATGACCAACTTACTTCTGCTCCTAATTCTACCAATGTTTCAATCAAAACAGCTGTCTGAATGGTCATGTGTAAACAGCCTGCAATACGAGCGCCAGACAATGGTTTTGTTGCTCCGTATTCTTCTCGCAACGCCATCAATCCTGGCATCTCAGCTTCAGCCAATGTGATTTCTTTTCTACCCCAAGCAGCAAGACTGATGTCTTTTACTTTGTAAGTTAATTTTTCTTGTGTATTACTCATGTTGTTATTTTGTTCCAATTTTTTAAGGATACAAAGTTACGAAACTACTTTGTATTTGACAAAAGTCTTTTTGTTGCTAAATCAGTTGATTTCACTTTTAAAACAACCCATGATTTGAATTGTTTTCATCATGTCGATTTATTCTGCTGGTTTAGCAGCGGGTTTCTTTTTTCGTTTGAAATTTTTCTTCTTTTTCGCGCCTTCTGGTTTCGCTTTAAACTCAGGTCCAGCACCCAATTCTTCGGGCAATACAAGTTTGGGGATTTCTGCCTCAATCAGGCGCTCGATTCGTACCAATTTAGGCATGTCTTTTTCATTGACCAAGGTGTACGCTTCGCCTTTCGTGTTTGCGCGCGCTGTTCGTCCGATGCGATGCACGTAATCTTCAGCGTCTCTTGGACAATCGTAATTGATCACCATGTTGATTTCTTTGATGTCAATTCCTCGGCTCATCACGTCGGTGGCAACCAAGATTCGGGTTCTCTTGGATCGAAATCCACGCAACACTTCTTCCCGTTGATCTTGGTCTAAATTCGACGAAACTCCTTGCGACTTAAATCCATTTTTGCGCAGTGCATGCACGATTTCACTCACCTTCGATTTCGATGAGGTGAAAATAATAATACTCGTATAATCTGGTCGGGAAAGCAAAATGTGCTTCAGTAATTCATTCTTCTGGTTGTCAAATGCGAAGTACACCTGTTGACTCACGCCCGCTGCAGGTTTTGAAATCGAAAGGGTAATTTGTTCTGGATCTTTCAAAATCTTTTCAGCAAGCACTCGGATTTTGGTGGGCATCGTTGCGCTAAATAGCAATGTTTGACGATTCTTAGGCAAATACGAAATGATCTTTTCTAAATCATCTGTAAAGCCCATGTCTAACATTTTATCGGCTTCGTCCAACACCAAATGGTTGACTTTCGAAAAATCAACGTATCCCATTTGAAGATGTGAAAGTAACTTTCCTGGCGTCGCAACGATGATATCCGTTCCTTCTTTCAGTGCGGCTTTTTGATCGTCCCAATCTTTTCCGCCACCGCCACCATAAATAGCTTTTGATCCGACAGAAACAAAGTAGGATAATCCCTGAATTTCTTGTTCAATTTGGATGGCCAATTCGCGGGTAGGAACAATTACCAAAGTGTCGATACTCGTGTCTAGTTTTCCGGTCAGCTTGTGTAAAATTGGAAGTATAAACGCAGCTGTTTTGCCCGTTCCCGTTTGTGCACAGGCAATTAAATCGCGGTTTTCTAATATTTTGGGAAGCGCTTGTTCCTGAATAGGAGTCGCATTTTCGAATCCCATGTGTTCTAATGCCTCTAATAAATTTTCATTGAGGCCTAATTCTTTAAATGTCATAATTGGGCGTTAAATTACGAAAAAAATAGGATTTTATCTGTTTTTCCCTTGCTTTTCTTTTTAACCTGAGCCCGATTCTAAAATGGACATTCAAGTTGAAATAAAAATCTGTTAGACATGGGATTTACTCAAAATTTAATGGGCTAAATTCACGAGAACAAGGAGGAATAACCGGTTTTTATGCAATTGGATTTATTGTTTAGTTGATATACAACGCATTAAGCTCTTTTCTTGATGCGATATCTTTTTATTAGCACAGTTTGAAACTGCCTGAAGTGCTACCTCACCGTCATTGTTTCTGAGTGTTCTGAATCAAAGTTTCTATCGAACTCAGGTTTCAAATATCCTTGAAAGATTTCAAAGATAGATTGAGTCTGATTCGTTATCTTTGTGCCCTTAAAATGATAGAAGGTATGTTAGAAAATCAGCTGAATTCAGCATCCGAAGCGATTGAGATTATTCAATCAGGAAATCGTGTTTTCGTGCACGGAAGCGCAGCAACCCCAATTCATTTGTTGAAAGAACTTTTGCGTCAAAAAGACCGATTGACCGATGTTGAATTAGTGAGCATTACCCAACAAGGTATTGATTTGAATGACCCAAGTTTGGAAGGTCACTTTTTTATGAATTCGTTGTTTGTGTCAGAATGCAATCGCAAGGCGGTTAACTCGTTTCGTGGAGATTATGTACCTGTTTTTTTGAGCGAAATCCCACTGTTGTTTCGCCGAAATATCCTTCCGATTGACGTGGCAATTGTTCAAGTATCTCCACCAGATAAACACGGTTATTGTTCTCTCGGAACTTCCGTTGATATCGCTCGTGCTGCTGTAGAAACAGCTAAACACATCATAGCACAAGTCAATCCTAATATGCCACGTGTTCATGGCGATACATTCATTCATGTCCATTCGTTCCGTAAAATGGTGTGGGTGGATGAGCCACTTCCTGAAGTGAGTTATTCCGAAAGTGCTACCGAACAAACCAATAAAATCGGTGAAATTGTCGCTGGATTGGTAGAAGATGGTGCAACGTTGCAACTCGGAATCGGAACAATTCCAGACTCGGTGCTGAAAAACTTGACAAATCACAAAGATTTAGGTTTGCACACCGAAATGTTTTCAGATGGAGCGATTCCATTGATTTTGAACGGAACAATAAACAACCGATATAAGAAAATCGTCAAAGATTACTGTGTAACTTCATTTCTACTCGGAACAAAGAGATTATACGATTTTGTGGATGATAATCCCATTGTTAAAGCAATGGAGATCAATTATGTAAACGATCCGCGTGTATTGTGTTTGAACCCAAAAGTGACAGCAATCAACAGCGCGATTGAAGTAGATTTAACCGGACAGGTTTGTTCTGATTCTATTGGGACATATCAGTACTCAGGGATTGGTGGTCAAATGGATTTTATTCGCGGTGCAGCGCTTTCAGAAGGAGGAAAACCAATCATTGCGTTGCCATCAGTGACGTCGAAAGGAATCTCGCGCATCGTTCCTTACTTGAAGGAGGGAGCTGGCGTGGTTACCACCCGCGGACACATCCACTGGGTGATCACAGAGTACGGAGCGGTGAATTTGTTTGGAATGAACATGGAACAACGGGCAAAAGCATTGATTAATATCGCTCATCCCAATCACCGGGAATGGCTTGAGAAATGTGCGTACGAACGCTTCAAATAGTTGTGATTTCTTCCCACGAGCAACGTCTACACAATCGGTTTTAGCTATATTTGTGTTTTACTCACCGACTTAAATTGGTTTTTTAGTTTTCATTCATTTTCAAGTATGCGCAACAATTTATTTATCGCCTTCGAAGGTATTGACGGTAGCGGAAAAAGTACGCAAGTCAAATTACTCACTCAAAAGTTGGAAGCGGAAGGACACAAAGTATATAGTACGTTTGAACCAACTGCTGGACCAATCGGAAAAATGATTCGCGGAATTTTTAGTCACCAAATGAAGGCGAATCATTACACCATAGCGGGTTTGTTTTTGGCGGATCGAATGAATCATATCTTGAATGAGGAGGATGGACTGTTGAAAAAATTGGAAGAAGGATACACCGTCATTACAGATCGGTATTACTTTTCTTCGTATGCTTACCACGGCGCGCATGTACCCATGAATTGGGTGATTGAGTGCAATGCGATGTGTGCACAGTTGCTTCGTCCAGATGTGACGGTGTATGTCGATATTTCTCCAGAAGTGAGTATGGAACGATTGCGCACCGGACGTGAACAGTTGGAATTATTCGAAACGCTTGAAAATCAAAAAAAAGTGTACGAAAAATATGCCGAAGCATTCGATTTGTTAAAAAACGATGAATCGGTTTTTTCCCTCAATGGCAACCGTTCAACCGAGGAGATCGCGAATGAGGTGTGGATCGAAATTCAAAAACGACTGAAATAATACTTCGTTGATTGGATAGGGCACGTTTATTTAGATTTTCGTGAGAACGTGAATTAATTTATCTTTGTAGCATGGAATACAAAAAGAAACCGGAATTTGGCCGAAAAGATTTCAAGCCGTTGCCGCGTGAAAAAGAAAACAAAGACATCATTTTTGGTGTCAGAGCTGTAATCGAAGCAATTCGTGCAGGAAGAGAAATCAATAAATTGATGATTCAAAAAGGAATGTCGAAAGATTTGTTTTTTGAATTGAAAGAGGAAACAGCGAATAAAAATTACTTCATACAATTTGTTCCAGTTGAAAGATTGGACAAAATCACAGATCAAAATCATCAAGGTGTTATTGCTTACATTGCACCCTTGGCTTACCACGATTTGAATGAAATGGTGGACAAAGCAATGGAGAATGGGGAAAAACCTTGTTTCTTATTTTTAGATCGTTTGACAGACGTTCGAAATTTTGGAGGAATTGCGCGTACTGCTGAATGTCAAGGTGTAACGGCAATTGTAATTCCGTCTCGTGGCTCTGTTCAAGTTACTGCAGATGCGATTAAAACATCTGCTGGTGCTTTGAATCGAATTCCAGTTTGCAAAACGGATAACATCAAAGACAGTTTATTTTACTTACAACAAAGCGGTGTACGCATCGTGGCTTGTACGGAAAAAACTGCGGTCCCGTTGTACGAAGTGAATTTGAGAGGTGCAGTTGCAATTGTGATGGGTTCGGAAGAAGATGGTATTACAAATGACATTTTGAAATTAGCCGATATCAAAGCGAAAATCCCAATGAAAGGGAGTATTTCTTCGCTGAATGTGGGTGTAGCTACCGGAATGATCTTGTACGAACGTACGCGTCAAGAATTGTATGGATAAGATTCGGGCGAATCGTTTTTTCGAACGCCATGGAATGTTTATTTTCTTGGTCTTGATTGGAATGACGTTTCGCTTGTTGTTCATGTATCACCAAGGGCTGTCAAACGACGAGCTCAGTGCTTGGAATCGAACGCGCTTTGATTCGTGGATTGATTTTTGGCATCAAGGTGTAAAAGCAGGGGATATGCACCCCGTTTTTTATCAAGCATTTTTATGGATTTGGGTGCGCATTTTTGGAGATTCAGAAATCGCTTTACGCGCACCGAGTTTCCTTTTCTACCTCGTTAATTCATGGATCATTTACGAGCTAGGAATTCGTTTTTTTTCAAAAAAAGCAGGTTTGTTGGTTGTTGCCATTTATGCCGGACTGGGATTCACAATCATTCACACGGTTTTTGCTCGACCTTATAATTCGGGGACTTTTTTCCTGCTCTTGTTGGTGTGGTCATTACTTGAAATGAAGGCTTCTGAAAAGAAAATTTCTGGTTGGCACTTTGGGGTTTTTATTGGATTTTTAGGTGCGATGCTCTCGCATTATTTTGCTTTTTTATCCGCAGGAGTGATTGGTGCTTGCGCGTTATTTTATCTTCCAAAGCGACGAATCCTCGAATTGTTGGTCATCGGTTTTGTAGCAATTCTTACGTTTTTACCGCACCTTCCTATTACACTTTTTCAACTCAATCAGGGCGGTTTGGGTTGGCTTCCTCCACCAACGTGGTATTGGATCGGCGAATTTTTCTTTCAATTTTTTAATTATTCATGGGGATTACTTTCCCTGTTTTTGATTTGCATTCTTTTTGCTTGTTTTCGCGGAAATAAATGGATTTCGAGCGAAGATAAATTCTTGTTTCGCATCGTCCTCTTTACGTATTTGGTTGGACATTTGATTTCTGTGTTTTACACGCCGGTTTTGAGGGAATTAGTGATGCTATTTACGTTGCCTTTTTTGTTGATACTTGTTTTTAGCCGTTTTCAAGAGGGGATTTCAACTCGTTTTTCGATGGTAATATTGTTAATTCCAATAGGAATTGGGATTCACAGTATTGGATGTTTCAAGTTACTACAACCAGTAAATTTTGGTGTTTTCCGTGAAATTGGTGAGGTAGTGAATGAGGCGGACGCGTCGATCGGAAGAGAAAATATGATGTTTGCTTCAAATTTTTGCGATGTCGAATACATCAATTATTATTACAAGCAAGACGTGCAGGAATCGATCACGGATTGGATGAATTCGGAAGTAGTTTACAACTTAAACGATCGTGCGAAAAAGGCCAATCAGTCTCATTTTGTGTATAATTGGAGTAATAATTTTCACATGCCAATGTATTATGAAGTGATTCGTCAACATTTCCCGTACGTTCAAAAACACATCGACTATTTCAATGCTGCTGCAACTATTTTTAGTAAAAATGTCAGCGATTCGTCCACGGGTTTGCAGAAGCGAAAATTATCTTTTTCAACGGTAGGT
>SSGT01000077.1 GCA_008017065.1 Crocinitomicaceae bacterium
ATTATAAGGACGTAATCCTCCGACAGAAACGTAGGGCGGAAAATCGTACGCAAGAATGAGGACTTTTTTCATTTTCTTCTGTATTGCTGCTTGATTGCAATGGATATTTTTCTCCGTTCCGAAGTTAACTATTTTTTTTGTTGCTCGATTGTAACGATACTTCGTTGAAGTAAAATTCAAGATTGCCAACCTGTTGAGTAAAATAACATTGTGCATTGAGTAAAATAACATTGCGTATTGAGTAAAATAACATTTTTTATTGAGTAAAACAATTCATCCTATTGAGTAAAATAACTTTATATATTGAGTAAAATTATTTTATTTATTGAGTAATTTTATTTAATTTAGTGAGTAAAACAAATAGTTATATAGAGTTAAATTGATGAATAACTAAAGTAAAAATTATATATTTGTTGCGTAACATTGTAAAAAACTAAAAAACAACATGATACAACGATCAAATTTCGAGACTCTAAAAAAACGAATTAGCGAAAAACGCCAATTCATACAAGTGCTCGTTGGTCCTCGGCAAGTCGGAAAAACAACATTGATCCGACAAGTATTGGCAAACTATCCATTTGCTTCGATGTACGAATCGGCAGACGGCGTCTTGACTGACAATTTTACGTGGCTGATTCAATTGTGGGAAACTGCTAGATTACGCATGAAAGCAGAAAATAGCCCTGAATTTTTAATCGTCATTGATGAAATTCAAAAAATTGAAAACTGGAGTGAGATTATCAAACAACAATGGGATAAAGACACCTTTGACGCACTCAACATCAAAGTTGTGTTGCTCGGGTCTTCTCGTTTACTCATTCAGCAAGGCCTCAACGAGTCGCTTGCGGGACGATTTGAAACACTCTTTGTAGGTCATTGGTCCTTTTCAGAGATGAAGGAAGCGTTTGATTTTAACTTGGAGCAATATGTTTACTACGGTGCCTATCCGGGAGCAGCCAACCTGTTGCCCGATGAAGATCGTTGGAAAAACTACATCAAAGATTCACTCATCGAAACAAGCATTTCGAAAGATATCCTGATGCTGACACGGATCGACAAACCGGCATTACTAAAGCGTCTGTTTGAAATTGGCTGTTTGTATTCTGGTCAAATTTTATCGTTCACCAAAATCATGGGACAATTGCAAGATGCAGGAAATACGACAACCTTGGCGAATTATTTGCACTTGCTTTCTGACAGCGGTTTGTTGGGCGGTATTGATAAATACGCTGGCAATGTAATTCGTAAACGAGCCTCGAGTCCGAAGTTTCAAGTGTACAACAACGCACTCATGACTGCACAAGATCGGACGAGTTTCCAAGAAACACGAATCGATCCTAAACGATGGGGACGACTCGTTGAATCTGCAATCGGTGCACACTTACTGAATGCATCGGTCACCGAAAAATTGCAACTTCATTATTGGCGTGATGGCAACAACGAAGTTGACTTTGTCTTGGAAAAAGGAAATGAAATCATCGGCATTGAGGTAAAAAGCGGCATGCGTGCGGATCAACTTGGAATGCAGGTTTTCAACACTACTTTCCGACCTAAAAAAACGCTGCTTGTAGGAACTGGAGGGATTCCAATCGAAACATTTTTACAGATAAATCCATCCGAATTGTTTTAAATCAATCCAGAACGAAAAGCTTATTTTTTGAAAAAATTGACTTGAAAAACGCGTTTTAAAAAACGATAAAAAGGCCTGAAAAAATCGTAATAATCCAAGTCGCTTTTAAAAACGCGATGCGATTGTGGTGGTGTTTTCAAATACAAATCCATCTGTTCAGCAGTAAGTTGCATTTTCTTCATGAAAAACAACTGATCGTCACGTTGGAGTAGTTCATTGGGATAAAGTGGCAACGATTCCAACTGGCGCTGCGCTTCTTCCTTCGTCAATTGTCCGCTACAGATCAACATCGACAGGTGTGAGATCCGTTTGTCGATCCCGAATTTCACTGGTAAGATATGCCCTTGATAGAAACGTGTGAAGATATTCTCGTAGTGTTTTCCGCCGTAATCCCGCCAATCAAACTCTCGTTGGATAATCGTCTTCGCCTCCGACTTGTTGTAATTAATCCAATCAAGTGGGTGTAAAAACTCGATTTTTTCGACACGGTTCCAATACCAATACGAGAACGTCCCGATAAACTTCAATTTGTTTAACTTAACTTTTCCAAATCGTTTGTGAATATCCAACAAATTCCGCCGGTCTAATTTATAGTGTGTAAAATTAGAAGGCATGATTCCTTCCGTATCGATGCTGTATCCGTTGATTACGTACTTGATGTTGTATTTTTTTGCAACCAAGTAATTATACATCAACATTGCATTGTCGAATGGCAAATCGATATCTAGCACATTCGCGTCAATAAAAGCCCGTTGCATATCTCGCATTTCATCCCAGGGGAGTACTTCCGTCACAAAATCGTACCCGCTGTTTTCTACAATTCGCTCGATATTGATGACTGAAATCTCTGAATTCCAGCCGCCATCGACATGCATCAATAAAGGAGATAATCCCCATTGTTTTGCTAAATAAACCAAATAGGAACTATCCGTTCCACCGCTGATTCCGATTAAACAATCGTATTTCCCTTTTTTAGAAGCTTTGATTTTCTGGATCATTTCAGCGCTATATGCAGGGTCTTTTTGCCCTTTGATCTGCTGAATGTTTTGCGCATTAATCACACAAATATCACAAACACCTTGCGCATTCAACTGAATCGCAGGATGATTTTCTGAAGTGAATAAACATTGACTACACGATAACATGACTTCTATTTCTTACTTGTTTAGTCACTTGCGGATCCGGATAATTGATGAGCACTGCTTTTAACGGCCCTTTGAAAACAAAAAGCGAACTGACTCCAACGGCACTTGCTCCCGCTGAAAATCCTGCTGAAATATCGTTCAAATGTCCGACACCTCCATTTGCAATTACGGGAACTTGAATTGCAGAACTTACTTTCTGAATCGTTTCCAAATCCATCCCGCTCATTGTTCCGTCCAAATCAATTGCTTTTAGTATGATTTCGCCAACTTGCAATGATTTTACAGTTTGGAGGTAATCCATCAACTCGATATTTGTATTGGTTTTTCCACCATCTACAAAAACCTGTTTCATTCCGTTGATTGTTTTGTAATCAATACTAACGACAATTGTAGACGAGCCAAATTCATCAACCATTTGTCGAACAACCTCTTGGTTCTTAAAAACGATTGAATTCAAAACTACCTTCTCGAATCCGCTGTATAAAATTTTGCGCACATCTTCCACTGTTTTGATTCCACCGCCATAACTCAATGGCATGAAGCATTCACCAGCAATCTGTTCCAACAATTCGAATTGAATTTCAGAACCATACTTGCATGGATCAATATCCACGATGGAAAGTTCTTCTGCCAATTTTTCGTTGAAAATTTTAACCGCTATCAACGGATCTCCGATGTATATATTCGTTGAAAATTGCACACTCTTGTACAACTGACCGCTGTGCAGCATCAACATGGGAATTATGCGCTTGTTCATTTCTCCAAATGTATCAAATTCCAACGCTTCAACAACTCCATCCCGTAAACTAAACTTTTTTCGGGATGAAACTGAAAACCGGTGATGTTGTTATGCTCCACTGCCGAAGGAAACATTTCCCCGTAAAGCGTCGTACCCAACACATACATTGGATCTAGATTTGCAGGCGCATGATATGCGTGCACGAAGTAGAAATTGTTTGCGGTCAGGTCCGTGTAGCGTGGAGATTTAAAATCAACAGCATTCCATGACATGTGGGGAATTCGAAGTGATTCGGAGGCTGAAAATTTCTGCACATTTCCAGGCAACCAGCCGAAACCCGCTTCTGATCCCTCGTCGCTACCTTCAAAAAACAATTGCATTCCCAAGCAAATACCTAAAATAGGCTTTTGATCAACTTCAACAAACTGCTTCAACGCATCCCAAAAACCAGTAGATTTTAATCGGCGAGCTCCGGTATCAAATGCACCAACGCCAGGAAGAACAATTCCAGAATAATCCGTTAAATTTTCGGGTTTTGCAATTTTCTCCGACCAAATGCCTATTTTTGAAAACATGTTCTGAACAGAACCAACATTGCCGCACCCATAATCAATTATTCCTATCATTCATCCAGTAATTAAAAACAAAATTACGGGAATTTAATGAGTACATTGTCAAGGAAATGAAAAAAAAATATGACATCATCATCCTCACAGACTACTACCCTGGATTTTTCGGTTTGGAGGAGAATTTCTTGATTAAAAATAACGTTTCATACCTTGTTCTCGCTGAAAAGATAAAATCCACAGAATCCAATCGCAAAAACACAATTCAATTAAGTGACGCTCAAAATTCCTTGTCCATTTTATTTCGAGCTGCATTGTTCTTCCTCGTGCGTTCCAACTATAAAAATTACATCACCCACAAAGAAGAAAACAAATGGTTGAAGTTTAAAACGAGTTTTAATTGGATTCGAAAAGCCTTCGCATACATTCAATTGATTGAAAAACACTGCGAAGTAACACCACAAACTAAAATCTATTCTTTTTGGGGCGACGAGAAAGCAATTTGCGCAGCACTACTTGCAAAAAAGTACAAATTACCTGCAGCGGTTCGGTTTCACGGGTGGGATTTATACCACGAACGTCATAAAATCTACAAATTACCACTTCGGCATATTATCAACAAATACGTAGAATCACTCGTATTCATTTCCGAGCAAGGGCGAAACTACTACCTCAACGAGTTTCCGAATGTTGCGCATAAAGCACACGTCGCCTACTTGGGCACTCCTGCACCGCTCCCAATTTCGACGCAAACATACCCACCCGATTCCGTTCAACTAACGATCGTAAGCTGTAGTTATCTTGTGCCTATAAAACGCATCGATACATTGTTTAAAGCCATTTCTGAATTAACCGCTGCTCATTTTCAGATCGAATGGCATCATTTGGGTGGTGGAAAACAACTTGCGTACTTCAACGAGCGCATTGAAAAAGAACAACTGCAAAACGTTCATTTTCATGGAGACAAAAGCAACGATGCAATTCATCAATTCTTCGCTTCAACAGCAATTGATGTGTTTGTAAACGTCAGTGAATCGGAAGGTCTACCTGTTTCGATCATGGAAGCAATGTCCTACGGGATTCCGTGTATCGCGCCCGAAATTGGAGGAATTCCAGAAGCTATTCAGCATGCAAAAAATGGATTTCTTCTCCCCAAAGAGCCAACTGTTGACGAAATAAAACGCGAAATCTTACACTTCTACCAGTTAACGTCGGTAGAAAAAACACAGATGGCACAGCAAGCAAAAGCAACGTGGACCGAAAAATTCGATGCAACAACCAACACAACTCTTTTCTACAAACGCATTTTTAAGTTCTGATTTCTTCACAAATCGCGGTAGATTTCCAGCAAACGGTTCACATACGCCTCCATCCCAAATTGTTGCGCACAGCGTTGTGCGTTCTCCCCCAAACGACTGCGCTCCGCATCGTTCTCCAGCAAAAACTGGATCTTATCAGCGATCAAGAGTGGGTCACGCTCCCAAATCATGAATCCATTTTCGCCTTCGTGAATCAACTCGCGATTACCAAATCCATCGGTACACACTACGGGCAGTCCGCATGCCATTGCCTCGATGAGTACGAGACCAAACGGTTCATAACTAGCAGTATGCAAATACATGAGCGAATTCTGTAGAAATACTTCCGGGAAATCTTGATTTCCATGAAATACGACGTAATCTCTGATTCCCAACTCGTCAACAAGTCGTTGGAGTGCATCTAACTTTGGTCCACTGCCTAGTACTTGAAGTTGAACAAAGACAGACCGTCGTTTCAATTCTGCAAGCGCAGCAATCGCCAAATCATGTCCTTTTTTTTCGACGAGACTTCCGATCATTGTGATTTTTTGGGTAGTGATCTGTTCTTTCAATGGCGTAAAACGACGGAGATCAATTGCGTTCAATTGACGTAAAATTTGAACCCATCGCGGAAGAACTTGCGTTGCATACCGAAATGTGTCGTCTGAAATAGCGATTGCGTGTGTTTTCGTAGGCAAATTTTTCAGCACCAAACTCCGTTCATAAAAATTTGCCAACAACCGCTTGCTTGTGAAAATACGCCATGAAAACTGCTTCATCTGTACCATGTTGTCGTGAAAATGAACCACACGCTTGGTATGTTGCGGCAAACGACAAAACGCACTATTTATCTCCGCTTCAAACAAGTGCGAGTGGATTACGTCTGGTTGAAAAGCATCAATAACTGCCTGTAAAGCACGTACATCCGTTCGGTTTTTTCGCCACAACGACAATTCAACCCGCGTTTCTACCACGGTGTAATCCAACGATTGAGTCAAGAATTCATATTGATTTTCAGGATGCAAGGCTACCAATTTCACCTCGTGTCCTTGTCGTGCCAACTCGACACACATATCCAACGCAATGCGCTCAGCACCGCCTTTGTTGAGCGTGGGAATGAGGTGGAGGATTTTCATGCCTCTAAAAAACGATTAATCGATTTTTCCGACTCGATATTCAATACTTCGCAATACGCTATGCATTTTTCTGGGAGTGATTGATCCGAAAGTACTTCGCATATTTGTTTGTAAATCGCCCAACTGTTGTCGTAGTCAGGAACAACCAATTTCCGCTTTAACTCGTCGTCGAAATCAAAAACATCACTGTGATAAGCAACTAAACAAGGTACCCCCATTGCTAAGCTTTCCGTTGTCAATTGTCCCCAAGATTCACTATACGATACATGCAAATTAATGCGCATGCTTCCCAACAAATTAGTAAATTCCGAATGACTTTGTCCTGATGCATGATGTACAAACCTACCTGGAGGCAAATATGGAAACGATGTGTCCGTTGTGACATGAATAACTGCATTTGATACCAAAGATGCTGCAACAACTTGATTGTGCAAATTTTTTCGAAACTGGTCATTTCCGAGAACACCAATGTGAATCCCGGGTTCTTTTTGTTCTATCCTAGACAATTCAGGCGTTTTCAATATTATTTTGTGTGCAGTAATCCCCCACAATGACTGAAGAGATTCCGCCATTCCCTTTTTGTTGAATGCTATTTTGTCAAGAATTCCATTTTTATGAAGTTCTACGATTTGGTATAACAAGGCACTTTGACTGGAATTTCCCGCCAATTCGGAAAAGAAACCGTGATAAATTAACGCAATTTGATTGGTTTGTTGCTTTAATTGCTGCATCCAAGAGGCAAAATAAGCGGGAAATCCACTGAAAATTATTTGTTCAAATTGCAGCAGCTGAATGGAATCAAGTAGTTTGTTTTGCTCTGACTCTGAAAAAACCGAATGGGAATAATAGTGAGGCAAAACAACCGATTGTGACGGAAAAAGTGCAACAGAGGCACGATTCACCCCCATCCAATTGTAACCAGTAGTTCCAGGCACAAGAACCAAAACAGCAGAATGAGCACGAATCGCTTCAATTTCCTTCAACAACGAAAGCAAAATATGTTCGTTGTTTCTATTTTTAAATAAGCGTTTCCAGTTCATCTTTTCTTGAAGTAAAAATCTAGTTCCTGCTGCAAAATTGAATTTTTTTCAATGGGCTTTCTGCGTTCTTCTAACCACTTTTCAATTTTCAATTCGCAACGCATTAAAAATACATAAAACTTACGCACACCAATTCCCCGTGCTTTATCAATAAACATCAATTTTGATTTTTCCATTACTTGAAAACGTTTGGAAGAAAAGTCAGTTTCACCACCACCTCCGTAATGGATTAACTGAATCGTTGGTAGATACCTCACCTTCCGACCTGTTTTTCGAACACGGTAACACAATTCGACATCCTCCCAATACATAAAAAATGAATTGTCCCAGTTCCATTTGAATGCATCAACATCTGCTTTTCGAACCATTATGCATGCACCCGACAACCAACGGGCATCGTGTGTTTCGTTGTGATTCACTTGAAGTTGATTCTTCATGTGTCGGATGCGCGAGGAAACGTTTAAAAATTTAATTGCAAACGGATTTCTATACCAAAGATTTCTAAAAATCCGATCCCCATCATGGTAACTTAACTGAATACTCAAATCCGTATTAACCAACTTACAACCAACAATTCCAACCGATGCATCATTCTCCAACTCCGAATGCATCGCAGACAAAATTGGCTCAACAAAACGTGTATCTGAATTTAAAAACAACACAAAATCACCGGATGCATGTGCAAACCCAAGGTTGTTTGCGCTTGAAAAACCAATATTCCCACCAGCATCAATGATCGTAAGGTTCAACCTGTTTGAAAAAATTGATGTTAACTCAATTAACTCACCTCCGTTGTTTACAACAATAAACTCAACGTTCGCATACTCATCACAAGAGATGATCGAATGAAAACAATCAATCAACAATTGTTCTGTGTGGTAATTAATCAAGATTAAACTAATCATGTTTTTTATTTTGGGCCGTAATACGATCCCGCCACTTCAAAATTGGGAGTTCGAAATAAAAATAACATACATACGCAATTGCGTAAATAATAGCGATTGCTATCAATAACTGCAACCACCAAGTGGTCGAAAAATCGTTGGATGCTGCTACGACCAATTGATAGATTGGTTCGTGAATCAAGTAGATACAATATGAAAACAGACTGGTATAAGTAACAATCTGATGAATGCCTCTTTTTCTGACGAAATTCCCCACATTCAACGAGGTTTCGATATACGGAATTAACAATACAAATAAAACACTTACCATCGAAAAGCCAATGGTAGCGGGTATTAATTTTTCATGTTGGTAGTCGTAAACCAACAGATTACCCCAATTGTTCAGGATTACAAAAACAATCAACGCGATCAAAAACACGTAAAATTTAGTCAGTTGTTGATACAAATATCCAAACTCGACTTTAATAAACGCGAGTAACACACCATACAAAATACTATCCAACCGAATCGGAGTAAAAATCCGCATACCTGTATTGTAATCCAACGGTGTTGGCGATTGAGTTAAAAACAAGTACCTCATCACGACAAAACTTGCAAGCAAACCAAGTATTGAAAAAAGTATTTTTTTTGAATTCAATTTCATTACTTGAAAAATTACAAAAACGAATGGAATGCAGATGTAAAACCATTCCTCAACCGCTAAACTCCACGATTCCCCAAACCACATAGTATCGTAGCCGATTGGTTTGATCGTCATTTGCAAAAACAAAAAATGCAAGTAATGAAAATGACCCATTGGATTCAGCAACAGTTCTCTGGCGATGATCACAAGCAAAAATAAGGGCAACGTGCGCAACCATCTTCGGAACCAAAAGGTTCGGATTGCCGAAAAATTGATGCCTTTCTGAAACGTTTTGATTAAAATTTGACCGATTAAAAAACCACTTAACACAAAAAAAAGTTCGACTCCATAAACGCCCATTTTGTAAAATGTGTAAGTCAAAGACGAATTCGAAATCAATTCAAAATGCCCTATCAACACCAGTAGAATTGCTGTTGTGC
>SSGT01000169.1 GCA_008017065.1 Crocinitomicaceae bacterium
CTAAATTGGAAACCGAAAATCCCAGCGTGATGGTTTCCGTAACTTTTGCCAAAAATCCAGCTTCGGCGGTTACGGTGCCTTTCGAACCATAATTTTCGATTCGAATTCCTTGGTAATTGAGTTGCACACCTGCCGAAAATCTATCGCTCAATTTTAGGCTATATCCCATTCCAATGCGTGTAGTGCGGTAGTATTTATAGCCAAAGGATTGTGCTCCGACCGAAAGCACTCCCCACGTGAAAGGCTTCGCAAACACAAAAGCTTGCGTTTGCAATTCTTTTAGTAAATAGCGATTTTCGTAGCTCATTCCTATCGATGTCGATTTCAATTCGGTCAAGCCTGCGGGATTGTGGTGATAACTCCAAACATCAGCAAGTGCGACGGTTGCGTTTGACAACGATTGTGATCGCGCACCAACGGGTTGCCATCCTTGCCCGTAGATTTGGGTTCCAAGACCAATGAGTAGTATAGTTAAGCAGCGTTTAATCATGATTTAAAATTAACAAATTTTATATATAAAACTAAAATCAATGAAAAAAAATGAAGCTCTTGATTAACAAGTAACTACCTCGCTGCCATTTTCAGAAGAATGAGGGTAATTTTCTGAATGAAATCTTGTAAATTTGCAGTAAAAACACATCCATGAGCACACTAATAATCATACTGATCGTGGCCCATTTAATCGTTGGGTTTGGTTGGGCAATTTACCAATTGGAAGGTAAAAAGAATAAGAAAAAAGATGCGTCTTGAATTCAACCAGGCAATTCACGAACCAGTTTTTCGTAGCTTGTACCGCCCAATTCCACCCATGAACTAGGTTGAAATCCCAATTTAAGATACAACGCTTTTGCTTGAAGATTATGTGTTTCAACCAACAAAGCAATTTTACTGAATCCATTTTCGATCGCAGCATCAATTGCCGTGTTGATTAATTGATTACCAATTCCTTTGCGTTGAAAATCGGGATGTACACTCACCGTATCGATGTAAAATTCCCCTGCTTGCGTTTCTGATGCCAACTCTGAGCTGAATCCTGTTTGTTCGTAGAGTTTTTCAAACACATGCGCTCTGAACGTTTCAAATGAAGCACCGTCGTATGCCGTAATTGTACCTACTAGTTGGTGATTGATACACGCTACCCACGTATTTTCGTGACTGTATAAATTATTTTTAGTTTCAATCAATTCACTAAAAATAGCAATCGGATCGAGCGCAAATTTTCCGTTGAGGTACTTTTCGACAAGATCCTCCATTGCGAAGATCATTCGTTGAGCGATTTGTGCAGCGTCGTTGGTTGTCGCTTTTCGAATCTTGATGATTTCTGTCACGCCGTGTGCTACTTTACATCTACAACTTCAACTTCGAAGTATAATATGGAATTGGCTGGAATTTCTGGTAATTGATTTTCACCATATCCCAACGTAGGCGGAATAATGAGTTTCGCTTTTCCTCCTTTTTTAAGGTACATAAATCCTTCTTTCCACCCTTCGATCAACTTTGAAACTTCAAAAGTGAGCGGTGTTCGTTTGTAGCGTCCGTCAAAAGTCTTTCCATCCAACAATTTTCCAACGTATCTAAAACTAACTTCGTCCGTAAATTTGATGAACTCGCCTTCCCCTTCTTTCTCAATCAAATAGTACAATCCGGATTCCGATTTTTCGTAGTTCAACCCTGATTTCATGACAAACTTTTGAATCGCTTTGTCAAATCCTTGGACTTCCTCTTCTGAATATGTCTTACACGAAGCCACGAGAAGTGAAATCAATCCGATCAAAAAAAGTGTTTTTTTCATGTACTATTTGTGCTAATTCGTTGATTAAAATCGAACGGGGGTGAGTTTATATCCTTCTTTTTCCAACAAACGAATCACGCCGTTTTCGCCACCCAAGTGTCCAGCGCCAACCGCAATAAACGCCTTTCCGTTTGCGACCATTTCTTTGATTTGTGGGATCCAATTGCGGTTTCGCTGATCTAAAAATGCATTTTGCTCCTCCGCCAACACACCTCCTTCAGCATGTATAAAGCTGTACAACGAATCTATTCGCTGACGAGCATACATCTGTTGCATTTTGCGTGTCATTTCATTTGTTTTCTGTTCGTCACGAATCCCAGCCATCACCATTTCTGCTTGTTGGGATTTAGTCAAATTATCAAAAATTCCCATTTGGTCGGCTATGGTTTCAAGTCCAGCCATTTTCAATTGATACTTTGTCGCCAACTTTTCGAAGGTCAGTTCATACGATTCTGTTTTACCCATAAACTGCAATTGCGTTGCCGTTTGAATCACAATGAATGGTTTGAATTTGGAGAATGTTGTTCGAAACGTCGATTCATCCAATCCCATTTTGGCTTTTGCCCATGTTAGAATCGTATCTGTTTGTTCCTTTGAAAAATAGTCGAAAAACGAACCTTCGTTCAACACCACGTACTTCATCGCTTCTGCTTGATTGGAAACACCCGCAATTTCCATCACCAACAAATCGGATTTCTTGACGATTTTCTCCAGTGTTTCAGGAAAATAGAAATATTCTTTTTCGATTAAATGCATTGTTCCGAACAAATACGATGGATGCTTTATTCCTGTTTTTTCGATTTTCCAAAGCAACGAAGTGGTTGGATTCCCTTTGTCTTCCGCTGGTAGCAAAAAAGAAAATAATCCAAAAGAAACCGCTACCAAAGCGAGCGTCGAATATGCCATTAATCTATTCATAAACAATCTAATTAGCGTTCATTAGTGATTTCAGCCAAATAATTATCGTCTTTTACATACAAGCGGTTGGCTTTCATTCCAACGTTTTTAGCGGCCTTGAACAAATTGTCGAAATCAACATACAACCAATCAAACCAAGCGCCTTTTTCTTTTTTATACTTCATTTGGAAACGGAAATTCCCATAGTATTCAGTATTCAAATCCACCCACAACGCACCCTCTTCGTCTTCATACAAATATTTGATATCCGAAGAATCACAATACAATTTTCCTCCAGGTTTCAGCAACGATTTTGCGTGAGCCAAGGTTTTCTCTAGATTTGACAACGTTCCTGCAATTCCGATTCCATTCATTAACATTAAAATCGTATCGTATTGTTCGTCTTTTAGTTGAAAGAAATCGATTTCTCGAGCGTTTAAGCCCTTGGTTTTCATGTAAGTAACTGCTCCTTTAGAAATATCAATCGTTTCCACTTCTTTTCCTTGAGATTGAAGGTACAAAGCATGTGATCCCGCTCCTGCTCCAACGTCTAAAATTTTTCCTTCACAACGACTCAACGCCACTTTTTCAAGTTCAGGCATTTCCTTGTAATCTCTAAAAATGACTTCAATGGGAATGATATCATCTTCACAGATTTCGGAGCAAACAATGATGTCATCGGGTTTATTCGTTTTGGCATAATCCAAAATAGCTGCACCAATCGGATCGCCTACTCTATTTTCCATGTTTTCTTAATATTCGTATTCTTCAAAACCGGACATATCTTCATCCGAATATCCGTCTTCATAATCATCATCGTCACCGAATTCATCTTCCTCATCGAATCCGAAAATATCTTCTTCTTCCTCTTCTAAATTCACACTACGTGAATCTTCAGGTGGTGCCATTCCGACAGCTAAAAGCGTTTGAGGAGTTTCTATAAAATCTTCGGTTTTTTCAATCAATTCAATCAAGAAGATCCACATGCGGAGAAAATCATACACCAAGATCACTTTTTGATCCGGGAATTCCATGAAATCACGCAACACTGCACCTGACATTACAGATGCCACTTCGTCAATTGACTCGTCACCGTAGTTCATGTCCATCAAACTGATTTCGTGACCTTTGTCCCAGTTATCGTTGGAAATATAAAACGATGCCATTTGATCTCCTTGGAATCTAAAAGAAGAAATAATGGCATTGTAAAGCGATTCGAAGTTGTCGTTTTCGTCAATAATAATGTCCCGAAAAATTTCACTTTCTTGTTCTGTATCTAATAAAACGCGAAACTTTAATGCTCCCATGGTGTTGTTTTTTGTTCTAATTTAAAAAGAATATTGTTTGTATAATTCGTTTGTCTATTTTTCCTACTCGCAAAGGTAATGTGTTTCGAGTATCAAACAGGTTGAAGTCCCAACTCTTTTGCTTTGCCGAGCATAAAAGCGTATGCAGCTTCGTATTCGTTGGGGATAACTCCCTCCAAAATGGCATCTTTAATTTGAGTTTTCAGCGTTCCAATCTCAGCACACGGACCCAGATCAAAGGTTTTCATAATTACCTCACCAGAAACTGGCGGCTGGAAATTTCGGACGTGATCCTTTTGCTCAACATCTTTCAATTTTTGAGAAACCGCATCGAAATTTTTACGAAATTTTTGAACTTTAAATTCATTTTTGGATGTAATATCGGCGTTACACAAGGTCATCAAATCCTCGATATCATCGCCTGCTTCAAACAACAACCGCCTAACGGCAGAATCAGTAACGTGACCTTTTACGAGTGCAATTGGACGTAAATGTAGGCGTACCAATTTCTGTACGTAGCGCATTTTGTGATCCAAGGGTAGTTTCAACTTTTTGAAAATTTTGGGTACCATGCGTGCTCCGATTTCCTCGTGTCCATGAAAGGTCCAACCAATCTGCGGATCAAATCGTTTGGTGGGTGGCTTCGCGATGTCGTGTAAAATCGCTGCCCATCTCAACCATAAGTCCGAAGTGTGTTCAGCGATATTATCTAATACTTCCAGAGTATGGTAAAAATTATCTTTGTGCGATTTTCCATCTTGAATATCTACTCCGTAAAGAGCAACCAATTCAGGGAAAAATTGCTGCAACAAATTTGTCGAGAATAGCAATTTGAAGCCACGTGAAGGAATTTTAGCGAGAATGATCTTATTTAGTTCTTCACTAATTCGCTCGCGCGAAATTATCTCTAACCGAGATGCGTTTTCTTTAATCGCTTGTAAGCTCGAATTTTCAATTTGAAATTCCAATTGCGTCGCAAAACGAATCGCACGCAACATGCGAAGTGGATCATCTGAGTACGTCTGTGTGGGTGCCAAGGGTGTTCGGATCATTTTCTTTTCCAAGTCTTCTACTCCTCCAAACGGATCAATCAATTCGCCAAAATTTGATGGATCCAAACTGATTGCCAATGCATTGATGGTGAAATCCCTGCGATTTTGATCATCAGTCAACGTTCCATCTTCAACGACTGGATTGCGCGAATCCCGTGTGTAAGATTCCTTTCGTGCACCAACAAACTCGATTTCCAACTCTTTGTACTTGAATTGCGCCGTTCCGTAGTTTTTAAAATAAGAAACTTTCTTCACGCGAAGAACTTCTGCACACGCTTGTGCAAAATCCATCCCGCTGCCCAACACAACAATGTCGATATCCTTCGAAGGGCGATCAAGCAACAAGTCACGTACATATCCCCCGATCACAAATGCTTGCACACCACGTTCTTGACAAATTTGCGATGCCACTTTGAAAACGGGATGTTTTAAATGCTGAGAGAGATTCGAATTTTTCATTGCGGGTGCAAATATACGGGATTAATCGGTAATTCAAAAGTACGTTGTTGGACTTTAGAAAAACAATCCTTCTCCATTTTTGAAGGAATACTCCCCCGGTTAAAAACCGTTGATACAGTCGAATGTATGTTGTCGAAATAGCACGATATGGAGACTGTATTTTGCTTTTCAGGAGTTGAATCGTATCAAGATTTCCTGATTGAAATAAATGAAATAATGAATGAAAATTCAAACATTTGTTCAAAAATGATACCTTTATGAATTAAAATTCATACATTAGTAGTGTGAAAGACGAATTTAAAATTAATGAATGAATTTTAAGTCATTAAATACCAAAAATAAGCATTATGAATGATAATTCATACATAACATACAAAAGCGATGTTGCAATTTTAAAAGAAATTGGTAATTTCATTAAGCAACGACGAATTGCCCAAGGAATCACCCAAGATGAACTCGCAAAGCAAGCCGCAGTCAGCCGATCCACACTCAGCTTGATCGAGCGTGGCGAAAGTATCGCATTAGGCAATTTGATCAAAATTTTACGAATGATTGATGCACTCTATGTCTTTAGCGAATTTAAAGCATACGATCAACTGAGTCCACTTCAATTGGCCAAAGGATTCAGCGAACCTCGTCAGCGCGCATATTCCAAAAACAAAGATACGGACGAAAATGATTCAGGATGGTAACAACAGCTTTTGTCAGATTGTGGGGACAACTTGTTGGTGCAGTTGCTTGGAATCCCGAGACGGAACTGGCTTCTTTTGAGTACAATCCTACGTTCGATTTACAAAAATACCCGGTTGCTCCGTTTAAAATGCCTCGCAACAATCAAATCTATACGTTCCCTGAATTGCGAAATATCGAAACATTCAAGGGTCTCCCCGGCTTCTTAGCTGATTCATTGCCCGATAAGTATGGAAAAGAACTGATCAACGTGTGGCTTGCCAAACACGGACGGGTCGAAAACTCACTTAATCCAGTCGAATTGTTGTGTTTTATCGGAACGCGTGGAATGGGTGCATTGGAATTTGAACCGACGATTCAACCCGATACAACCTCCTACAACTTAGAATTATCAAGCTTGATCGAAACCACGAAACAATTATTACAAAAGAAACAAGATGTACAACTGAAAACGAGCGATAAGATGCGTGACACCATGCTTGATGTGCTCAAAATGGGAACTTCGGCCGGTGGAGCACGACCAAAAGCAATCATCGCTTACAATGAACACACCGGTGAAATTAAATCGGGTCAAGCAATCACAGATACTGGATTTGAACATTGGTTGATTAAGTTTGACGGAGTAAATGACGCGCAATTTGGCGCAACCACGGGCTATGGTCGCGTTGAAATGGCGTACTATAAAATGGCAACTGATCTTGGAATTGAAATGATGGAATGCAAGCTCATTGAAGAATCCAACCGCGCGCACTTCATGACGAAGCGATTTGATCGCGGTCATTCAAATCAAAAACTGCATTGCCAGACTTTTTGTGCTTTGCAACATTTTGACTACAACAACTCATTCAGTTACAGCTATGAACAACTCTTTCAAACGATGCGTACCTTGCGATTAAGCTATGCGGAAGCGGAGCAAATGTTCAAACGAATGGTATTCAACGTAATTGCCCGAAATTGTGACGACCACACAAAAAACTTCTCATTCATCATGGAGCCCTCGGGAAAATGGAAGCTTGCACCGGCGTACGATATATGCCATGCCTATCGTCCTGGAAGCGCATGGGTCAGTCAACACAGCTTGAGTATCAACGGAAAAAGAAAGGATTTCACGTTGGAGGATTTTCTGACTATTGCCGCGCAAAACTCAATTCGAAATCCCAAAAAAATCATTGAAACGTGCATCGAAGTCGTGAGCAACTGGGAAAAATATGCACTTCAATGCAAGGTCGAAAACGAATTGATGCAAGCCATTCAACAAACATTGATCCAAGAGATTAACTAATACGAACGGCGTAAAAAAAAGGGAAATCAGCTTGACGTTTCACCTATTCCATTCACATCGAATTAGATGATCAAGTCCTACACAAATTCAGCTAATTCCATCCATCGTTCAGTTGCGGTTTCAATTTTCTGAACGATTTCAGACAACTTCATTCCCGCTTTCATGATGTCGTCATTGGAAGAATTCGCATCAGAAAGTACATTTGTTAACGCATTTTTTTCTTCTTCCCATTTTTCCAAGTCTTTCTCCAATTGCTTGAATTCTTCTTTTTCCTTGAATGAAAGTTTTTTCTTCTCCGCAGGCGAGTTGTTTGAAAGTTGGGTCACTTTCACTGCTTCAATTTTTTCCTTTTCTTCGTTTGGTTTCTTATCTCTTTTCGCATCTTGTGCGATCTGCTTTCTGTACTCGGTATAATTCCCAATAATGTCTTTGATTGCACCTTGGCCTTCAAAAACAAATACATGGTCAACCATTTTATCCATGAAATAGCGGTCATGAGAAACAACAATCAAACAACCTTCAAAACCGCGCAGATAATCTTCTAACACACTCATTACAAAAATGTCGAGGTCGTTGGTTGGCTCATCCAAAATCAAAAAATTGGGGTTGGACATCAACACGGTCATCAACTTCAATCTTCGCTTTTCACCTCCACTCAACTTGTAAACATAGTTGTAATGCATGTCGCGATTAAACAAAAACTTCTCTAAAAATTGTGCAGCAGAAAGTTGTTTTCCTTTCTCCAAGGGAATGTATTCCGCAATATCACGAATCACATCGATCACTTTTTTGTTTTCGTCAACTTGAATCAACTCTTGACTGTAATAGCCAAATACGACAGTATCTCCAACCACTACTTTTCCTGCATCCAACGGTTCTCTTTCTTGAATCATATTCAAAAAGGTCGACTTCCCGGTACCGTTGTTCCCCACAATCCCCAACCTCTCTTTGCGCTGAAAATCGTAGGAAAAATTATCGATAATTTTCTTTTCGCCGTATGCTTTCGAAATTTTATGCAATTCCAAGATTTTAGTTCCTAAACGCTCCATTTTTACTGGAATGTCCATTTCCGAATCATCGATGCGTTGACTTGCTGTCTTCTTGATATCTTCAAACGAATCTACTCTCGCTTTTTGTTTCGTACCACGTGCCTTTGGCTGACGTCGAATCCAATCCAATTCTTTTTTAAACGTATTTCTCGCTTTGTCAATTGTGGACTGCAGTTGCTCTTGCCGTTCGGCTTTTTTCTCCAAATAATACGAGAAGTTTCCTTTGTATTTATAAATTGTTTTATCGTCGAGCTCCAAAATTGTATCACACACAACTTCCAGAAAATAACGGTCGTGTGTCACCATCAAAATCGTTGATTTCGATTTCGAGAGGTATTCTTCCAACCACTCAATCATATCCAAATCCAGGTGATTCGTAGGCTCATCCAATAGTAAAAAATCAGCGTCAGAAACCAATACTTTTGCTAAATTGACCCGCTTTTTTTGACCACCCGACAAGCTACCAATTAGCAAATCGGTATTATCCAATTTCAAAACCGACAATATTTGCTCAACGCGCACTTCAATGTCCCATGCATTCAAATCGGTCATCTCTTCAAAACATGCGTGAATCGCCTCCTCATCGCCACTTTTCATCGCCAGGTTATACTTTTTAACCGCTTGAATTTCGGGCAAATCATGTGAAAAGACAGCTTCTAAAATCGTCTGATTCTCATCTAAATTCTCTGTTTGTTCCATGAACGCAACGCGAATATCATTTCGATAAACAATGCGACCAGAATCGTACTGCTCGAGTTCCATCAAGCATCGAAGTAAGGTTGTTTTTCCGCTTCCATTTTTAGCGACAATCGCAACTTTCTGACCCAGATCGATTCCGAAATTTAGATCTGCAAAAAGAACGCGATCACCAAACGATTTTGTGAGATTTTCAACGGAAAGATAATTCATGAATTTTAATTAAGAATGATAAAATCAAAATTGAAACGAACGTCCAATTTCAGGGTGCAAAGGTAGTCAAACTTCTACGTAAAAGTAGAAACGTGCAAAATCAATTCGAAAACATTGGAAAGGAAAATAAAAGTCAAACCAGCTAGATCACACTGGAATTGCATTTATAACACTTGAATCTATCCGCGGATTCTATCTCAATCGATTGACGGAATCAATCAATTCTCGGTCTTTCTTGATACTTCTTGCAGCCAACCGAATCAACGGAAATCCAACCAGTAAGGCATACAACCCAAATCCGGGAGCGGTAGAAACTGTTTCACTGTCTGTAAAATGATTCCCTAAAAAGTAACTAAACCCAACAGCGATTAGCATCACTAAATA
>SSGT01000066.1 GCA_008017065.1 Crocinitomicaceae bacterium
GATCTTGAGCAATCATTGCCTTCAAACGCAATTTTATAAGGTACGCACTCTTTTTATATTGTTCTTCATTGAACTCCAGTTCAGGCTGTTCTTTTTTTACAAATGCAAAAAACTCGTCCATGAACTTCGCATCGCAGTTAAATTGCGTGTTGAACGTTTCAAAGTCGGGATATTTTGCAAAAATCTGATCGCGATTCTTGTCGACATAGGCTAAACAAAAGCTGTTGAAGTGTCCACCTTGGGCAACGTCCTTGAAATAGTCCGTAATGTCAGCCGTGTCTAATGCTACAAACACATCCGGCATGATTCCACCACCACCGTACACCGTTCTTTTCTTGATTTTCGTGAAAAACTTCAACGAATCGGGAAACTTTTTGATGCTGTCTTGATGCATGAATTCACCTCTCAAATAGCGGTCTTTGTAATCGTTTTTATAAGCTTCAACATCGTCGTACGGTTTTTGAATAAATCGTCCGCTTGGTGTGAAGTAACGCGCGATGGTCAAACGCATTTCTGAACCGTCGGATAATTCGATTGGTTTTTGCACCAATCCTTTTCCAAATGTTCTTCGGCCGATAATCAATCCGCGGTCCCAATCTTGAATTGCGCCAGAAACAATCTCGCTTGCAGATGCTGAATTTTCATTCGTTAATACCACCAATTTTCCAGTTTCCCAAAGTCCTTTCAAGCCAGCATTCAAATTTTGACGCGGTTGACTTCTTCCTTCCGAGTATACAATCAATTTATCCGACGACAAAAATTCATCACTAACGTCTTTAGCTGCATACATCAATCCTCCTCCATTGTCTTGCAAATCCAAGATCAAGTTGACCATTCCAGCTTCTTTGAGTGTTTTAATGCTGTTTCGAATTTCTTCAGTGGTCGTTCTCGAAAAACTTGTCAACTTGATGTATCCTGTTTGCGGCGTCACCATGTAGGCACAATCGACCGAGTGAACTGGGATTTTGTCGCGGGTAATCACAAAATCCATCGGTTTACGAACTGATTTTCGGCGAATTTCAATTTTTACTTTCGAACCCAATTCACCCATTAATTTCTCGCGTACGTCTGTTGTTTTTAGTCCGACACCAGCAACCAACTTTCCTTCAATTTTAGTGATTTTATCGCCCGCACGAATTCCTAGTTTTTCAGATGGTCCACCCGGAATTGTTGCTACAACCATCAACGTATCTTTTAGAATTTGAAATCGAATACCAATTCCAACAAAACTACCATTGATTCGTTCATTTGCACTTTGAACATCTTCTTTTGAAATGTACGTGGAGTGCGGGTCTAATTTTTCGAGCATCCCAATGATTGCGCTTTCTGTTAATTCGGGTGTATTAACGTCATCTACATATAGCTTTGTGATGTAGGTCAATACTTCATCGAATTTAGCGACTCCTTCTTGTTTCGGACTGGGAGTTTGGATGACTTGTGTAAATGTGACTGAGAAAGGAAATAGCACAAATCCTAAAAGTATGTTTTTCATATTTTTCGCTCTAATTTGATTTTAAAAATACGGCAATAATCTGAATCCAAAAACCTGCGATTCGTTTTACTTCTTAATTTTTACCAAAAATGGATAAAAAAGTTCGAATGCCAACCGAAAACCCGTGTATTTAACCATTTTTTTTGACACAATAAACATTCAAGTGTTCATCAATTAAAGCGCATCACTTCGAAATACCGCAGTAAAATTCGTTACTTCGTTTTTCAAAACAGACGGCCGTATGAACAAATTATATTGGATAATAACGCTTTTTTTTATGGGTATTGGATTGACATCCACTGCGCAGGTAAAAGAATTCGATAAGTTGGAGATGCTGTATGCGCAAGGACATTACAAACTTGTTTTTCGAAAATCGAATGCCTTGCTTGACAAGCCAGATTATGATTATTCGATGGTTCCCACTTTTTACAAAAGTTTGTCGCTCTTCCAGTTGATCCAAAATCCACAGTATTTGAAAAGGAATCCGCAAGCGTTGGAAGAGGCAAAAAAGCTTTTTTTAGCAGTGAAGAAATCACCAGATGGCACCAAAATATTCAACGCACATGTTTATGAAGTTTCAGCCTTGAAACGGGATATTAGTTTGTGGCTCGAGGATTTGAAAAGGGGAGACCAAAAACAACGCGTTGATCAAATTCAAGCGACCTTGAAAGGTGTTTTTGACAAAATCGCTGACATTGAAGACGGTGGGAGTCTGAAACCAGTTGATATTGTGCCCGACGTAGATGCGTCGGAATCGAAAGAAACTTCCGATTTACGTGCAAAAATTATTCAAACCGCCAAGTCTCAAATTGGTGTTCCATACCTGTGGGCTGGAAATGATTCGAAAGGATTTGATTGCAGTGGCTTCACGTCGTATGTTCTCAAAATGAACAACAAAGAACTACCTCGAAGGGCAGTTGAACAGTATGAACTTTCGAAGAAAGTGAAACAAAAAAACGTTCAACAAGGGGATTTGGTGTTTTTTGACAGTGGATCTGGGATCAACCACGTTGGCATAATTGTATCTGGTAAAGGCGAGCCACTCGTGATGATTCATGCAAGTTCAACGAAAGGAATTGTGATAACAGAAATCGAAAAAACGGATTATTGGTTGAAACGCATCTACGGTTTTGGCACCTTTGTCCATTAAAAAAGATGATGCATAAGTAGAAAAAAGGGAAATCTTTGGTTGAGATTTCCCTTTTTTTGTGAGTTTATCCTTGTACTTCTAATTCCAGATCGAGATGTTGTTGAACAACCTCAATCGCATTGTTAATCACATCGCTCAACGCCGTGATAAACGTACCTTCTTTTGCAATGCTGATTGCATGCTTAATCGCGTCGATTTCCAACGGAATAATCTCGTACGTTATTGATTTATCAACCGAGCTGATTCCTTTCAAAATCAAGTCAATAATCTCCTTTTCGGAACGACCTCTGAGGTGTTTTTCTTGCCGAATGATGATGTGATCGAACATCCGTGCAGCAATTCGAGCACATTCCGTGATGTCTTCGTCACGACGATCACCAACACCAGCAATGATCCCGATTTTATGGTCTGAATTGATACTTTCTAAGTATTCCTCAACACCGCGATATCCCGAAGGATTGTGCGCAAAATCAATCATCACTTTAAATCGCTTGAAGTCGAAAATATTCATTCTACCTGGTGTTTGAACTGCTCCCGGAATAAAGGTTGTCAACGGGATTTTGATGTCGTCTGTTTTGAAACCATACAAGTAACCCGCCAAGGTAGCAGCCAAGGTATTGGCAATCATAAAGCGTGCTTTTCCGTTCAACGTCAATGGAATCAGCGTTGCTTTTTCAACACGCATTTTCCAATCGCCTTTCTTGATTGTGATAAATCCATTTTCGTAAATTGCAGCAATTCCACCTTGTTTGCAATGCTGTACAACCACTGGATTGAATTCATCCATACTGAAATACGCAACATTGCAATGCAGTTCTTTCGCGATTTGAACACAGTGCTCATCTTCGGCATTCAAAACCGCCCAACCGTCTTCTTTAACGCTCTTCACCACCACCGATTTCACACGCGCCAAATCCTTCAAGTCGTGAATATCATTGAGTCCTAAATGATCTTCTTGGATATTGGTAATAATTCCAATATCGCAACGACTGAACCCGAGTCCTGAACGTAAAATTCCACCGCGAGCTGTTTCCAACACCGCAAATTCAACCGTTGGATCTTTCAAAATAAACTCGGTACTAATTGGTCCAGTTGTATCTCCTTTTTCCAACATGTGGTTTTGAACATAAATTCCATCCGACGTTGTGAAGCCCACTTTAAAACCATTGTTTTTCACAATGTGTGCAAGCAAACGAGTCGTTGTGGTTTTTCCATTCGTACCAGTCACCGCTATAATCGGAATCCGCGATGGCTTTCCTGGAGGATACAACATATCGATCACGGGTGAAGCAACGTTTCGTGGAAGTCCCTCCGATGGAGCCAAGTGCATTCTGAAACCCGGTGCTGCATTGACTTCTAAAATCACCCCCCCATTTTCTTTCAACGATTGGGTTAAGTTTGGTGCCATGATGTCGATACCACACACATCCAACCCGATTACGCGAGCAATGCGTTCGGCCAAGAAAATATTTTCGGGGTGCATCATTTCAGTTACGTCAATCGAAGTACCTCCTGTACTTAAATTAGCCGTTGATTTTAGGTACACGATTTCGTCTTCTGGTGGGATTGTGTCCAAGTTGTATTCCAACTTTTGGAGCAACTCCAATGTATCTCGATCTACCGTAATTTCCGTCAGTACATTTTCATGTCCATATCCACGACGTGGATCTTCGTTTGTGAGATCAATCAACTGTTGAATCGTGTTTTTTCCATCTCCAACGATATGTGCAGGGACCCGTTGCGCAGCCGCAACCACTTTATTATCGATTACCAAGACACGGAAATCGAATCCTGAGATGAATTTTTCAACGATCACACGGCGTGAATACTTTTTTGCGAAGGCCAAACCTTCAACGGCATCTTCCCATTTGTTGACGTTGATTGACGCACCTTTTCCGTGATTTCCATCCAGCGGTTTGATCACAATAGGGTAGCCGATCTTACGAATCGTGCGTTCCAAATCTTCTTCATCAACACAAATGTCACCTTTTGCCACGGGGATCGATGCGTTGTCCAGCATTTTCTTAGTTTCCTCTTTGTTGCATGCAATATCAACAGCTATGTTGCTTGTTTTACACGTAATTGTTGCCTGGAAACGCATTTGATTGATTCCGTATCCCAATTGGACCAACGAATTTGTTCCCAATCGAATCCAAGGAATATCGCGTGCTACTGCTTCTTCAACGATACTTCCTGTACTCGGCCCGAGTCGAACATCTTCTCGAATTTCGCGCATGGCTTTGATATCCGCATACATATCGTATTCTGTCCCGTCAATTAGTGCTTGTGCAATGCGCACTGCAGATTCGGCAGCGTAGATACCCACTTTTTCTTCAATGTAACTAAAAACAACATGATAAACGCCTGGAGTTTTCGTTTCTCTCGTACGACCAAACCCCGTATCCATTCCCGCCAAGGTCTGAATTTCGAGAGCAATGTGTTCAATCACGTGTCCCATCCAAGTGCCTTTTTCAACACGAAAAAAGAAACCGCCACGTTCACCCTCCGAACAACGGTGTTCAATCATCGAAGGAAACATGGCTTCCAATCGTTTGCCAAAACCATCTATTTTATTTGTTGGAAGTTCTTCTAATTCTTCTAAATCCAATTTCATTTGGATCAGTTTTTTTCTTTTAACACTCCAAATGTTTGGACCTCTCAACGCTTGAACACTGATTATTTTCATAAATACGCTTTTGTTTTTGTGGTTTCTATTTTAGTTTTTTGAAAGATAAATAAATAATTTCAAAAAGTTTTAAAAAGTGTTAAAAAATAAACCCGATTACTTAAAATTAGTTCTGAATCTTGCGGATGAGAATCTACTGTCCAAACTTCGTCGGTGTTCAAACGTTCAATAAACAGCAAACTCTACTGCAAAAGATCGAAAACAGCTGTTTAAAAAGTTGAATTATCACTCCTTCGGAACAATCGCAACTATTATTTTGCGCGTGTGAAATGGATAAAATTTATTGGAAAAAACGATTATTCTGAAATAAAACACGTTTCGTTGCGACCGATTTAAATTTTTAAAATAATTTTGACGCCTATGAGTCCAAAAGGAAAATTAATGATAATCGGGGGTGCTATCGACAAAGGCAGTTTCACCGAGACCAATTTTGAAGCACAGGTAGAAAAAAACTTAAATTTTTTCGAAGCAGGCATATTAAAAAGAATCATCAACGAGTCAAAGCACAAAGAAGATTCTCAAATTGAAATCATCACTACAGCATCAAAGATTCCGCACGAAGTAGGGGAAGAGTATTGCAAAGCGTTTAAATACTTGGGTGCAAAAAATGTGGAGGTATTACACATCGAAAAACGGGAGCAAGCGTTGTCGCAATCCATTTTCGATCGCATTCAGGCAGCTGATGTTGTGATGTTTACCGGCGGTGATCAGTTGCGTTTAACCTCCATTTTGGGCGGTACGCCGATGCATGATTTGATCATCCAAAAGTACGAAACCGAGGAGTTTGTATATGCAGGTACTTCTGCAGGTGCTGCGGCAGCTTCGCAAAGCATGATTTATCAAGGTTCGAGTAGCGAAGCGCTTCTGAAAGGTGAAATTAAAATCACGAGCGGCTTGGGACTCATTGACGACGTGGTCGTGGATACACACTTTGTGCAGCGCGGAAGAATTGGACGTTTGTTCCAAGCAGTCGTGAGTAACCCCAAAACACTCGGAATTGGTCTGGGAGAAGACACCGGTTTGTTGATCACGGAAGGAACAAAAATGGAAGCATTGGGCTCGGGCTTGGTGATTTTAGTTGATGGAAGAAATATTGCAGACACCAATCTGACCCAAGTAGAATTGGGAAAACCAATCTCGATCAAAAATTTAGTCGTTCATGTGATGAGTCAGCGAGATGTCTACAATTTAATCACACATGATTTGATCATTCACGGCGTTTAATTACTATTTTCACCTATGAAACTCATAATCCACGGCGGTTTTTTTAGCGAATCTTCGACGAGCCAAGAAGTAAAATTGGCGAAACAAGAAGCATTGAAGCGAATTCTTGAAAATTCCTATGCGTATTTGCAACATCATACGGCGTTGGAAACAGTCGTACACGCGGTAGAACAATTGGAAGACGATCCACTTTTTAACGCTGGAATTGGTTCGCAAATTCAAAGCGACGGGAAAATACGCATGAGTGCATCCATCATGGATGGTACTACTAAAAAATTCAGCGGTGTGATCAACATTGAAAATGTAAAAAATCCAATTCGCGTAGCTGAAAAATTGATAGCTTACGACGATCGTGTATTGGGTGGTGAAGGAGCAATTCAGTTTGCACGAACCAATAATTTTGAATCGTTTGATCCAGAAATACCGCAACGCCGCGCGGAATACGAAGCGAAATTGAAAAGTTTAGGAACAGGAACGGTTGGATGTGTGGCACTAGACCAAGATGGACGAATCGCAGCTGCAACGTCGAC
>SSGT01000194.1 GCA_008017065.1 Crocinitomicaceae bacterium
CACAGCAAGTATTTGAGCCTTATTTGTACCTTGTACTTAATAACAAACACTTAAAGTATTGAAATACAATCTATTGTAGTAAACAAATAGTTTCCGTTGTGAAAACATTTACTACGGGGCATACGCAAGTTTGCCTCGTTTTTAGTTTTAAATACGTCATCAGCGCACGACGAAAAGCTACAATTTACGCCTTCAAGCAATCACAATTTCATGGTTTGTATTCATTTAAGTTGTTGTTTTTTTCAATCCGATCAACTTGTATCAATGCAATACTTTAACGGAATTTTATCCCAGTCGGGTAGGTTTGTGGGGCGGTTTTCGAATCCCGCGTTGAAATTTGTTTACATTTGAAACAAATTATCAATTATGGTTCGGTTTTTCATTTTCACATTGCTGGTTTTCATTCAATGGCAGGTAGCGGCGCAAGTCAAAAAATCGCATTTTGGCACGTACACGGGTAAAATCGGTTCGTATGAGATCAACACGGGTATGGAGCGAATTGAAGTGGGTGCATCCGACATCACGATCGAATTGGGCGCAACGAATTTGTCGCTCAAAATCGGCAATACGGTTGTGACCGGTACTTGGAAGTTGATTTTAGAAACAAAAGCGTACTACTTGATTGAAGCCAGCATGGAAAAGCAAGCGGCACCTGAAAAAATCTTGATTTACAAAAAGCGAAAAAAGTTGTTCCGCGAAGGCATTCGTCCGCAGCCGGATGTGATGTTGACCAAACAGAAACGTTGATTTCGGGGTTGTTAGAACAAAATTCCCGCGATCGTTGCGGAAAGATAGGAAGCCAACGTTCCGCACAAAAGTGCTCGCATTCCGAGTTTCGCTAAGTCTGCTCTTCGTTCGGGAGCCAAGGCACCAATTCCTCCAATTTGCATTCCGACACTGCTGAAGTTTGCAAAACCACAAATCGCGATACTAGCAATTAAACGTGCTTTTTCTGAAACGATTGGAATCTCTGTAGTAGCACTTGTCAAGTTTTTAAACGCTACAAATTCATTGATGGTTAATTTTTGTCCCAACAAAGTCGCTACGTTATTCACATCCGCCGCAGGAACGCCCATACTCCACGCCATTGGATAGAATAATTTCGAAAAAATAACGTCCAAGGTCAATCCAGGATACATCAATCCAAAGAGGTAATTAATCATAGCGATCAAAGCTAAAAAACCGATCAACATCGCGATGACATTCATGGAAATTTTAAACCCATCGGTTGCTCCGTGACTGATCGCATCGATGAGATTAACGTGTTCTTTTTTTACTTCTAATTTCACGGTTCCCATCGTTTGCGATTCTTCCGTTTCGGGATACACGATTTTAGAAATAATCAACGCACCCGGAGCCGCCATCAAACTTGCTGCAATCAAATATTCAGCTGGAGCGCCCATGGTGGTATATACCACAAGGATTCCACCCGCAATACACGCCAAACTGCCGCTCATCGAGGCCAATAATTCGCTATTGGTCATTCCTTTCAGGTAGGGACGAATCATTACTTGCGCTTCTACTTGTCCTACAAATGCGCTCGCTACATTGCTCAACGCTTCTGCACCGCTCACCCGCATCACAAAGTTCATGGCACGTGCGATGATGGCCACAATGCGTTGCATTACACCGATGTGGTAGAGAATAGCAACTAAAATGCACACCAAGATAATTGTTGCAGTGATGTTGAAGGCGAAAACGAATCCACTACGCGCGAAATCATTTTGCACTTTCGGAACGCCTTGAACAAAGAAAATCTTGTTGTTCCCTGAAATCTTTTTGGTTTTTGGGTCTTTCGATACCAAATCGTATTGGTACACCATTTTTGGTGTATTGGGTTGAAATGTCAATACGGGCAAATGTGCATCTTTCGCTTCTCCATAAATCACAGAATGCGTCACTATTTTTCGTCCGGCATCGCCTACAACGGTATCAGATTGAATGATTCGCGGATTATACACTTCATTTTCAGTACTCAAACCACCATAAACAAACGATGCACCTTCACGCGCAAATTCTTCGATGTGTTGCATTCCTTTCCCGAGGGATTGGAAAAAACTTTTCACCGGCGGAACACGGAGCACGAGAACGGCAATCAAAATTTGAAGCGCCAGACCACTTAGGACCAGTCGTTTGTTGATTTTTTTCTTGTTGTTGGAAAACAAAAATGCAATCCCGAGAATTACAACAATACCAATCAATCCAGTGAACCGTTCCATAGTGATTTTATTTTTGGAGTTTTAATGTTTTTGTGGGGGCGAGCATCAATCGATTCTGCGACTAATTTCGTCTCGCAATCGCGACGCTTTTTCGTAATCTTCTTCTTCCAGCGCTTCGTTGAGTTGAATTTGAAGTTCTTCGATCGTGTAAGCCGATAAACTTCCTTTTTCAGCGGTTGTTGTTTCTTCTTCTTCGGAGATATCTGTACCAAAATCGGTATTTTCATCTAACAAAATTCCGGCACTTGCCAAGATATTTTCAAAGGTGTAGATGGGACATTTGAATCGGACTCCCAAAGCAATTGCATCAGAAGTACGCGCATCGATTTCGGTTATTTGTCCGTCTTTTTCACACACCAATTTTGCGTAAAAAATCCCCTCATTGAGATTATAAATCCCCACTTCATTGACTTTGATGCCAAAAGAAATGGCAAAGCTTTTAAAAAGATCGTGCGTGAGCGGTCGCGTTGGTGTCATGCTTTCCAATTCTACCGCAATGGCTTGCGCTTCGAAACCTCCGATAATGATTGGCAGACTTCTTTTTCCTCCTACTTCACCCAACACAAGCGCGTAAGCACCTGATTGCGTTTGACTATAAGATAAACCAACTATTTCTAGTCTTACTTTCTCCATGTTCGATGCAGATCGTTTTATTTAAAACAATTAGGGAAGCAATTTTGCCTCCCTAACTTCAATATCGATGTAAAAATACGATTTTCAACGCAACTTATTAATGTGCTGCCTTGAATTTTTTCACAGCTTCTGTCAATTTTGGTATTACTTCAAACGCATCACCAACGATTCCGTAATCAGCAGCTTTGAAAAATGGAGCTTCTGTGTCGGTATTTACCACAACAATCACTTTCGAACCGTTTACACCAGCAAGGTGTTGAATCGCACCAGAAATTCCAACTGCGATGTATAAATTCGGACGAATGGCAACACCAGTTTGCCCAACGTGTTCGTGGTGAGGTCTCCAACCAATATCCGCTACTGGACGTGAGCATGCAGTTGCAGCACCCAACGCATTTGCAAGATCTTCGATCATTCCCCAGTTTTCAGGTCCTTTCATTCCGCGACCGGCAGAAACTACCAATTCAGCCTCTGGCAATGGAATGTTTCCTTCTGGAATTTTTGTTTCAATTACTTTGATTGCTGGCGAACCTACATTTCCGTTGAATTCTTCAACCGCACAAGGAGCACCTGTTACTTCTGGTTGAATCGAATTTGGCAACAATGAAATGATTTTCACAGCTGTTTTAACGCTTACTGATCCAAATGCTTTTCCAGAGAAAACATTCACTTTCACAGAGAATCCGTTGGAAGTATCTGGTAATGCAATTGCACCAGAAATCAGCCCTGCTTTCAAACGAACAGACAAACGTGGAGCAACTGCTTTCGCCACTAAATCGTGAGAGAAAACGATCACCTCAGCACCAATTGCTTCTGATGCTGCAGCAACTAATCGTGTGATTTGTTGTGCATCTCCGTTTTCCAATGATTTATCAACCATAACTTTGCTCGCACCGTATTCACCCAATTTCGATAAATCCGCTGAACCAGAAGAAACTACCGTTACGTCTCCTCCTAATTTTTTTGCGTATGTAACTGCCTCAAACGACGCTTTCGACATCGCATGATTTCCGTTAATATAAACTAATGTTTTCATAATTTTTTTTATTTGTTGACATTGAGAGATGTTAAGACTTTATGATTTTATGATTTTATGATTTTAAGATTTTTGAAGAAAAAATCTCTTCTCTAATCCTCTGTCTTTTGTCTAATATCTAATGTCTAATATCTAATGTCTTCTTCCTAATGTCTTCTTTCCAACTTAAATTACTTTCGCTTCTGTGTGTAACAAATTCACCAATTCATCCATGTTGTTTGGATCGATCAATTTCACTGCTTTTTTCGCCTCTGGCAATGTGTAACTTTCGTATGCAGTAAACGCATCAACAGCAATCGGTGCTACAACTTGCAACGGCTTGGTACGTGCCGCCATAATACCGCGCATGTTTGGAATTCGTTGTTCTGCCATTCCTTTTGCGCAACTTACCACCAATGGAAGATTTGCTTCCACCACTTGTAAACCGCCCACAATTTCTTGCTCTAGTCGAAGCGTTGCACCGTTGACATCCAATTTCGTTGCCAATGAAATAAACGGAACGTCTAATTCCTCAGCAATCATTCCTGCAACTTGTGAACCGTTGTAGTTGATCGTTTCTTTTCCGGTCAACACTAAATCGAAATTATTCGCTTTTGCGTAAGCAGCAATTTGTGCCGCTGTAAAATACGCATCGGTTGGATCCGCATCAATACGCACCGCGTCGTCCGCACCAATCGCTAACGCTTTACGGATCACCGCTTCATCGGCTGCAGCACCAACTGTAATGATGGTTACATTTCCACCACTCGTTTCTTTGATTTCAAGTGCACGAACTAACGCATACCACTCGTCGTAAGGGTTTACAATATATTGTACACCATTTTCATCAAACTTCGTGTTTCCTTCCGTGAAAGCAATTTTCGAAGTTGTGTCTGGAGACTTACTGATACATACTAATATCTTCATTTTCTGAGAATTTTAATCTTAAATCAAGGCAAATTTACTAAACAAAACTGTTTTTCAGTTTATAAACGATTGTTTTTTTTCATTCTTTTACTATGCGTGCTTAATAATAAACAGCTTCACGTAAGAAATGGTTCAACAATCAAAAATAATTTTAGTGGTTTCTTGCTTCAATACGAATTGCATTACTTTAAATTTCTTAATTTTGCAACCTTGTGATTGCGTGATACAAACACCGTCTAACAGCGCTCGCCAAAACGAGAAAGCTGCAGTGTTCTGGAATCCTTCAATCCATAAAACAACAACAAACGCGTGAAGCTCAGTGGTAATTGAATTAGCTGCATAAACGAGTTGCTCATTCGTGGGTTGAACAAAAACAAAACAGATACAATAAATTAGCTACACATGAAAACGGTACAATTTAGAGAAGCACTTCGCGAAGCCATGTCTGAGGAAATGCGCAGAGACAAAGGAGTTTTCCTTTTGGGTGAGGAAGTTGCAGAATACAATGGTGCTTATAAGGTATCTCAAGGAATGTTGGATGAATTTGGTCCGAAACGGGTCATCGATACGCCAATCGCTGAACTTGGATTTGCAGGTATTGCTGTTGGAGCTTCGATGAATGGTTTACGTCCAATCGTGGAATTCATGACGTGGAACTTTGCGATTTTGGCAGCAGATCAAATCATCAATAGCGCTGCAAAAATGCTCCAAATGTCGGGCGGACAATATTCATGTCCAATCGTTTTTCGAGGAGGAAATGGAACTGCAGGACAGTTGGCCGCAACACATTCGCAAAGTTTTGAAGCCTTTTATGCACACGTTCCCGGATTGAAGGTAATCACTCCATCTAATCCATACGATGCAAAAGGATTGTTGAAAGCAGCAATTCGCGATAATGACCCGGTTGTTTTCTTGGAATCAGAAAAAATGTACGGTGATAAGGGCGAAATTCCAGAAGGAGAATACATCATTCCAATTGGTGTTGCAGATGTGAAAAGACAAGGAACGGATGTAACAATCGTTTCTTTCGGGAAAATTATCAAAGTTGCTTACGAAACAGCTGAACTTCTTGAAAAAGAAGGAATTTCTTGTGAAATCATTGACTTGAGAACCGTTCGTCCAATCGATTACGCATGTGTTGTAGAATCCGTTAAGAAAACGAATCGTTGTGTGGTATTGGAAGAATCTTGGCCATTGGCTTCTATTTCTTCTGAAATTGCTTACCACTTGCAACGTTACGCATTCGATTACTTGGATGCACCCGTGATGCGTGTTACGCAAACCGATACACCGTTTGCATTCTCGCCAACGCTGATCGACGAAGCGTTACCAAATGTTGCGCGCTTGACAGATGCCATTAAAGCTACGTTGTATCGCAATTAATTTGAATTGAATACCCATTCAAATCCCGTTTTCAGTAGAATTCGGGATTTTTTATTTTACGCCATTTTCTTTTTTAGATCAGCCTTTCAACAGCAAAAAATCTGTATTTTTACACGATACGATTTTGAAATTCAAACTATGGAAGCATACAAATTACAACTCATCGAAACGCTTGTTGTAGCGATACTTTGGCTACTTACGCGTTATTTTTTCAAGCGAGCAATTAAGCGAATAGCAATCAAATTTAATGTCGCTATCGAACGACGAAGAATTGTTGTGCGCTTGACCAATTTCATCACGTTTATCCTCGGAGTGATCTCACTTACATTGATTTGGGGTGTTGATCAAAACAATTGTTGGTTTTCATCACGTCCACCGTGACCGTGCTCGGAATCG
>SSGT01000184.1 GCA_008017065.1 Crocinitomicaceae bacterium
CATCCCAACTTCGTAAATATAAAAGTCTAATGTCTAAAAAAAGTCTTAACATCCTAACATCCTAACATCCTAACATCCTAACATCCTAAAATCCTAACATCCTAACATCCTAAAATCCTAAAATCCTAACATACCCCTACTTATTAATCAACTCAAAAAGCGCATTCAAATTCGGTGAAATAATCACTTCTATGCGTCTATTTTTAGCTTTGTCATTTGGATCAACCGGGTGGAATTGCGATCTTCCTGCTGCCATCAAAATTGCAGGATTTACTTTGGTGTTTGCGGTCATGATCTCCACAACAGCCGTAGCTCGCAACACAGAAAGCTCCCAGTTCGATTTTGGATGAGCGGTAGAAACTAGTTTGTCTGTATCGGTATGTCCTTCCACAACGACCTCCAAATCCGTTTCTTTCTCCAATACTTTTGCCAATTCGATCAATGCTTTTTTTCCTTCGGGTTCTACCGTTGTACTTCCAGAATTGAAGAGTAACTTGGCTTCAAGGCTAACGTAGATTTTCCCGTTTTTTTCTACTACGGTTAAACCTTTGTTTTCAAATCCACGCAAGGCACTCGCTACTTTTGTTTTCAAGAGTTTGATCGCATCTTCTTTGCGTTGCATCATCTCTTCCAGCTCATTCACTCTTTTTTCACGATCTTCAAGCAATTGTTGTTTCGCTTTCAACTCATTTTCCAAGTCATTCAATGCATCTTGTTTGCGCTGAAGTTCAACATTTTTTCCTTCCAAGTCATTTTGTAAAGCACCCGTTTCTTGAGCGCCTTTGTTGCGTTCTTGTTCCAGTCGCTTTTCATACGCCAAGTTTTGAAGCACCATTTTGTCGTATTGCGCTTGAATCAGACGGTAATCTTGACCCAATTTTGAGGTGTCGGCACGCAAAGCAGAAACTTCAGATAACAAAACGTTATAACGTGCTTCAATGTCTTTTGCTTTTCCTTCGTTGGTGATCGAATTGTTTTTATAAGTAGCTAACTCTTCACTGCATTTTTTTTCTCGTTCAACTAAATCGTTGTATTTTTTGGCGGGAACACAAGCACCAATCAGTAAAATGAGTGATGAAAAATAGATTGCTTTTGTCTTCATTTTTAGATTTTGAATGTTGTCCATTAACACGTCAAGAAAACGTTTCTTAACTCTCAAATATCGCAAGAAGTGGTGAAATGCGGGGAAGTATTTGAGTTAGTTTTAAACACCACAAGTTTGATAAATGTGCTTGTGTAGTGAAATAGCGTTAGAATTCGATGCGTCTAAAACAAGGGACAGCTTGTTTGATTGGTATTGACCGATTTGCAGGAACTAAAACTCAGTGAGATTTCGTGGGAAAAGAATTCATTTCTACCGACCGATGAAAGTACATAATCAAAGGAATATCCTATCGAAAATTGATCTTTGAGTTTTACTTGTAAAAATGCCATGAGTGCGTCCGTATTGCGATAGCCTAGTCCAACTCCTACTTTGTTGTTCAAATCTAAGATCAGATTTATATCCGCCGAAATTTTTCCTTTCGGTGGGAATCGGAGGATTGCATTCGGCATGAATGTAAGTCCTTCTTTGAGTACCATTCGAAATCCTCCATTCAACACGGAGTGAAATTTGAAACGCGAATCAGCGGAAATACTTGTCCACGGACTTCGGGTCAATTGCCCCAAAATGAAGCCGGCGTAATAATTTTTCCCATTCCACCAGAAACCAAGTCCAGCATCGGGTGCCACGAATGAATTGCTTTCGTTGACCAAGGGGTCAGACACCAATGTTGTACTTTTTCCTTTATCGAATCCCCATTGTTGAATTCCAGCCGAAATTCCGACGGAAAGTCGATCGTCTTTAGAAAAATTGAAATGTCCTGCATAACTGACGTTGAATCGATTGCCAACAAATGGTCCAATTTGATCTCGTTCTACCTTGAATCCGAGTCCTTGGCGACCACTCAGATACTTGTTTCGTTGGGCGTAAAGGGGAACAGAAAACGTAAAAATACCGCTATTCGGCGCGCCTTCCAAGCCAAGCCACTGCGTACGCAATTGTGTTTTTATCTCCACGCAAGGTTTGATCCCCGAATGTGCTGGATTCAAGGCCAATTGATTCCAAAACCACTGAGAATATTGTGGGATTTGTTGCGCGTGAAGTGCTAACGTGCTTCCGAGAAATAAGCAAAAAAGGAACTTTTTCATCGCACAAGAGTTAATGAACCTCGAATTGGGTCGGGATAACTCGCATCACGCAAATCAATCACATAAAAATAGACGCCCGGTTCCATTGGTTTTCCATTCGATTTTCCATCCCACGCTTTTTTTGTTGAGTAGCCTGTTGTTTGATACAGCAGTTGTCCCCAACGACTATAAATTTCTACAAAACAATTCGGGAATTGTTCCAGCGATGGAATTTCCCAAGTGTCGTTGAAACCATCTCCGTTCGGAGAAAAGGTGTTGGTAAGAGTTAATTTTTCGGCAACGGTCACTATCGCTTCGTCAGAAAACGTACACCCATCTAGCGTAGCAGATAAATAATAACTCGTGGTTGTGGTTGGAATCGCAATCGGAGTAAGTTCAGTGGATGAACTCAATGAAAAATCAGGAGACCAACTGAAACTTGGTGCAGTCGTACTTCCTTGGAGTTGAACACCTTCTCCCGCTTGAATTTGAAAATCGGGTCCAGCATCTACAGCAAACGAAATTACTGTGAACGGAGCGGTTTGCGCGTTGATTTCAACGATGCAGTATTCGAAACATGCAGTTTTTACAGAGAGTACATCGCCATTTTGAAGTGCGGAAGTTGCAAAATCATTGAGCGTGGTGATGGCTACAAGTTCATCGTTGATGTACCATTCGTAATTCGCTGTGTCGGGACAGTTACCAGCGTAGGCTGAAAAAAGCATTGTTTCACCTAGGCAAAGCGTGTCGTTTGGTACTAAAATAGCGACGCCAGGCGGAATTCGTTCTACTCCAGGTCCAGAAACAGTGACATCCATCGTGGCCTGTGCAGGTGCTGAATTTGTAGTCATATTGCGTGCACCGTTGATGACGACGTAATACGTTGTACTTGGCAATAGTGCGCTTGCAGTCAACAGAAAATCGCCCGTAGCATTTGTTACACAGTTTCCAAGCGTCGTGTAGGTCGATGCATCGCACGGCGCAATCGCTTGAATAATTGTTGCTTGAATTTCGGTTCCCTGATTCGGTGCGTTTTCAATCGTAACGTTGGCAAACGTAAGTTCAACATCTCCGCCCGAGGCATTGGTTTCAAAGGTGAGCCAAATGCTATTGTTTGGTGTAAAACAGGCTGTAAAATCATCTTCACATCCCGGACAAAGGGTTTTGGTTGCGTCGTAGTTTGTAATGTTTTGCGTAAGCAGTGGACAAAGATACAACGCTTTATCGCAATCGTTATAAGTTGCCTGTGCCAAACTTACGGTTTGAAGCCAGCAAAACAGCATTAACGAAAGATTAACAATTTGAATTCGACCCATCCTGAAGTCCTTTATTTACGGTAAAAGTACATAATTTTAATGCATCCAAAATTAACAAATAATAAGAATTTCACGCAAGTAGTAAAATATTCGGCCAATTTTTGTGAATTTTGGCATAATTATCGACTTCTGTCGACGAATCATTAAATAACGCATTATGAATAAAATTATTACGCTCGCATTCGGACTTCTTTTCGTTTTTACGCAAGCTTTCTCCCAAGGGAAGTTGGTGTACGAAGAAGATTCAAGGTGGTTTTGGGGATTAAATCTCGGAACAACATGGCAAACAACGGATGTTAAAAACCAAAACGATTGGGGATTGGGTTTGACAGTTGGAAAGTCGTACAACTACAATTACGGAAAGAAGATTAGTTTCGATATCCGTGGGCGTTATCTGTATGGTAATTGGTACGGACAAGACGTCGATACTACTGGATTCGGATTGCCAAATGCAGCCTTGAGCTCAGGGGCAACGAATTACAAAGACAGTTTGGGTTACTCCATTCTGAATTACCGTACGAGTGTGCATCGCTTGGCGTTGGAATTAGTGATTCATTTTAACGGAATTCGCGAACGAACGAATTGGGATCCCTATATCTTCGGAGGAGTTGGATTGTCGTGGCATCAAACCTATGGGAATCTATTGAATTCATCCGATTCGTTGACAACTCAACTGTATGATTACAATCAATTAAATGGAAATTATTCAAAATCTGGGATCAGAACGCTGTTAGACGATACGTATGAAACTGCACTCAATGGTTCGAAAGCAGGTTCGTATCGCGTTGGGTTTATGCCAAGTTTGGGTTTCGGATTAGGCTACCAAGTTGGACCTCGATTCTCGCTAGGACTTGAGCACAAAACTACGTTTACGCGGATCGATGATTTTGACGGATACGTGAATCAAGGAAGTGCGCATCCAAACGATTTGTACCACTACACCAGTTTTTACTTGCGTTTTCAAGTAAGAAAGCGTAGACCGAGTACAACAGACAATACCCTTCAAAACGTTCCGAATTACGACGACAATATTACGCAGAAGCCAGTCGTTAATTTTACGAATCCTGCTGTTTCAGGATCGACGGTGAATCAACCGAATTTTAACATTCGTGCCGACGTGAATTTTGTGTTCGGTAAAGACGATATCCAATTCAGACAAAATGGAAATTTGATTACAAATTTTACGTACAACGCTTCTACTGACCGCTTGGAGAGTAATGTTGTGTTGAATCCTGGTCAAAATGTATTTGAAATTATCGGTACCAATCAATACGGATCTGATCAAGAGTCTACGATTATCATCTACAACAGACAAGAACAACCGCAAGTTGTGGAGCAACTTCCGATCGTTAACTTTACAAATCCAGCTGTTTCTGGAACGACTGTTTCTCAAGCAGCGTTTGCAATTCGCGCGGATGTATTTTACGTTGATGGAAAGTCAAATATTACGTTCAGACAGAATGGGAATTACAACGGAAATTTCACATACAATCCAGCAACAGATAAGTTGGAAAGTAACGTGACGTTGAATCCAGGTCAAAATGTATTTGAAATCGTTGCAACGAATTCGGTTGGAACGGATCAAGAAACTACGATCATCATTTTCAATCGGGAAGTGAAAACGCCTCCTGTTGTTACGTTCACAAATCCTGCTACAAGTCCATATACAACGGAGAATCAGTCGTTCAATTTGGCGGCAACGGTTTTAAACGTGCAACAAGCAAATCAGATTACGGTCAAGGTGAATGGACAAAATTTTACAAATTTCAATTTTAATCCTTCGACCAGCGCCGTAAATGCGGTGTTAAATTTGAGTTTAGGTGCAAATGTGGTAACCGTTACGGGTACAAATAATGCAGGTACCGATTCGGAAACTACGACCATCATTTACAAGCCTGGAGTAGTGCAACAACCACCAGTAGTGTATTTTGTGGATCCGCAAGCAAATCCGTACACAACAATGAACGGAACATTTGTGATCAACGCAGAAGTATTGAATGTCGCAGGGCAACAAAATGTGACGTTTAAGCAAAATGGAACGGTAAATTCGAATTTTACGTTCAATGCTTCTACAAATGATTTTCAAAGTACCGTGGTGTTGAACCCAGGGCAAAACGTATTTGAAATTATTGGAACCAATAATGCTGGTACTGCGCAAGCAACAACAATTATCATTTACGAACGACAAGCGCCACGTCCACCAATTGTTACAATTACGAATCCTTCTTTCAGTCCGTACACGACTGAAAACAGTGTTTTTGCATTGACATCAACGGTGTTGAATGTTGCGAATGCAAGTCAGATTCAAGTAACATTGAACGGTCAAAATATCAGCAATTTCACTTACACAAACAGCACCAACGGTGTGAATGCGTATTTGAATTTGATTGAGGGATCCAACACCGTTTCCGTTCGAGGAACGAACAACGACGGAACGGATATCAAGCAAACGGTACTTATTTATCGCAAGCCGGTTGTTCAGCAACCACCCGTAGTTACGTTTACCGCTCCGTCAATGGAGACGACAACAACGGAAAACCCAACGTATGCAGTTGTAGCATCTGTGTTGAACGTACCAACTTCGGCTGGAATCAACGTGAACATCAACGGTGTGAACGTAACGAATTTTACGTTCAATCCAACCACAACTACCTTGACGTTTCCAGTCAGTTTGATTGAAGGAGCGAATGTGATTGTAGTAACAGGTACAAATACCGTTGGAAGCGATACGAAATCGAGAACGATTATGTACCGAAAACCACAAACGGTTATTCCTCCAGTAGTGACATTTCAAGACCCGATTCAAAATCCACTTACGGTTTTCAACCAGTCATACGACGTAAGAGCGCGAGTTCAGCACGTTGCAAGTGCACAAAATATTCAGTTGAAAATCAATGGAGTTGTTTCAACCAACTTTGTGTACAGTAATTCATCAGAGTTGATGACATTTTCCACGAGTTTAGTGGTAGGTGCCAACATGATCGAAATTACGGCTACCAATAGTGCAGGACAAGATATCGAAACGACAACGATTATTTTGCGATTGCCAGATCCAATGTTGCCACCAGTGGTAACCATTACAAATCCAATCGCAAATCCGTCTTCTTCAACGCAACCAACGATGCCAATTACGGCAACAGTTCTGAATGTGGATGGACCGCAAAATATCCAAGTGCTTGTCAATGGTACAAGTTACACTGGATTTAGTTTTAATACGTCAACCAAACAGCTGACGTTCACGATGAACTTAAACGAGGGTTCAAACAGTCTGCAAATCAACGCAACCAACAGTGCAGGACAGGCAAACGATGCGCGTACGATCAACTACAGAAAATTGATTACACAAAATCCACCATTTGTTACCTTTTTGAATCCTTCGGTTGCTGGTTCAACAGTGAATGTTCCAAACTACACGATGAAGGCAAATGTGACAAATGTGGACAACAGCTCGCAATTGGTCGTGCAGCAAAACGGTCAAACATTGAATCCAAGTTCGTATTCGTTCAACGCAGCAACGAAAGAAGTAACCTTGGTTACAAGTCTGAATGTTGGTAACAACACGTTTACGGTGCGCGGAACAAATACAGCTGGTACGCACGCTGCAAGTACAACGATTAGTTACCGAACAATCGTTTGTGATAAGCCAACGATGTCCTTTGTAACTCCACGCGTGAGTGAAGCCGTTCTTTCCGTAAACACGTATAACTATACCGTAAAAATTGAGAACATTATTGATGCGACACAGATTCAAGTACTGTTAAACGGTGTTGCGCAAAGCGGAGGAACCTACAATGCTGCAACGCGCATTTTTGGACATACTGTTACACTTGCTGATGGACAAAATACCTTGGAATTGATTGCGACAAACAATTGTGGCAACACGAAATTGAATAGAACGATGGAGTACAAAGAAGTAAAAGCTCCTTGTTTATCACCATCCTTACAGCGCTTGTTACCAACCGCGGAGGCAACGCAAACACAGCAAGCAACCGTCGAAATAAAAGCGAGTGCGATAAACGTTTCAGCGGCTTCACAGCTTGTATTACTCGTAAATGGAGCAAATAAGCCGTTCAACTATGATCCTGCTACAAAACAAGTAACAGCAACAGTTGGGTTGAACATTGGTACCAACATCATTGACCTTCAAGCAAGCAACGATTGTGGTTCGGCGAAGATTTCTTGGTCATTTACCCGCAGAGCTTGTGAGATTCCCGTGATAACGGTATTGTCAGCAACTGCTCCTAACAACGGTAACACGATCGCGCAAGCATTTGGATTGAAAGGAAGTGTAACTGGATTGTCGGTAGGTTCTAACATAACGGTGACGCAAAACGGAAGTCCAGTGAATTTCGTTTACAACACAAACACGAATAGCTTGTTGTTGGATCGTCCGTTGGTGATGGGAGTGAATACGATTGTGATCACTGCAACAAACGAATGTGGTACAGCAACGTTGACGTATGTCGTGACACGAAATGCGGATCCAAACGCTGTAGCACCCAAAATTAATATCACAAATCCGGCAACGTCACCGTTTAATTCAGATCAGGCTGCGATGAACATTCAGATTTCGACGCAATTTGTAACGTCAGCTGGACAAGTTTCTGTAACTGTCAACGGCGCATCGACTAACTTTAATTTTGATGCTTCTACGGGTAAAATCACGTTCAATCAAACCTTCGTAGATGGTTCAAACATTATTGTTGCAACGGCTGTGAATAATTTTGGAACGGCGACAGATACGAAAGTGGTAAACTATAGAAAACAGAATTCGCGAGCTCCTAAGATCACGATGACAAACCCGACTAGTTATCCAGCAACGATTCCAGTAGGTGCAACGGTTGTAACGGGTACAGTGAGTAACATTGCTAATTTGAATGAAGTAACATTTACGTTAAACGGTCGTCCGCTTGGGAATGTCAATCCTGTATTGAATAATGGTATTTTGACTTTTTCTGTGACGTTGAATATGGGAGAAGGAAGTAACCCGATGACACTACAGATTAATGCATCCACTGTTGGTGGAAGCGATTCTAAAACGTGTGTGTTTAACGTGGCTTCTAGCAAGCCTGTCGTTAAACCTTCGCCTGTAAAACCAGTGGTGACACCAACTCCAAAACCTATTGGGAAACCAACTCCTGCGCCAACGAGAGGCAGATAGATAA
>SSGT01000075.1 GCA_008017065.1 Crocinitomicaceae bacterium
GCAACGTCACACACTATGTAGTAAGCCGTCACAAACTGTGTACAAAGGGATGACGCCTCTTCGGCTGGCATGTCATCAATGCGCGCAACGGCTGAGTCGAATGTGACCGCGTGCTGCGCATAGCCTCCGAATCGTGTGAATGCAACGACGCGTTTTCCGAGTAAATCAGGGTCAACTTTTTCGCCAATTTGCTGAACAATTCCCACCACTTCGTAACCTAGAATTGCAGGAAAGGAAGGAGCTTCGCGATACATCTTGTTTCGAGCCATGACATCTGCATAGTTCAAACCAAATGCTTCTACTTTAATCAAAACTTCGTTTTCAACGGGATTTTTGATTTCAACCGACTGGAGTTGGAAAGCTGTTTCCGCTTTTCCATACGAAACAAGCGCATAGCCTTCGCTTTTAAGCTTTTCCATCTTTCCCTTCAATAATAATTACAATTTCTCCTTTTGGCGGATTTGCTTCGTAATACTTCATCACTTCTTGTGCTTCTCCTCGCTTAAATTCTTCGTAGATCTTCGAAATTTCCCGAACCACACACACTTTTCGCGTTGGTTCAAAAAATGTGGCGATTTGTCCCAAACATTTCACCAATCGGTGCGGCGATTCATACAAAACGATCGTGCGTTCTTCCAACGCCAGTTCTTGTAATTTGGTTTGACGCCCTTTTTTGTGCGGCAAAAATCCTTCGAAGCAAAAACGATCGCATGGAAATCCACTTCCTACCAAGGCAGGAATCAACGCAGTTGGACCTGGCAAACAGGAAACCGAAATTTGGGCTTCTACGCAAGCACGAACTAGTAAAAAGCCAGGGTCGGAAATTGCGGGCGTCCCAGCATCGGAAACCAAAACTGTTAATTGATTTTCTTTGATTTTGTCCACCACGAAATCCAACGTTTTGTGTTCGTTGTGCGCGTGATACGGATACACTGGTTTTTGAATTTCAAAGTGATTCAATAATTTTCGGGTAACGCGTGTGTCTTCTGCATAAATGCAATCTGCTTCTTTTAAAATTCGCAACGCGCGAAGGGTGATATCTTCTAAATTTCCAACGGGTGTTGGGACTAATATGAGCGTGGACATAATTTTTTATCGTGTGAGTACAACATAGTCTAGTAAAACGGTTCTCAGAAACTCAATTTTTTTATCTGGCGTTTCTTCTAAACCAATTAGTTCTGCAGTTTTGTGCGCTAAATCAATGGTGAACAATTTGGTTTCTTTGGTTGGAAATTTTTCAACCCGCTGTAAGGTTGTTTTGATCAGCATGACATCTTCGTCTGTAAAACGAGTGACTTCCAAATAAGTGGGCGTGTAGTTTTCTTGACTTTTGATTGCCAAAATATTTTTGAGTGAAAAGCGCTGTGTATTTTTATTGCGGATTACGACCGTTCCAGCCATAGCATCGCCCAATCGCTGACCACGTTCGGAAGTACTTGAAAACAAGATGGCAATAAATCCAAATCCAAACCACATGTCGATTACTCGAAAAATCCATCGGGTAAAAAACTCCCGTAATCCTGCGTTTTCTCCCGTGATTTTCACCACACGAATTCCGACAGCGTATTTTCCTAAACTCTGTCCCCGCGTCAGAAACTCAATGATCGGACTGTAAAAAATAAAGGGAAGGCGGTACAAAAGCAACGACATGAAGATTGCAGTATCAATTCCCGTGTTAAAAACAGAAACGCTGAAGAGGAATTGGATAATGATGAAGTAGACGAAAAACGCAAACAAATCAATCAAGGAAGCCGCCACACGCAGAAGTGTTGGTGCCAATTCGTACTCGATTTTTACATAGTGAGCGGTTGTGAATTCAATTGTCTTCATTCAATTTGTCCTTGCAGTAGGCTAAGGTACATTTTTTCGGTTAAAAAGAGAATGGGAATTGGATTCAATACGAAAACCAATTCCCATTTACGAATCATCGAATGGCAATCTGTTTGATTACCAAACCTTGGTTGGTTTGAATTTTCACGATGTACATACCACTACTCACATTCGTTGTTTGAATCGTTGCGCTTTGATTAGCAAGTACGTTCTCGAAAATCAATTGGCCCGTTAAACTGTAAATCGAAGCCGTTTCCAAGGTGGCGTTACCTGTTACTGCAATTGTAAATTCGTCAATTGCTGGATTTGGGAAAAGAGCCACGCTTTGATTCAACAAATACTCGTCGATTCCAATTGTGCTTGTGACGCAAAAAGGTTTGGTGTTGCTTGAGCCAAAATTAGCATTAGCAGTTGTCATTTCAGCTAACACAGTTCCGTTGTTTGCCGTGATTGTATAGCTTCCAGCAGGGGAATTGTTACTTGTTAATCCATCACCTTCGGTATCCATAATTTTAAAATTGTAACAGCCAACAGCCAAGCAAAATTCCACGTTTACAGGGGTCACACTTCCGAATGTTCCGTTGGAATAACCTCCACCTGAGTAAATCACTTGGTTGTTTGAATTCAATAATTCCCAAGAAATTTCAGACGCCCAATAATCTAAATTTAAGTTCAAATCCACAATTTCTCCGTTCACAACATTGCTGAAATTCGCAGAAATGGTATTGTTGGTCGTTCCTAAATCTGCAGCGCCGTTTGAACTCGTAATCGTCGCGGTGAAGGTGTGAGCTCCACTTGTCATCGTTTGACTTGGTAGCGTAACAAGTTGACTTGCGTATTGTGCTAAATTTCCATTCCACGTGTATGAAAGTGTGTTGTTTCCATCGTAGCCGTAGTTGAATACGACCGAAGTGAGCGGTGATGTGCCTGCGTTGAAAATTGTTACTTGCGGCGTTACTACTGCACCACAAATATTTTCGGTAAGTCCTAAGATGTTTTGGATTCCACCGTCAATCGCTAAGGTCGGACCAGCAGGATCAACACCGTCGATAAAAGTCGCACCTGTATTTTGTGGATCCAGCCATTCTTTCAATCGCGTTGCAGGTGTTGTACCTAAATTCCATGCCGTTCCAAATCGTCCGTAAATATCGTAGCCGTTGTTGTCAACGAATCCGGAACATGCCGAACTTCCTCCTGAAAGTACACCAATCGTTCGGTGATTTTGGTCAAACAACGGTGAACCCGATGAACCAGGTTCGGTAACTCCTTGTTCCCAATTATTCACTCTCCACACATTCGTGTTTGGATTGCCGTTGAATGCAGTTACTTGTTGCGTCAACGGATCGTCTTCACGCGATATTTTTTTAATGTCTCCGTTTGGGTGATGAATTCCAGTTGCTTGCGTAACGGTAAGCGCATCGCTTCTGTCCCATCCGTTGTAATAGATTCCCCACGATGGATTTGGTGCGCTGTTTAATTCAACTAAAAGAAAATCGGAACTTGAATTGGAAGCACGCAGCGTTCCTCCGTTGATTTGCATCGTCGTAGGACCGTTGTTTGCTGTTGAGTTGGTGGCTGCACAAATCGCATTCGCAGCGGTACGTTCCCAACGGAAACGGAATACCCAACTTGCTGCTCCTGCTGTACCACAGTGATTTGCAGATAAATAATAGGGAATAATGTTTCCCGAAGTATTGTTGACCAACGAGCCGGAGCAAATTCCTCCACCGCTGACTACACAGGCAGTCGCATTTCGTTGATTTTCCCATCCGATTCCCAAGGGACAATTGACATCAATGTTGCAATTTCCAGATTGGCCAATTGCTTTGGCAACAAATTCGTCGACCTCACGGTAACCGTAGATAACCGTTCCGAGATGCAATGTTGAGGTTCCAACTTCAGATTTTGGTTCTACCAATTCGATAATGGCCATTTCATCGTAAACTAGTTCGGTTCCCAACACGTTGTGTGTATTGTTGTTGATGGACGTGTACGCACCTGCATACGATTCACCGTTGTTGGCAACAAGGTACAAACGCGCTCCTGGTGCGAGTTTGAATTGATCAAAAATGACGTTGATCGATACCGCTCCTGGACAGAAAATCCCGAATTGATAGAGTACATCGCCATTCGCGAGCGTTTTCTTTTCTGCTTTTTGAAGAATATCGGTTGAAGTGGCATATTCTACTCCAAAACGGAATGTTTTATCCATGGTAATCAATCGATTTTGTTCATCTGCAAGGATCTGTTGATCCGCGTCTACTGCTGGAAAAGTTTCGAAGGTTTTTGTTCTTGCATGCTTTCCTTTGACTACCTGCGGTAATCCAAAATCTGTTGTTTGCGCAAATAGCGGTAGAGTCAGGAAAAAAGCACTGATTACGGTGAAAAAACGTTTTTTCATGTTCGGAGTTTTTAGTTTTCTAGTTTTTTTAAACAAAAGCCTATACTTCTAAAACGAAATTTTATGTCAGAAGTTGGCATTCATTTTTTGAGTCGTTGAATTTAGTTAAAAAAAAGTGAACAATTTCGACGGAAGCATTTTTTTTATTCCTCGCTGCAATTATTCAGAAAGTCGTTTTCCCTCTGTTGTTTCCTCTGTTGGGCTTCTCATCCAAGCGTGCAACTACCGTTCTGTTGCACTTGGGGGTTGAAAACTCAATTTTTTAACCAATAAAAAAGCGGAAGCAAACAAGTCTACTTCCGCTGGTGAGTTGAAATTTTCTACTTTTCGTCGATAGGTTCTTCGAAACCTTCTTCTTCGAATTCATTTAAGTCTAAGCCATAAAACTCGGTGCGAAGCAGTTTCCCGTTTTTAAAATACTCAATGTAAATATCCAGTAGTTTTTCTTGTCTTTTGATTTGCTCCTCTAAATCGGGAAGGTTTGGATTCATACAAATATCGCCCAAGTATTTCGTTTTAGAAAGGTCTCCATTCAACCAGCGCCCAGTTCTCTTTCCGAGTGCATATTCACCTACTTTGTTTAACTTTCCGAACGGATCGTAGAATTTCCAAATCCCTGTTGGCAATCCATTTTGCATGGTTCCCTCGCTTTGAATTGTTCCGTTGTCATAGTAGTTTTTTACATATCCGTTGATTCTGTGGAGCGAATCATGTGCCTGCCAAAACGTGTAGAATTGTCTAACTTCATAGTGATCCGAGTGCGCACAGTCGTATTTCTCAAATTTTTCTATAATGTAGCTTTTCGAAAGCAAATTTCCTGTTGCGTCGAAGTCAAACAATATTCCTTTCGATTTGAACTGAATCGTATCGTTGATTTTCAAAACGGAATCGAAATATTCGACTTCATACAATTTCTCTCCTTCGTAAGAGAAAAATTGCCAGCAACCTACTTTCTTTCCGCTGCTTAATGCGCCGTCGCGCGACACGGAATCATTGGGAAAATACTTGGTCATGTGGTAATCGATCCCTCCTTTTTCAACCAAACTAGGTCGACCCATGTACGGTGTATTGTAAGCGCCATTCGCTAATCCGGTGGAATATAGAAGTGCTTCAACACTTGTTGATTCGTATAAATCAGTGGGTTGAAAATAAATGGAATCTCGCCAGTCAAATAAGTACCGTACACTCAATTGATTGGATTCCCAGATTTTTTCTTCCACTGGAAATGAATATTCAAACTTCACGTAGTGAAAACGTGTTCCCAAGGTATCGTACCCTTCGTAATCATCAATTGGCATTCCATTCAAGAAAAATCCGCGTTTGGAGATTTTTCCGTTTGTGTGATACGATTTGGATTCGCCTTGTAAACTTCCACTTTGAACATTCAACTCATTGATTACGAGGGTATCTTTCCCTGGTAAGTGCAATTTGGTTACGATTTTTCCATCAGGTAAACCATTTTCGTAGTTCAAACTGACCGTCAATACACTGTTTCGCTCGAATGCAGGACCTTGCTCATAACCATCGACGTAGGTTTTTTTGGAAAGGATTTTTCCCGTCCAATCGTAGTTGATTTCATCGCCTGAAATCATGTCATTTTTGAAATTCAATTCGTTTTGCAAATAGTATACTTTTTTGGCAGGAAGTGAATCAAATTTAGCCATGGGGTCTTCGTAGTCATACATATAAAGGTCGTCTTGCTTCTTTGGTTTTGGAACCGCATAGGCAAAGGACTTGAGTTTACCATTGAGTGATCCGTTGCTGAAAACACATTCGCTCATTAGCTTGTTGTCTTTGTCGAACGCTCTCCAAATTCCATCGGGTTTCCCTTGCGACATGTTTCCCTCAATGCGAACAATGCTTGTCAGGTTCATGGCCGTTAATTCATCGTAATTCGTTTTATTTTGAAATAAGTTCAACATGTTATTTGCCGGAAAAAAATCAGAAAAGATTGACCCGTGAAACAACCGGTTTTCAGAAATCGCTAGAATGTCTTTGTATTTACTTTTGCCCGTTTTCTTATATTTTTCGAATTCTTTTTCCAGTTTTTTGGTAAATTTTTCGTTTCCGTTCGAAATCGCAATTTTGATTTTATTGGCAGAGATTGAAATCGAGGTTTCTGATGCAGTTGAAAGCATGACTTTTCCTGAAAAAGGATGTTCTTTGTAGTAAAGCACTTGTTCTGAAGTGGTCGAATAAAGAAATGGATTCACGATTCTACTTTGTGGAAACGAGTCGCGAAGTCCAAATTGACGCATCGGTTCAAAATTTCCATTGAAGGTTTCAATAAATTGTAAGTCATTGAGGTAGAATGTGCTTTTTCCGCGAATTGTTTTGAATTCAGAATCGAACTCTGCGCTGTAGTCATGTGTAGCGGTTCCAATGCAACTTTTTACCGTAGTTGTCAACACGCGCTGGTCCGCATCGTAGACCGTATTCATCCATTCGGTTGTGTCGTTGTACCACTTTTTTTCCAATGTAATTGTTCCAGTCAAGGTGTTTTCTGTGCTCAACGTATCGTTGTGGTTTACTTCAAAGGTGTACCACTTGCTGATTCCGCGCGAGGCGTACGACGGTTCCTCGACCAAAATTGCTTTTTCGTTTCCGATCACAATGTTTTTGTCTCGGAAATACGGGTCGAGTGTCTGTTTGATGAATTTTCCTTTGACATCGTACACATTCACTTCGTAAAGCGTTCCATTGAAATCGTATTTTCGGTTTTCGTATAGATTTTGAATAGGATCGAAGTAAATCACATCAAATGGTTTTCCGTTTTCCCAAAACACAGTGTCCTCCGCAACGAGTTCGCCGTTTTTAAATTCAAGCCGCACTTTCAGTTGTTCGTTGTCGTAGAACTCTTCATAAATACCATCGTAGATGTTGTAAATTCCGATACTATCGATCAACTTGCATTTTTCGATCATTTTTCCATTCACAAAGGTGTAGTCTTCGTAGTTGTCGATAGGAAATTCTAACGTGCCTTCTGGACCGTCGTACTCACCATACATTTCCATGTCGTCACCATAGCCGTTAAATGCTTCTTCGGGAAGTTCAAGTGTGGATTCTGCGTTGGTGGCGTATTCCCAAAAACGGAGAAAATCAATTTCTGGTTTTTCATAGTAATTGGAGAAAACAAAATACTTGCGCGGTAAGTCGTAACTAAAAATCTGCTGACGGATGTAGGGTTTGTGTGAAATGTTTTCCTTTGAGGCATAGGTAAAATGTTGTTTCAATACAACTTTCGTTTTAGCGATTTTTCGGATGAAGTCGTAGTCAAAAACACGTTCGTAAATAAACCATTCGCCGCTTTCTTTTCCTTCTGTATAATTTCCTTTTTCGATCAAGTCTCCCGATTCGTATTTTTCATACATTCCATTCAAAACACCATTGTTGAACGTATTTTTCTCAACGGTATAAATGGGTTTTTGCGCACAATAGTCGTTTGCATTTTTAGCGCTGTACACCTGAATGTTAGGCGTCGAACGCAAGGTCCAAACACCTTCTTTTTTCCCTTCGTGAAATCGTCCAAATTTGACGGTATCGCCCAATGTATTGAGCCAGTAGGCAGCGCCATGCAGCACGTTGTTTTTGATTTCGAAATAACCTGCTACTTTTTGTTCGTCATAAACCCGCTTGTCTTTGTTGTCAAATTTAAAATAGCCGCTGTAAAATTGAACGTATTTTCCATCCGGTAGCGGATCGAGGGAGGGCGTAATATCGGTTTCCAATACGAAATGATTATTGAAAAAGAAATCGGAATTTTTCCGAACGACTTTAGAAATCGATTTTTTCTGAGGTGCTTCTTCGAGCTCGTAAAATCCTTCAATCACAGCTACATCCACTTCTTCGTGTTTTTTCAATGCACGTTCGAGGTGCCATCCCATCGAGACGTATTCGGGATACGGATATACATGATATGTTTGACCAGCAATTGTAGTTTGTTTCACGGTTTGTGACCAAATCACAGTCGAACAAAGTAGAAAAATAAGTGTGCTAATTTTTTTCATTGAAAAACGTGTTAATTAGATGTTGATGTTATCTCAATTCAAAGCTAACCAATATTTGATTGAAATGCTTTTTTTAAGCTGTAAATACTACATTTGACCTAGTGAAAAGCCTTTCAATTTGTGTGGAATTCGTAGTTGAAAGTTTCCAAGTAGAAATAAGGTTTTTCTTGCAGCGTTTCTTTCGTATGCTGGAGTAAAATTGGTTTTCCCTGTGCATCAAATTCAAAAACATTCACTGATCGGGTAATGAAAACTTGGTCAGAAAATGTAGAATCAATGTAGGAAATCCATTGATTACGCTCGTTGAAGGTATAACTTCGATGGTATTCGAACGGATAATCTTGTACAATGCGCTGCTTGAGAACCCCGGATTTCCAGTAATTGTACAAATGCACGTGTCGCTCTGAAACTTTGTTTTTGACTTTGTACCGTTTGTAGGGTTTTCGTGCGGTTCCCCACACAATCCAATCGTTGGGAGCAGGTTTTAGGATGGAATCGACAGACAGCGGACCCCAATGTTTTTTGTTTTTTAGGAAGAACAATTTGTCGTTGGTTTCCACGTCGGTGTAACTCACGAATTTGGATTTCCGTTGTTCTGGTTTGTAAATGATGTAATTGTATTCGCGTTCTTCTGCATTCGTCGTAAAATCGGTGTTTTCGCCGTTGTCTGACAAATACCGGAATGTATTTGGAATCACGTTGCGAAATCCGTTGTTGTCCATATTTCCTTGAAAGTAAAAACTCGCACGGGCTATTTCTCGGTCGTCGAAATAATGGTAAACCACGAGTCGATCTACAAAACCATTGCGATCAAAATAGTATTCGCGTTTTTCTTTCGGCATCGTTTCTCTAAAATCCTCATGTTTTGATCCTTCATCAAGCAAACGCGGAAAAATACGTTTGGTGATTTTTGCAATGTTATTCGCACGAATCAAGGAGTCATCAAACCAAACGGGAAACGATAGTTCGGGATCAAAATTATCGTTGAAGAAAAGCGGGTTGATCCATTGGGCCGTTCGTTTTGGACCATTTTTCTCCAGTTCGGAAAGCTGTTTCGAACTACAAGCGACCAACAACAAAATGGATAAAACGGAAACGGCAATTTTTTTCATGCGATTATTTGTGATTCTAAAGGTATAAAATTTGAACGGAATAAAAATCATGCGCAACAATTGCGTTCGAAATTGATGGGAAGTCTTGTTAAAATATTTCCAAACGCGCGTAATAATCTGCTCGAAATACGTTTTGATTGCGGTTAAATGTTAATTTTAGAAATTCGAAATTCGATCAAAGGGGAAGTATCCATGAATTTATATTCAAACAAACAAAAATGGAAGATTGTACTGCTTGTAATTGCATTGTTACTCGTTGGTGCTTCTTTGTTTATTTCCAATCAAATTGTAAGTAAAGTCAGTGACAGAGAACGAGATCGTGTGAAGCAATGGGCCGATGCGATTAAAAAGCGAGTAGAATTGGTGCAATTGACCAACCGCACATTTTCCCAATTGCGAGACAAAGAAAAGGCGGAAATGGAAATGTGGATTGATGCCACCAAAGAGATTTCGAAACCGATTCAAGGAGATTTCATGCCCGACTATGAATTGCCGTTGAAAATCATCAGTAAAAACAAAGATATACCGGTGATTCTGTTGGATAACAACCGCAATGTATCGACCTACATCAATTTGGATATCGATACATCAATTTTTCGCCAGAAAAATCCAAGTTTGTCGCAGAAAGAAGTGCAGCAAAAATTTGAAGATTCATTGCTTTCGTTGTCGGATGCTTGGAGAAAGAAGAATCCAGCATTCACCATTGAAGTATACAAGGGGTTGTTTATGACCTACATTTACAACGATTCCAAAGAAATCGTTAAACTCGAACGAGAACGCGATTCGCTATTGCAATCGTTTAATCAAGAATTGATTGAAAACAAAGGACTTGTGCCGGTTTTGCTCCTCGATGTGGATACCGATTCGATCGCGGCAACGAATTTACCGAAGTGGAAAACCAGACCTACTTTCGTCAAACAAACGATCGCTCATTTAAAATCTGTCAATACACCGATTCCAATTGTTTTTTCGTCGGAGCAAAACAATGTCCTGCTCTACGATGACAGCCCCGAATTGAAACGTTTACAGTTTTTTCCGTACATTCAATTCGTAATCATTGGTCTTTTCATTTTGATTGGATACTTGATTTTTAGCACCTTTCGAAAAGCAGAACAAAACCAAGTGTGGGCTGGAATGGCAAAGGAAACGGCACATCAATTGGGAACACCGCTTTCCTCGTTGATGGCGTGGGTACAATTGCTCGAAACACAACAAGTCGATCCAATGATAGTAGCAGAAATGCAAAAGGATGTAAACCGCTTGGAAACAGTTACAGATCGTTTTTCTAAAATCGGATCGGGAACAAAATTAGAATCCAAAAACATTGTTGAAACCACTCGCGCTGTTATGGATTACCTGCGTGTGCGCATTTCCGATAAAATTGAGTTCAATTTTTCAACAGAAAGCGACCCGATTTTTGCTCTACACAATGCGCCGCTGATGGAATGGGTCATTGAGAATATTGCGAAAAATGCAGTAGATTCAATGGAATCCGTCGGCAAGTTATCAGTACATATTCACCAATCGCCGGAGTGGGTGCATATCGACATTCAAGACACGGGTAAAGGCATTCCAGCCAACCAATTCAAGACGATTTTTCAACCTGGTTTTACAACCAAGAAACGAGGGTGGGGACTGGGACTTTCGCTTGTGAAGCGGATTGTGAGTGAAAATCACCGCGGAAAGGTTTTTGTGTTGAATTCTGAAATCGGACGAGGAACCACATTTCGCATCAGTATTCCACAATAATTTGTTGGTCGAAATGCCGACTAAAAAAAATAATTTGTAGATTTAACTCAGTTTTTCTAATAATAAACCCTGTCACAATGAAAAAAATAGCTTTTCTTGCCTTTTTTATTCCTTTGTTTCTCTCAGCTCAAAAGAATATCGAAAACAAAAGTGCAATTGAATTAATCCGCGACGGTATTCGCTTGTACGATCAAAAATCGTATTACGATGCCATCGAAAAATTCAAACAAGTATCCGTAAATGATACCAATTATTCGACCGCTCAGTACGAAACGGCACTCACGTATTTGAAGCTAGAAGAATACTTTTTTGCGCAAAAAATATTAAAAGAGTTGATTGCCTTGGAGGTTTCCTATCCAAACCGCGCAAAAGCATACGTATTGCTTGGTCAAGCGTATGACGGAGACAACAAACTAGACGAAGCATTGAAAGCGTATGAAGAGGGATTGAAGAAATACCCCAAAAGTCAACCGTTGTATTTTGCACGAGCGACTACCTACGCGAAGTTTGAAAAACACCAAGAAGCATTGGAAGATTTCAAACGATCTGCGATGTGTAACATCGGACACCCGGGGTCGCATTTGCGTTTGGGAATGATTGCTGCACGCGAGGGTCAATACACGCAAAGTTTACTCTCATTGATGACCTTCTTGCTGTTGGAGCCATATTCTGATCGTTCTGCTTCGGTTGTGTCGTTGATCGAGCAAATCGCTGATGGAAGTTACGCTACCGAGCCTAAAAATATCGTGTTGTCACAAGAAGGGGATAAGTACGACGATTTGAATTTGTTTATTACAAACAAAGTGGCATTGCAAGACAAATACAAAGCAAAGTTTACGATTCCTACTAGTTACGCCAAACAACTGCACTTGGTGTTATCGACGATTAAATACAACAAGAGTGATGAAGGTTTTTGGAATCAAACGTATATGCCTTTTTACGAAGATATCTTTAAATCAAATTTATTGGACGGGATGGTATTGTTTACCTTGAAATCGGTAGAGTCAAAAGATATTCAGAAAAAATTATCGTCGAAAAGCAAAATTACGGACAATTTCTTCAATCAAGGTGGAGCGAAATGGAGAGAACATATTTCTAAACAGTTCATCGAGTTTGAAGGAAAGAAACAGCATGTTTTGACTGTTTATCAAGGAGGTGGATTACAAGCTGTTGGTAAAATATCAGACGATAACAAAACATACGGAACGTATTACTACTACCACAAGGACGGTGGTTTGAGCTTGGTTGCGAACTTTGATGACAATGGTGATAAGTCTGGTTTGTGGACATGGTATGATTTTTTCACACACAAAGTGATCGAGGAAACTACATTCAAGGCGAACGAGATGAATGGCGTTACGAAAATTTATTTCCCGTCAGGTGAATTGAAACAAACGCGTAAATATGTAAATGGCGAAGTGCAAGACACGATGTACAATTATTACCGTGGAGGAGGAATTCAAGAGAAAATCGCGATGAAAGATGGCTTGAGAAACGGAGTCACTGTAGGATACCATCCAAACGGCGAAGTAGAATTTACAGCAATTTACGAGAAAGGTGAGCCAAATGGAAAATACATTTTGAACCATTTGAACAATCAAAAATTCAGAGAATTGAATTTGGTGAAAGGAGTGGTTGTTGGAAACCGTAAAACGTACTATCCTGACGGACAATTAGAAAACGAGTATGAGTTTAACGAGGAGGGCGTTGCGGATGGACCGTACACGAAGTACTTCCAGAATGGGAAGATTGAGGAAAAAGGAACCCTTAAAAACGGAAATTCAGTTGGAGAGATTAAAGAATATTACTCCAACGGGAATTTGTTTTCAACCAGTGTGTTTGACGAATCTGGAAAAGAAAATGGGTCGATTATTTACTACGACTTGGACGGGAAAAAATACGAAGAGTTTGTATATAAAAAAGGAAGTTTAGAATCAATTACCTTGTATGATAAGACTGGAAAACAAGTTGAGAAAGTAGAGCGAAGCGGTAAGAAGCTAAATTACAAGTCGCATTTCCAAACGGGACGTGTGTTTGCAGAAGGGTTGATCTTGAGCGATAAAAAAACGGGATTGTGGAAGTATTACGATCAATACGGCAACATCAAGTACACGGAAAAATACAAAGACGGTGAATTAACAGATACAACGTTCGGGTACCATCCAAATGGGAAATTGTACTATCAAATTGTATACGAAAACGGAAAACGAAACGGATTATACCTGGAGTACAATCAGCTTGGGACCTTGGTGGAAGAAGGAATGTATAAAGACGACGAGCGAAGTAATGATTGGTATGTCTACGACAGCAACGGAGATGTAGAGTATGAGTCGTGCTACAAAAACGGAGAAAGACATGGATTGCAAAAATCGTATGCAGTCAATGGCGCACTTTCTCAATACGACATTTATGACAAAGGAGAAATCATTGCGTCCGTTTTCTTGGACACAGCAGAGAACGTGATTCAGCGCTTTGGAGTGTTTCACGGAAATGTGACGCTGAGAGATGCGAACAATTCGTACGATCATTTTAAAGCTTCCTACAAAAACGGGGCAAGTGACGGGAAAACTACCTGGTACAGTGTTACCGGGAAAGTTTTGGTAGAAGGAAACTTTATCAACAACAAAAGAGACGGTCTTTGGACGTGGTATCACGACAATGGAAAAGTGAGAAAAACAATCATGTACAAATTGGGTGAGGTTCACGGAGCGATCAAAGAGTATGCAGAGAATGGACAATTGATCTATGACGCAAACTATGAAAACGGAAATGCGCAAGGAATCATTAGTCACTACTACGAAAATGGCAAATTGGAGTACCAATCCAACTACATGGATGATGAGCGTCATGGAAAAATGGTTTCGTATGCACTTGATGGATCGGTTCAACAATACAGATATTACGAAAAAGGAGTGCTTATCTCTTACAGCTACTTGGATAAAAGTGGAAAAGAGGTCGCTCCGATTGTAATTGGCGCAGGTAAGAGCGAAATTGTTACGTACTATCAGTCAGGCTCGAAATCCGTTGAACAAACACGAATCAATGGTGAAATAGACGGAGTATATTTAGAATACCATGCAAACGGAAAAGTAGCTGTGAAGTCAAATTACATCTACGGTGACCGCGACGGTATGTCGACCGAGTATTATGAAAGTGGTGTAAAAAAATCTGAGAAATCCTATAAATTAGGAGAGAAACACGGGCTACATACGGAGTATTTCCCAAGTGGTAAAGTAAAATCGACACAAGAATTCATGTTTGACAAAGCCGACGGATACTACAAAGTTTATAATGAAGCGGGTAAATTGATTCAAACTTCTTATTATTTCAACGATGAAATTATTTCATTCAAAAACAATTAAACAAATTTCTATTTCTATCCTTTGTGCTTCAACGTTTACGGTTGGAGCACAAACGAAGGAGATTGCTGAAAAATACCGCGCCAAGTATCCTGGGCAACAGTACGTTCAAATTCTTCATCAGGAGATTATTCGCATCGACGTTGTAAAAGCGAAGCCAATCGTTACGAGTTCTATGTCGGATCAATACTTGGTCCTAACGAGCAATGGTGCGGGAGCGTTGACCGAGGATAACATCGCATTTTCATCGTTTGAAACCATTAAAAATATCGATGCATACTCATTGAATCCAACGGAAAAGGGATCAAAGAAAGTACCTGCTTCGAATTTTAAAACCAAAGATGCGGAGGCAGATGATGGAATTTTTCATGACGGAGGCAAAGAAACCACATTTATGTATCCAGGTTTGGTAGAGGGATCCTTGCGGGTTTTAAATTACGAAAATCAGATGGGAGAGAATCGTTTTCCGTTTGGATTTTATTTTGCCAACTACATTCCGGTTGAAAAGTCGACTTTCACAATTGACTGCGATTCAAGTGTTCATTTGCTTTTCAAGACGTTCAATTTCGAGGGTGAAAATATTCAATTTGAAGAGAAATTAGTCAAGAGCCGACGGATTTGGACGTGGACAAGTCTCGAGCCAAAACCAGTGAAACGAGAAAGCAATGCCCCGAAGTATTCGTACTACGCACCCCTTGTATATGCGCAAATCGCGTATCAAAACACGAAAGCTGGTCGCATCAATTTTGTTTCAAATTTGGACGACTTGCACAATTGGTACAAGGAGAATATCCAGCAAGTGTTGAACGAAGTACCGAATGAAGAGTTGGTTTCAATCACCAATGAGTTGATCGCGTCTAAATCAACCGAGTTTGAAAAAGTAAAAGCGATTTATTATTGGGTACAAGACAATATCAAATACATTGCGTTTGAAGAGGGAATGGGCGGTTTTGTTCCCCGTTTTCCGTCAGAAGTGTGCAGCAAACGATTTGGCGATTGTAAAGACATGGCTACGTTGATTCACACGATGCTTAAGATTGCCAAAATTCCGTCCTACCTGACGTGGATTGGTTCGCGTGATTTGCCATTCAAATACTCGGAGTTTCCAAGTACGATTTCAGATAATCACATGATTTGTGTCTACAAACAGAATGGCAAAGCCTATTTTTTAGATGCGACTAGTTCGTTTCAACCAATTGATTATCCAACGGGTTTCATTCTTGGTAAGGAAGCGTTTTTGCATGTTGACGACACGAAGTGGGAAGTTGTGAAAGTTGAAATTCCCGCTCCGGACAAAACAATTATGATCGATACGACGCGAATTCGATTTGAAAACAAGAAAATCATTGGATCAAGTTATACCATTATCTCGGGATATTACAACGTGATTTTACACGATATGGTAAAGCATGCGCCAGCGGACAAAATGAACAAAACTTTTGAGAGCATTAATCAAAAAGGAAACAATAACTACAAAGTAATTCGCTCGTCAGTCAAAAATGTAGACGACCGGGATTTACCGTTGATTTTGATTCACGATTTTGAGGTGGATAACTACGTTACTTCCTACGACAAGGAAACGTATGTTAATCTAATTTTGGAGAAAGATATCACGGTAGAAACCGAACTCAAAGAGGGGAGAAGAAGCCCATTTGAATTACATAATTATTCATCGGATGCTTACAACGTTGTGCTCGAAATTCCGAAGGGAATGAAAGTAAAATCGCTCCCACAAGACGTTAAGTTTGATTCGGATTTTGTGAGTTACCAGGTGACTTATACCCAAAAAGGAAATGAAGTCATCATGAGCTTGAAAATGGATTTGAAGTTTTTGGTATTGTATCCAGTAGATTTTCCAACATGGAATAAATTCGTGAAGTTGATGAAAAAATCAATGAACGAAACAGTAGTTTTAGAAAAAATAATTTAACGTTTAACTTATGAGATTATACCTGGTATTATTTATTTCCCTTTTTTATGGGTCAATTAGCGCGCAGGATTTTTATTACGCAAAATACGACTGGAAAGCAAAACCAGATACCTATGAGCTAACACCAGAAGAATTAGCCAAAGACGAAGTGGTGTTAATGGAAAAGCGGTGCGTGCAATTGTTGCCGGAAGGCGAAAATTTGTATGAGTACAATTTGACACATCGAATCGTTCGCCTCAACAACGATAAAGCGATTGAGCGGTATAACAAATACTATGTCAGTAATCGCGGTGCGATCAAGGTGGTAACGCAGAAAGCACGGGTAATCAAACCCAATGGAAAAGTGATTGAACTTTCTCAAAGTGATATCAAAGAAGCAAAGGATGAAAACGGAAATGTAGATTACCAATATTTTGCGTTTGAAGGAATTGAGATTGGGAGTTACATTGAGTACATGGATATCATTGCGTATCCGCCTACGTTGTCGGGAGACGTAATTTCGTTGCAGACAAGTAGTTTGAAGAAAAATGTAGAGGTGGATATAATTACACCAAAGCATATTGAGTATCAATTATACTGTGTCAATGGCTTGAAAGATTTTGTGCTCGATACAACAGCTTTGTTTGTGCGTCGAATGGTATTGAAACTCGATAAACTCGAGCCGCTGGTGAATGAGGCGTGGAGTGCATACGATGCAAATCTTAAAAAGTGCTTCTATAAGTTTTACAAAAACACCAATTCCAACAAAGCGAATTTTTACAATTACAGCGTTGTTTCTCAAAACATTCACGAGCGTATGTTTGCGCCATTGACAAAAAAAGAGGCTTCATTGGTCAATAAGTTTATTCAGAAAGCGAAAGCAAATGAAGACGTTTCAAAAGAAGAAAAGGTAAGGCGTTTGGAAAACTTGATGAAAAAAGAAATATCGGTTATTGACGGTAAATTTGAAAACAGCGAGGACATCACGTTTTTGTTGAATAAGAAAGTTACCTCCGAAGATGGATTGACCAAATTGATGTTGAATTGCTTACGTCAATTAGGAATGACTCCGGAATTGGTGGTGACGTGCAACCGCAATGAATTGAAATTTACGACTGCTTTTGAAGGCTACAATTTTTTGAGGGAGTTTTTGATTTATGTGAAAGACATCGACAAGTATTGGTCGTACAACATCCTAACGCGTGTTGGATTTCCGAGTGAAGACTTTACCAATTGCGAAGGACTTTTCATTTCAGAAGTAAAAATCGGAGAGATGGTTACCGGTGTTGGGAAAGTAAAATACATCAAAGGTACCGACGCTTCGTTGTCAGTGGATATCATCAACACAAAAGTAAGTTTTGAGCCAGATTTCACTGCTACCAAAGTAGATTTAGAGCGAATTACGACGGGTTATAAAGCAATGCCGTATCAAGCGGTAATTGACTTGTTGGACGAAGAGCGAAGAAAAGAACTGAAGGAAGATTATTTGAATTACTTGGATCCAGAAACGAAAGTCGAAAACATTGTTTATGAAAATGACAAGTCAGACGATTTGGGAAACAAGCCGTTTACCGGAAGAGGAACAATTAATTCAACGCACTTTGTTGAAAAAGGAGGGAACAATTTTTTGTTTAAAGTCGGAATGTTGATCGGGCCGCAAAGCGAATTGTACAACAAAGAGCCACGTAAACTCCCAGTTGAAACAGGTTATGCGCGACGATACGAACGAAGAATTGAAGTTACAATTCCAGAAGGATATGTGTTGAAAAATGCCGAAAATTTGATGATGGAAGTAAAACCAGATGCAACGTTGGGCTTCACGTCGACTTACAAAATTGAAGGGAATAAATTGATTGTAATCGTTACAGAATGGTACAATACAATTTACTATCCAGTTGAAGATTACGTAAAGTATGAAAAAGTAATCAACGCCGCAGCAGA
>SSGT01000035.1 GCA_008017065.1 Crocinitomicaceae bacterium
AACCGTACCTTGAAATGATGAATTACACATTTCACGCGGATTTAGGATTGACGTTGGATAAAGATACCAACCTCAATTACCGATTTTCATTGCCGAATAAGGTGTTTGATTACATGCATACACAAACGCCAATTCTTGCTTCTGATTTGATCGAAGTGAAAAAAATAGTGCTTGGTTATTCCATTGGCGCGGTTATTACAAGTCACCAGCCATCCGATTTGGCTAATGATATTCGCAAAATTCAAGAAAATCCTGCGCAATTGGAACAATGGAAACGAAATTGTGAACGCGCAAGTATGCAGGCAAGTTGGGAAGGTGAAACACAAATTTTGGCTCAATTTTATCCCCGTATCGTATGAAGCTAACACACATTCATGTCGTTTCGCTCGACGTGCCTTTTCCGCCCGATTACGGAGGAGTGATTGATATTTATTACCGCCTAAAAGCATTAAAAAATCTTGGAGTTTATGTGATTTTACATTGTTTCGAATACGGACGTGGTACGGCGCATGAGTTTGGTGAGGTGGCCGATGAGGTGTATTATTACCCGCGAAAGAAATCGTTGTGGACGAATTTCAAGAGAGAGCCATTTATAGTCGCTTCTCGAAAGTCAGAAATATTGGTCAACCGGCTGTTGGAGAACGATTATCCGATTTTAATGGAAGGCTTGCACTGTACGTCAATTTTGCAAGACGAACGTTTTGCGGACCGCATCAAGTGGGTTCGGGTACACAACATTGAATGGCACTATTATGAAGCGCTTTCGCATGCAACCAAGTCGACGTGGAAAAAAGCGTTTTTTAAAACCGAAAGTAAAAAGCTTAAAAAATACGAAGGAGAGTTGCGTAAAGCAGACGCTCTTTTTTGTTTGTCTGAAAATGATTTAGCGTATTACCGTTCCAAAAATTACACTGTCCACTATTGGCCTGTTGGTTGCGCATTTGAGCCAAATGTTGGAGAACATACGGGTGATTTTGCGCTGTTTCATGGTAATTTAAGCGTAGGAGAAAATGAAAAGGCACTCCGATGGGTGATTCAAACATGGCAGGAAAAACAGCTAAAAATGCCCCTCGTGATCGCCGGTAAAAACCCGAGTATACAGTTGAGGAAATACCTCGAAGAGTTTCCGTTTGTGACGTTGCGGGCCAATCCATCCCAAGAAATCATGAAAGAGTTGATTCAATCGGCAGCAGTCCATGTGTTGATTACGTTTCAATCTACTGGAGTAAAACTCAAATTGATCAACGCATTGTTGCAGGGAAGTCGTTGTATCGTAAATCCGTTGATGGTAGAAGGCACTGCGCTTGAGGCGTTTTGTGAAGTGGTTGACGACCAACAGGAATTGGCAGATGCAATAACAAATTCGCCTCAAAACGGCGTCTCAAAAACGGATCGAATTGCTTTTTTGAAAGCGCATTTTGAACCGACTGAAGCAGCGAAAAAGGCACTTGAGTCTGTTGGCTTTATTCGTTAAAAAGCGTTTTGAACGGATCAAAACGATTCAAATTGTCGACTTCTTTCATTCCTCCATTTTCGACGCGGAATACCCGACCCGGAAATTTTTCGACCATCGACATGTCGTGGGTTGCCATGATGACGGACGATTTCTCTTCTTTCGCCACAGCAATTAGTAAACGCATGATTTCTTCCGACGTTTCAGGATCTAAATTTCCCGTGGGCTCGTCGGCTAAAATCAATTCGGGTTTGTTGACCAAAGCGCGAGCGATCGCTACACGTTGCTGCTCACCACCTGAAAGTGTGTGTGGCATTAAGTTGGCTTTCGTTTCTATACCAACCATTTTCAATACATCGGTTGCTCTTTTTTCCATCAAATGCTTGTCGGTCCAACCCGTTGACTGCATCACAAAAAATAAATTTTTGATTACCGAGCGGTCCATGAGCAACTGAAAATCTTGAAACACAATTCCAATTTTGCGGCGGAGCATGGGGATATCCTTGCGTTTTAGGTTTACCAAATCAAATCCGGCAACTTCGCCGCGGCCATCTTTCAATTGCAATTCACCGAAGAGTGTTTTCAGTAAGCTACTTTTTCCACTTCCAGTTTTTCCAATCAAATAGATGATCTCGTTGTCTTGCAATTCGAAATTGATGTGATTTAACACCAATTCTTGTTGCTGATATATTTTTGCGTCTTTTAATTGAATTACGTGTCCCACGGATGAAAGATTTGATGTAAAGTTCTCTTTTTATTCCGCATGACGCCTTTTCAATCCAAAATAATTTGAACAGAATCACGTTTAAAACTTTTCAAGGCACGTCCGTTAAACAGCAAGATCACGCTTAATTTTACTCTCTTAAAATAACACACGCAATTATGAACCGATTATTGGTCATATTTTCAGTTTTTGCTGCGCTTACATTGCGTGCGCAAACTTCTGAAAAATACAACAGTGAATACGCCGGATTTTTTCGTGGAGAGGAGTTGTTTGAGAAAGAACAATATGGTGCAGCCCGTCAGGAATTTCGAGCGTTTGTAGCTAGTTTCCCTCAAAAAAACGATCCAATGTACCAAAAAGCGCTCTATTACGAGGGAGTTTCCGCACTGGAATTGTTTAACAACGATGGTGTTACCTTACTCGAAGCGTTTAACCGAAATTATCCCGAAAGCATCTACCGTTCCAAAATCTATTACAAATTAGGAAGGTATTATTACCAGAAAAAGGAATTTGAAGCGGCCTTGAGTTGGCTCAATAAAATCAGTGCTTACGACGTTGACGCAGACGACAAGGATGAGTTTTATTTTAAGTTGGGTTACGCGAATTTTCAAGAAAATAATTTTCCAGAAGCGCGGTCGGCGTTTTACGAGGTCAGAAACAGTTCGTCGCAATACGGAGCGCCTTCGTTGTATTACTATTCGCACATTGCCTACAATGAGAAATCGTATCAAATCGCGCTCGAAGGATTTGAAAAGCTGTTGACTGACAAACGATTCAAGGAGGTCGTTCCGTATTACATCACCCAGATTTATTATTTGCAAGGCAGATACAACGACGTAACGAAGTTTGCACCCGCGTTTGCAGATAGCGTGAAGTCGACCAGTTTGAGCAACATGAATCATTTGATAGGCGATGCTTTTTTTAGAGTTGGGAAATACGATGAAGCGGTTTTGTATTTGGAAATGTACAACCTCAAATCAAACACAACGCGCGAAGAGGACTACCAACTTGGGTATGCACATTACAGAAGTTCAAACTACGACAAAGCAATCCAATTGTTTGATCGTGTGTCGCAAGTGAAGGACACATTGGGTCAAATCGCGCTGTATCACATCGGAGAGTGTTACCTCAAAAAAGGCAACAATGCGTATGCACGAACGGCATTTGAAGCGGCTTCGTTTATCAACGTAGATCCAAAAATTCAGGAAGATGCGTTGTACAACTATGCAATTTTGTCGTACAAACTCGATATCAATCCGTATGATGAAGCGGTTGAGGCCTTGCAATTGTACCTGAGGAAATACCCGAATTCAGACCGCAAAAACGAAGTATATCAATACCTCGTGAATGTGTTTACATCAACCAACAAATACGAAGCAGCGTTAAAATCGCTGGATGAATTGGCTGTTAAAGACATTCGGCTGAAAACGGCGTACCAGATTGTGGCATTTAATCACGGGGTGGAGTTGTTTCAAAAAGCAAATTATGCCAAAGCGATCGAAGCATTTGGGTTGGTGGATAAATTTCCGATCGACGCGGAGATTTCAGCGAAAGCGAGCTATTGGGTAGCCGATGCAAATTACCAATTGAAAAATTATAAAAAAGCAATTCAAGGGTACAAAACATTTTTGTCGCTTCCCGGAAATTACGTGTCGAGTTTGCGTGCAGATGCATATTACAACTTGGGGTATGCGTATTTGAATACCGCTGAAAATCAGCTTCAAAATCCGTTATTGGAATCCGCGTTTAAAGATTTCTTGCAACTTTCTAGTCCAAAAAACAAGGTGAAACGCGCCGATGCATACATGCGTCTAGCAGATTATTATTACATCACCAAGAAAAATGATGCGGCAATCAAAAATTACCGTGAAGCGTATGAATTGAAATCGGGAAATGAAGATCAAGCATTGTTTTACATGGCATTGGCACACGGATTCAACTCCAAAGGAACCGACGACAAGATCAAAAACTTGCAAGACATTGTCAATAATTACCCAAGATCTCAGTATTTAATGGCTTCCGTTTACGAGATCGGGATCAGTTTCCGTTCCAAAGAGCAAGATGATAAGGCGCTTCCGTATTTTCAGCAATTGGTCAAAGATTATCCTACATCGACCCTCGTGCCGGATGCGTCAATCAACATTGCAGATATTTATTTCAAGCGAAAAGAATTTGCCAAAGCGGAGGATTTGTACCAAAAAATAGTGAAGGATTATGGAACCGATTTATCCATTTGTAGCAATGCGGTGAAAGGATTGAGTGCGATCTACAAAGCCCAAAAACAATTGGAAAAACTGGAAGGATTGAGTGTGTACAATTGTTCGGACGACATCGTTGATGACTTGGAAGACAGTTACTACAACGCGGCGTTTGACCCGTATGACGACAGTTCGTTTGTGGAAGCAATTCCCGATTTGGAGAAATACTTGCAAAAATATCCGAACGGAAAATACCATGTAGAGATCACGGCTTATTTGGCAAATTCAATTTACCGAACAGGCGACATTCCACGCGCGATCGAAAAGTACAAATTGATGCTTGAAAAGCCAACTTCGCCGTATTCAGAATTGGCTGCGATCCGTGTTTCACGTTATTTATACAACGAGGGAGATTATGAATCGGCGTTGGTTTATTACACCAAATTGGAAACGATCTCGTCACGCCCTGAGATTATTAACAACACCCGAATCGGGTTGATGCGAAGTCATTTTTTACTTGAAAATTGGGCCAATGCGGCAGATTATGCTAAAAAAGTACTTTCCACGAGTGTTGCAAACTCGACCATTAAATTGGAAGCAGAATTTGTAAAAGGAGTTTCGCTGTATCACGAGGAGAATTATGCAGAAGCCAAAACATCGTTGGAATGGATTGTTAAAAATACCACAACAATTATGGCGCCCGAAGCGAAGTTTTACATCGCGGAAATGTATTACAAACAAAAAGACAACGTGAAAGCGGAAGCAGAAATTCGCGCCTTGTTGAAAATGAAGCCTGCGTATGATTATTGGACGGCGAAAGCGTTGATTCTACAATCCAAAGTGCTGATTGCTAAAAAAGATTTGTTTCAAGCAGAACATACCTTAAGTTCGGTAATCGATAATTACCAAGAGCAAGAAGACGGTATTCTATTGGAAGCAAATCAACTTTGGGATGAACTGATGCAATTGAAAACGATCCCAAAAACAGTAGAGGAAAAGAAATCTACGGTCATCGAAATTAACGAAAAAGGAAAATAATTATGTCAAAATATCTGCTTTTATTATCGTTTATTTCTTCAGGAATCTTTGTTTTTGGACAACAGAAACCTGGCGATGAAGAGACCATTATGTTGACAGCGATTCGAAAAATTCCGACTGCAACACGCATTCCAACTGCTCCTTCGATTATCGACACGGTGATTCCACAGTCGGAAGTGCAGTATCCGCTGTTGTCGTTGAAATACAACACCTTGATTCGCTTGGATACGATTGCACCAGCAACCGTGAAGTTGATCGATAAATTGCCGCAGCTCTACAGCACGTATGTGAAGGTAGGAATTGGTTCTACATTTATGCCATTGGGAGAGGTGTATTACAACAACATGCGTTCCCGAAAGTACATGTACGGAGCAAGTTTGAAACATTTGAGTTCGTTCGGAAACATCAACGGATATGCACCCGCACAATTTGACCGCACGGCATTGAATTTGAATGGTGGGTTGAATGAAAAGAAATATACATTGCGCGGCGAATTTGTGCTGAACAACCGTGGCTTGCATTGGTATGGATTCCCAAATGAAAATGCGGACCGCGACAGCATCCAAAACCGATTCAATGAAGTTGGTACACGGTTATCGTTTGCTTCGCATCAAAAAGACAGTGCACACTTGAATTACAAAGTAGGAATAGAATATTTTAATTTCCACAGTAAAAAGTCGAAGATCGACAGCTTGGCAACGTGGCGAGGTCGAGAAAATTATCTTGCCGTTACGAGTTCATTTTGGTACCAACTCGGTAAAGAGGTGTTTGCCGCGGATTTTAATATCCGTTACAACGGCTACAAATACGGTGAGAAAGATGCTGGAATCACTTCGCTTGATACCGGAATTGTTTCCAACAATACCGTTGTCAATTTAAAACCAACGATTACCACGTTTGCATTTGATAACAAATTGAAAGCGCAAGTTGGATTGGATATTACGATCGATGCCGCTGCCAAAACGAAATTTTACTTGTATCCAATTGCGGAGGTAAAATATGCGATGTTTGACGACATTCTGATCCCGTACGCTGGAATCAAAGGAAGCTTGAAACAAAATACGTTTCGATCCATGAGTTTTGACAACGAGTTTATTCTGTCGAATCAGCAATTGCAGAATGAGAGTAATGCAATCAATGCCTTTGTGGGAATCAAGGGTACACTGACCAAACGCATCGCATTCAATGCAAGTGCTAGTTTTTCGAATCACAAAGGAAAAATGTTGTTTGTAACAGATACCGTTTACGCCAAAGGGCGCAATCAGTTTCGTGCGATTTATGACACAATGAACATCACGACGTTGGAGGGTTCCATTTCGTATCAGTTGGCGGAGAAATTGAAAATTGATGGAATCGGACGATTTTTCTCCTACAATACGCGCAATGAATCCTACGCATGGAATTTGCCACAATTGCAAATCCTAGTGCGCGGAACGTATAATTTATACGACAAATTTTTGGTGCGTTTGGAGATGAACTACGAAGGAGGCAGAAGAGGTTTAGTCTTTGAACAAGAGGAAAATACAGTATTCGAAAACGGTCAGTACGCCAAAAAAATGGGATTTATTGCAGATGTCAATTTAGGAGTTGAGTACCGTTACAACAAACGGATTTCTGCCTTTCTTGAATTCAACAACTTAGCAGCGCAACGCTATCAACGTTGGTATCACTACCCCGTACAAGGTTTCCAAGTGATGGGAGGAGTGACGTTCCGCTTTTAGTTCTCACGCAACGTTATGTGGTCGTGGAAAATGAAAAGTGGGCTTTGCAGCCCAATGTACGTTTGAATAGATTGAATTCACTATCTTTGAATTCTCAACAATAATTGTTTACATCCATGAAAGTTATCGATCATTTAAATGCTTCTAAATCAACGTTATTTTCTTTTGAGATTTTACCGCCGTTGAAAGGAAAAAGCATTCAGTCGATATACGATGGCATTGATCCGTTGATGGAGTTTAAACCCAAATACATTAATGTAACCTACCACCGCGAGGAGTTTATCTACAAAGAGCGAGAAAACGGATTACTCGAAAAAATTGCGATTCGCAAACGTCCCGGAACAGTTGGAATTTGTGCCGCAATTATGAATAAATACGATGTAGATGCCGTTCCTCACCTGATTTGTGGCGGATTTAGCAAGGAAGAAACTGAAAATGCGTTGATCGATTTACAATTTTTGGGTATCGATAATGTGTTGGCGTTGCGTGGAGATTCTATTAAAACGGAAGCTTCTTTTCGACCGCATCCAGAAGGACATCGGTATGCAGTAGAATTGATTGGTCAAGTGGTAGACATGAACAACGGAAACTACTTGACAGAAGATTACCAATTGGAGCCGACGGATTTTTGCATCGGCACCGCAGGATATCCGGAAAAACATTTTGAAGCGATGAATTTGTCAACCGACTTGATGCATTTGAAAAACAAGGTAGATGCGGGTGCGTCTTACATTGTGACTCAAATGTTTTTTGACAATCAAAAGTATTTTTCCTTCGTACGGGCATGCCGTGAAATTGGAATTACTGTGCCAATTTTGCCGGGATTGAAGCCCATTAAAACCCTGGAACACGCGTCGTTTTTACCTAAGTTTTTTCACATTGATTTGCCGGAAGATTTATCGAAGGAAATTTTGAAGTGTAAAGACAATAAAGCAGTAGCAGAGGTTGGAATCGAATGGGGAATCCAACAATCCAAAGAATTAAAGGATGCGGGAGTTCCCGGAATTCATTATTACACCATGTCAAATTGTAGCTCAGTGAAAGCAATTGCTGCTGAAATTTTTTAAAAATAAATTAGTCCGTATGAAATGTATCGTTTTCTTCCTAACACTGTTTGTTTGTGGTGTTAGCTTTGCTCAAACAAACAACGTCAAGCTAAACAATGTGTTGGTCGTTGGTCAATTGGATAAATCGGAGGATCGATTTACCTTGGAAATAAACTTTACGGAATTGTTGGCTAACGCTGGAATCAAATCAATGGCTTCATTGAACGTGTTGAAACAAGGCTCGAACCCCGCAATTTTAGCAACAGATTCCATTCAAAATATGCTGAAATTGAAAGGAATTGACACCTACGTGTTGGTTTCTGTTCGCGGCTACGATCGCAAATTTAAACCGGCAAAGAATCACGATAGTTTGTCGGTGGAATTAGCAAGTGGACATTTGTTTCCACTTTACCGTGACGAGATTTCGTCAATCACCTTTGAGTTTAAATTTTACCGAAACGGAGTTTTTGTAGGCTACGACTTAGTAAAATTGGGTTCCGTAAACTCGAGAGAAGCGGTGCTGAAAAAATTCCGAAAAAAGATTGGAAAGCGTATTTTGAGTCATTGGAAATAGTCAGCAACACAAATTAGTGTGCCGATTTTCAGTCGCTATTTCTCGTTCATTTTGAATTGAATCCTAGAGATATTGCGTCTTGTTGGCAATAAAATCCCTACTTTTACTGAAATTATTGGAATATGTTGCATTCAATGACCGGCTATGGAAAAGCGACCGGTACTTTCGAAGGAAAAAAAGTCAGTGTTGAGATCAAATCACTCAACAGCAAGAGTATGGACTTGTATGTTCGTACAGCGCCGTGCTACCGCGACAAAGAATTGGAAATTCGGCAGCGAATTACTGCACTTTTAGATCGGGGCAAGGTAGAGGCAAACATCAACATTGAAAGCACGGGAGCGTCTAAATCGGTCGAGATCAATAAAGATTTGGCAGTTGCCTATTTCCAGGATTTGAAGCAAACCAACGAATTGATTGGACAATCTAGCGACGATTACCTGTCGTTGATTATGAAAATGCCCGATATTTTTATGCAATCCAAAGAAGACATTTCAGAAGCTGAAACGCAGTTTTTGTTTGATTTAGTGGATGAAGCGGCTTCAAAACTCAATGATTTCAGAAAACAAGAAGGAGAAGCGTTGGAGAAAGAATTCAACGAACGCATTGCGGAAATAAAATCATTACTCGATCGGGTACCTGAGTTTGAAAGTTTGCGTATCGAAACGATTCGTGAGCGTATGCGCAAGGGACTTGAAGACATGGATAATCCCAATTTTGATGAAAATCGTTTTCAGCAAGAGTTGATTTTTTACATCGAGAAATTGGATATTTCGGAAGAAAAAATGCGTTTGGCAAATCACCTCGACTATTTCTTAGAAACCATGGTGCTGCCTTCGGCGGGGAAAAAACTGGGATTCATCACGCAAGAAATCGGGCGTGAAATCAATACGTTGGGAAGCAAAAGTTATCATGTTGAATTACAGAAAATGGTGGTTGACATGAAAGACAGTTTAGAAAAAATCAAAGAGCAAGTTCTCAACACATTGTAATCATTCATTCGCATGACAAGCGTAAACAAAACCGGAAAATGTATCATTTTTTCTGCTCCATCCGGAGCCGGAAAAACGACGATTGTACGCCATTTACTCACCGTAGAAAACCGATTGGAATTTTCCATTTCTGCGTGCAGTAGAGACCCAAGAATTAACGAAGTAGATGGAAAAGACTACCATTTTTTGGGAGTTGAAGGTTTCAAACAAAAAATTGAAGAAGGCGCATTCATTGAGTGGGAAGAAGTGTATAAAGACAATTTTTACGGAACGTTAAAGAGTGAAATCGAACGCATTTGGGCAGCAGGAAAATCAGTTGTTTTTGATGTGGATGTGGTTGGCGGATTGAACTTAAAAAGGCAATTAGGAGATCAAGCACTCGCTGTTTTTGTGCAACCTCCTTCAGTAGAAGAGTTGGAAAACAGGTTGCGCAGTAGAAGTACTGAAACAGAGGAAAAAATTCAATTGCGCATGAGTAAAGCGCGCCAAGAATTGGCTCAGTCGAGCGGTTTTGATGTTATTCTACACAACGTACATTTGGATCAAGCATGCGCAGAAGCAGAAGTGTTGGTCAACAAATTTTTGAATGTATGAAAGTAGGATTGTATTTTGGTACGTTTAATCCAATTCATGTTGGACATTTGGTCATCGCAAATTACATGGCTGATTACACCGATTTGGATCAAGTTTGGTTGATGGTTACACCGCAAAATCCATTGAAGGTAAAATCTTCGTTGCTTGCAGACTACCACCGATTGGCATTGGTCAAAGTGGCGATTGACGACAACGACAATTTACGTGCTAGCGATATCGAATTTAAACTTCCAAAACCCAGTTATACAGCTACAACCTTGGCTTTTTTGAAAGAGAAATATCCGAACAACGAATTTTCATTGATTATGGGTGAAGACAATTTGCGAACGTTTCACAAATGGTACAACCATGAATCGATTATCAAGAATCATAAGTTTTATGTGTATCCGCGTGTGTTGACGCTTCAAGAAGAGGAAGAAGTACAAGAGATTGGAAATCGCCACGAAAATTTATTCAAAGATCATCCCAATGTGATTTTTTGCAACGATGCACCGGTGATGAAGGTATCATCGAGTTTTGTTCGAAACGCAATCAAGGAGGGAAAAGATGTGCGGTATTTGCTCACCGAACCTGTACAACAATACATCGAAGAAATGAACTTTTACAAACAAAAGTAATTCGGCATGAAAGCAATAAATTACCGAGTTATCTGTTAACTTCATTGATTTAAGAAATAAAAATTAGCATTAAATTCGCACCTGAAATTAAAGGAAATGGAGCAAGAGCATATTGAATTTCAACAGCAAAGACAGAATTTGTTGTTATTTGTTTGGAAAAAAAGAAAAATCATTGGAATTGTAACAGCAGCAGCAGCGGTGATTTCTTTGATTATCTCCTTCATGTTGACCCCTTTGTATCTTTCTACGGCGATTGTGTTTCCAACCGCAACGAGTACCGTTTCTTTTTCTGAGCAGCGAAACGCAAAGGCATCTTCGATGGATTTTGGGGAAGAAGAGCAATCCGAACAATTGGTTCAAATCCTACAATCTTCGCGGATTCGTGACATCTTGGTAAAACGGTTTGATTTGTTTAATCACTACGAGATCGAGCCAACAGATCCCAACAAATTTTACAAATTAGGAAAAGCATACGAGCAACACATTCAGTTTACCCGTACACGTTACGGTTCAATTCAGATTGATGTGTTGGATAAAGACAAGGAATTGGCTGCTGAAATGGCAAATAAAATTGTCGATTTGATTGACACCGTGAAAAATGACATGGTAAAAGAGCGTACGATCCCCGCGTTTGAAATCAACTTGCGAAAGAAAGAGTTGATTGAAAAAAGTTTGCGAGATATTCGAATGAAATTGGACAGTTTGTCGGCCTTGGGTGTGGTAACGTCAGAAGGTAGAGCAACACTTTCTGCGGCCTACAATGAAGCGAAAGGCGCAGCAGATCGCGCTTTTTTCAAAGACAAACTTGAAATCAATATGAAACATGGCGCTGAGTTTGATGGATTGGCCATGTTACGGGACGAAAAGATCGTAAAATTGTCCGAGTTTGAGGTGGCGTTTGAGCAAGCTGAATCGGACGCATATGCTAATTTCAACCATAAATTTGTGGTGGAACGAGCAGTTGTCGCCGACAAAAAAGAAAAACCCAAAAAAGCCATCATCATTTTGGTTTCGACCATGGCAACATTCATTTTTATGGTATTTGCCTTGTTGATTCAAGATCGAATTCAAGAATTGAGAAAAATCGCTTAAGTGTCTGCCGAACGCACAAATAATTGGATGTTTCTTGTTGGAGCATTTTTCATTGCTTTACTTTCGTATTTCATCTGGAAAGACCAATTGTATTTTGCGGCCTTGCCTCTTGTTTTACTCGCAATATATGCAGCGATTTTTCATACCCAGTTTACGTTTTTACTTTTGTTTTTGTTGACTCCTTTGTCGGTCAATATTGAGGAGTATGTCAATGGCTTTGGATTATTTGTGCCTACCGAGCCGCTTCTCTTTGGCACAATGATTCTACTGCTGATGCAGCACGTTCGAACCGGCGTTTTCCCAACATACGTATGGAAAAATGAAATAACAATCGCTTTGGGTTTATACTTGTTGTGGGTGTTTTTTACTTCTGTGACGAGTGCACAGCCGCTTGTTTCGTTTAAATTTTTGTTGGCGCGCTTGTGGTTCATGATTCCGATGATTTTGTATGGATCACGGGTCTTCTTTCAGGAAAAAAACATCAAGATAGCACTTTGGTTGTTTACGATCGGAATGGTTATCGTGATGGTGTACACCGTTTTTCTTCATGCAGGATACAGTTTTGGAGAAAAGGAAAGTCATTGGGTGATGTGGCCTTTTTTCAAAGATCATACGATCTACGGAGCGATGGTAGCGTTTTTAGTTCCTCTATTGATCGGAATTTATTTCTCGAAGAAACACGGTCCGTTGGTTCAGGCGATTTTGTTGGTTTTTATCCTTGTAAATTTTGTTGCGTTGTATTTTTCGTACACACGAGCAGCTTGGTTGAGCGTGGTTGCAGCGCTGGGCGTCTGGGGTTTGATTGCTTTCAAAATTAAGTTCTCTTGGGTTGCTAGTGTTGTTGCTGCATTGGGAGTAATTGTGTTTCTGTCGTGGACCTCTATCGAGCAATCATTGGCGAAAAACAAGTCGGAACATACAACAGAAGATTTTGGAAAGCGACTTCAAAGTGCGGCGAACGTAACTACGGATGCTTCGAATTTAGAACGAATCAACCGGTGGTCTTGTGCGATTGAAATGTTTAAAGAACGCCCTTTTTTGGGATTCGGACCAGGAACTTACGCTTTTGAATATGCACGGTTTCAGGAGCCCGAAAACATGACCATCATTTCAACCAATTTTGGTGATGGTGGAAATGCACATAGCGAATATTTGGGTCCGATGGCGGAAATGGGTGTGTTGGGATTGGTGACTTTCCTGTTGGTTGTTGCCGCTGTTTTTTACAAGGGAATCACGCTTTATATTCAATGGCCCAAGGAAAACCGTGAAATGAAAGTATTGCTGTTGTCGATGAACCTTGCGTTGGTAACGTATTTTGTTCACGGAGTACTAAACAATTATTTGGATACTGACAAAGCAGCCATTCCAATTTGGGGAATTTGTGCATGCTTTATTGCATTGGATTTCCGATTAAAATCGGGCCAGGTTCAAAAAGTTTAATGCTTCTTCCAAGCAATTGCCTTCGTCAGGCGTAGATTGTAGCTAACAAAAAATGCTTTGTTATCGAAGGCACTTTCTATGAAGGTGGTTTTTGATCGGTAAATACCGGAAAGAATTGCGGAAAGCGCCATTGGGTTTTCCGAATTACCGAACGAAAATGGGAATACAAATCCTCCGTTGAATTTTAATTGATTGTCGATACTTTTTGGGTGAAACAACATGTCTATCCCCAGAATAACTCCAACATTATACGTTTGTGCTCGGAGAGGTAAATAGGTCATATCGTATGCGATTCGCAGATAATGAATGTTTGCATAGTCGAGCGAATTATACGCGGTAAAAAAACGAGCTTCTTTTTCCTGTGTACTGATACCCGTTTCTTGTCGAATAAACGAAGGATTCAAATCGGCGACGTTGTTTTTTTGACTAAACGAAAGTCGAAGTCCGTGGATGATCGCACGTTGTTTTTCTGAATTGTGAATTACATGGTTGTATTGATAAAACAATTCCCAGCCGACGTATTTTCTGGCCGATATGTTTGTGTCTGTTCCGATTTCGGTAGGAAGAAAGTCGTATTTTGATGTCTCAATATTGGCACCTAACGTATTGTATGAAAATGCGTAGCGGTGAAAATTCAAGTTGGATTGTTTCACCATGAAACTGAAATTTAAAGAATCCAATTGGAGTTGTTTTTTCACCATCAATTCGGATAATTTTTCGCTTGTTTCAGATGTTTTTCCAGCTTTTTGAAGTGCTTCGATTGCGGCATTTGTATTTTTTAATTGTTGCTCAATCAAACGTTCACGCTCTATTTCTTGCTGTGCATAAACAGTAGTTGAAAGGGTGTTTTTGAATTCAATTTTCGTTTTGTTGGCAAAATGCATTTGCAATCCAGCCATCGCTTTGGGGTTAATTCCTGCGCCAAGAAAAAGGTTTTTGAATTGATTTTCGTTGGCTACACCGGCATTTCCAGTGAGCATAAATCCGGAGGATTGATTTTGTGCGATCAACCCGTTGGCAACAAATTGTTGTTTGTCAAAATCGAGCGCAAAAGTGGTAACAGAAGGATTCTCGCCCAAAACACGTCCAAATGTACTTGGAACGAGGTCTTTGTTTTGGAGCAGTTTGATTGTGTATTGGTGCGGACTGTTCAACGCATTCAACCGCTTGGTTTCACTAGTTGCAGTCGGATTTGTTTCAATTTGAGCAACTAAAAATGTTGGCAATAGGGCTAAAGCAGAAACAATAGAGGGAATAAATTGCATAAATAATGGGGTTAAAATAAAGGGAAGTTAGAGTTGGCCGTCCGAATGATAGATTCCATTTTTGAAAACTTTCACTTTCAGCAGGATTCCGTCGCGGTCGTATACATATACTTTTCCGTTGTGTAATCTTCCATCTTTGAAATCACCGTCTTGCCAAATTTCATCGTCAGAATTGTACACTTTGTTGTACCCATTCGGTTGAAATTTTCCGCCTTTTACAATTGGTTTCGCAATTTTTGGCGCTTGTTCCGCAGATGCAGCAGGTGGCGTTACAACCACTTTTGGACTCGACATCTCTTTTATTTCACTGCTTTTCAAAGAGCCATCGGCGTTGTAAACAATAATTTCTTTCACGTCACCATTTTCGTAATAGCGGGTTGCTTTTCCGGAAACGGTACCATTTTCAGCGGCGTATTCAAATTCGACCTGTCCGTTGGGATAGAAGAAGCGCACTTTTCCTTGTTCCTTTCCTTGATTGTTGTAATTTGCTTCGTAGCTCAACACGCCGTTTGAATGATATCTTTTGAGCGAATCGGCATATTCTCCCGCATTGAAAGTACCTTCTTCTTTGATTTTGCCGTTCATGTGGTACTTTACATACTTGCCATTCGGACGGTTATTCACGTATTCGCCTTTGAGTTTGGGTGTTACTCCGTCGTTGTGATACATGATCCAAAGTCCTTCTCTTCGGTCGTCTTTGTAGTTTCCTTCTTCGATTTTTCCTTTAGCAGGATATCCTTCCGTGGGGCGGTCTTTCCCATAGATAACCCAGCGACCTTGTTTTTTCCCATCAGCGCTACGTTGATTGATTTTATCTTTTTGGTCTATTCCCACGCCAGTAAATGCAAAATTACTGAAGAGTAAAAATAAACAGCATACTGAAAAAACAAGTTTCCTAAGCATTAATCTCGTAGTTAATAGCCTTGAAGATAGAAATAAAATTCGTTGATGCACATGGAAAATAAAAAAAATCGTTTTCAAAATCGTTCAAAAAGTGCTATCTACAATTCAATCAGTCAGTTTTGAAATATCTACATTATCAAGCATGACCTTCACCATCCGTTGCAAATCGTAGTTAGCTTTCCAACCCCAATCCGCTGTTGCTGACTTATCGTCTATTGAGTTGGGCCAACTATCCGCAATTGCCTGACGAAAATCAGGTGCATACGACATCTCGAATTCAGGCATTTCTTGCTGAATAGCTTGGGCAAGTTCGGCAGGGGTAAAGCTTATTCCCGCCAAATTATAACTTGAGCGGATGTGGATATTTTCACTCGGTGCTTCCATCAATTCAATTGTAGCACGGATTGCGTCTTCCATATACATCATCGGTAAAGCCGTTTCTTCTGATAAGAAAGAAGTATACTTGCCTGATTTTTTTGCATTGTAAAAAATGTCCACCGCATAATCGGTTGTGCCTCCGCCGGGTAAACTCGTATAGGAGATCAGCCCGGGATAACGAATACTGCGGACATCAACGCCAAATTTGTTGTGGTAATATTCACACCATCGCTCACCTGCTTGTTTTGAAATCCCATAAACGGTCGTTGGCTCCATGATGGTATATTGTGGTGTCATGTCGCGCGGAGTCGTCGGTCCAAAAACGGCGATTGAACTTGGCCAAAAGATTTTTTGAATGTGTCCTTCTTTTGCTAAATCTAAAATGGTAAACAGCGCTTCCATGTTTAATTTCCAGGCAAAATCAGGATTTTTTTCAGCCGTAGCAGAAAGGAGTGCAGCCAATAAATAGACTTCATTTATTTGGTTGTCAATAATATATTCTCTCACTTTCTCCTTGTCTAAGGCATCTAGTTGCACGTAAGGTCCATCTTCCAAAAGGGGTATTGCTTCAGGTTTCACATCTGCTGCAACGACTTGACTTTTTCCAAAACGGGTTCGAAGCGCCAATACAAGCTCGCTTCCAATCTGTCCGCAAGCACCGATAACAAGTATTTTTTTCATTTTTTTCGATTGTGCCACAAATTTAAAGGAATCCTTGATTTGAGCGTATATTTAGAAAGAATCTAACAAATTAAATTTGTTTTGAATCAATTCAAATTTTAACTTTGTCTAAAAGCACTCCGATGATGTGGAATGGGTTATTGAGTTATTTAAAGTTTTTAATCAAAAGAAATCCCGAGTGATTTTTGTTTCTCAACGAGATAGTTATTTATCGAGCCCTATCGTGAAGGCGAGCGCGGCTCGTTATTGAAAATTTTAAAATCTTAGTATTTATGCCATTTTATCATAAACTTGGTCAGATTCCGACCAAAAGACACATTACATTTGAAAAAAAATCCGGAGGTTATTACTACGAGCAGTTGTTTGGAACGGAAGGTTTCAGCGGTTTTTCCTCGTTGCTGTATCACGTGCATCGCCCAACGCAAATTAAGTCGATCGCTGAACCAATCGATTTAACGCCAAAAGCAGCGATCAACAAAAATATCAAGTCGCACATGCTACGCGGTTTTGATGTTGCGCCGAAAGATGATTTCCTGGAAAGTAGAGTGACGGTGTTGTTTAACAACGATTTGAATATTGTATGTGCTGCGCCGCGCAAATCCTTGACGAGCTACTTTTACAAAAATGCCGATGCCGACGAAGTCATTTTTATCCACAAAGGAAGCGGAAAGCTGCGCACCTTGGTTGGAAACATTCCTTTTTCGTACGGCGATTATTTGGTCATTCCTCGGGGAATAATTTACCAAATTGAGTTTGATTCGGAAGACAACCGTTTGTTCATCGTGGAGTCGTTTAGTCCGGTCGTGACACCGAAGCGATACCGCAATGATTTTGGACAATTGTTGGAACATTCTCCTTTTTGCGAGCGCGATTTTAGAGGACCATCGGAGTTGGAAACGCACGATGAGAAGGGAGATTTTGTTGTGAAATTGAAAAAAGAAAATCAATTGCACGAGATTGTTTACGCAACGCATCCTTTTGATGTTGTTGGTTGGGATGGATACAACTATCCATACGCTTTTTCCATTCATAATTTTGAACCAATTACGGGTCGTGTGCATTTGCCACCGCCGATTCACCAAACGTTTGAAGCACACAATTATGTAATCTGTTCGTTTGTGCCGCGTTTGTACGATTATCATCCACAAGCAATTCCAGCGCCCTACAACCACAGCAACATCGACTCAGATGAAGTATTGTACTATGTAGACGGAGATTTTATGAGTAGAAATCACGTTGAAAAAGGATACATTTCGCTGCATCCAGGCGGAATTCCTCACGGACCACATCCTGGTGCTATGGAGCGGAGTATCGGTCAAAAAGAAACCGGAGAGTTGGCTGTCATGGTGGATACCTTCAAACCACTGAAGGTGACGCAAGCAGCATTAGACATTTCGGATGCGGATTACTACAAATCCTGGTTGGAAGCCTAATTTGAAACAAAAAAATTAATTTTAGTCACAAAGCTCTTTCCTAGAAAGAGAAAATAATATTGAATATGAGCAAAGAATTAAAAAACGTAGAATACGGTTTAGAAAAAATTTTTGAGGGTGCCCAAGACTTTTTGCCACTGTTGGGTACAGATTACGTAGAGTTTTATGTAGGAAACGCCAAACAAGCGGCGCATTTCTACAAAACAGCTTTTGGTTTTCAATCGCACGCGTATGCTGGATTAGAAACAGGTTTGAAAGACCGTGCTTCGTATGTATTGAAACAAGATAAGATTCGCTTGGTTTTAACAACTGCGTTGAACAGTGAATCACCAATTGGAGAGCACGTTAAAAAACACGGAGATGGCGTTAAAATCGTAGCGTTGTGGGTGGACGACGCTCGCTCTGCGTATGCAGAAACAATGAAACGAGGAGCGGTTTCTTTCATGGAGCCAACCGTTGAGACGGATGAATTCGGAGAAGTAGTTCGAGCGGGAATTTATACTTACGGTGAAACGGTGCACATGTTTGTAGAGCGTAAAAATTACACGGGTGAATTTTTGCCAGGTTACAAAAAATGGGAATCAGACTATAATCCAGCTCCAGTAGGGTTAAAATTCATCGATCACATGGTTGGAAATGTGGGCTGGAATGAAATGAATACGTGGGTAAAGTGGTACGAAGATGTCATGGGATTTGTTAATTTCTTGTCGTTTGACGACAAACAAATCACAACGGAATACTCGGCGTTGATGTCGAAGGTAATGTCGAACGGCAATGGACGAATCAAATTTCCGATCAACGAACCTGCCGAAGGGAAAAAGCGTTCACAAATTGAAGAATATTTAGATTTTTACGAAAGTCCGGGAGTACAACACATTGCCGTTGCAACTGATGATATCATCACAACCGTAGCCGATATGCGTTCGCGTGGAGTTGAATTTTTGAGTACACCACCACAAGCATACTACGATGCAATTCCAGAGCGTTTGAAAGAGCACATGTCAAAATTCAAGGAAGACATCAATGAATTGCAAAAATTAGGTATCATGATCGATGCGGATGAAGAAGGGTATTTGCTGCAGATTTTTACCAAACCGGTTGAAGACCGTCCGACTTTGTTTTTCGAAATCATTCAACGAATGGGTGCGCGTGGTTTTGGTGCTGGAAACTTCAAGGCGTTGTTTGAATCAATTGAGCGGGAACAAGAAAAAAGAGGTACTTTATAATTGAATTACGATACAAGGTACGAAGTTGCAAGTCGCTCGTGTTGATTTGCTAACTTCGTACCTTTTTTAATGCGTATATTTTTTTGCCATGAAATACAGATTGCTCACAAACGAAGAATTGGAATTGCTCGAAAATGATTTGAAACAGTTTTTAGTAGTTAACCACGTCTACAAAGAAGAATGGGAAGAAATCAACAAAAGCAATCCAAAATTGGCAACTGAATTGGTTGAATTGTTTAGCGACCACGTATTGCAAATCGTATACGAAAAAGTAAAGTTTTTGGAGCACCGAAGCGTTGATAGTTGTTTTGTGTTTCAATGCCATCCTGAAAAATTAGAATTAATTGCGATTCAAAAGAAGAACGCGGATTCAACCGTCGATTTGTCTACACCCGAGTCGATCCACGATGCGCTGACGAACTTCCCGAAGGAATTGACTTTTTTCAGAACAGAAAAACCGTATGCAGATCCGCGTGAACTTGAAATCCACAAGATGTTGGAGCAAGGGTGTGTCAATTCAACTGCTGCTTTTTGGGACGCATTGGTTCAAGTATTGTAGTGATGGCCTTCGTTCGAAAAATAGAGACTCAATCGTTGTTGGTAAATGGGAAGCCTGTTCATTTTGCGTTAAAGAAAATTCAAGACGTGTTGCTGACTTCGTCACACGTTTCGGAAGTGCCGCATCGACATGATTTTTACACCGTTATTTGGATACAAAAAGGAAGCGGAAATCATCGGATTGATACACACGTTTTCCCAGTAATTCAAAATTCACTTTTTTTCATCCATCCAGAGCAAGTACATCAATTGACGACTTCGGAGGATTCAACAGGAATAGCACTGCTTTTTACCCATGATTTTTTAGTTGAAAATGGAATTATTGACGCGTTTATGATGCGCCTGAATTTATTTCACGAAAAAGGAGCCGCAACACGAATTACCGTTTCAGAAAATGACGCGTACTTGCAGAATTTACGCACGCAAATGGAGCAGTTTTATGTATTAGACGACACTTTCCGATCCGAAAAACTGAGTGCTTTGTTGAAGCTATTTTTAATTTATTGCAGTGAGCTAGCGAAAGATCAACTTCCAGCAGCGTGGAAAGAGATGGATGAATATCCGAAAGTAGTGAACAAGTTTAAAAAATTGGTCGATCAAAAGTACTCGGAGTGGCACAAGGTCAATCAATACGCAGAAAAACTGTTGACTTCTCCAAATTATTTGAACGAACTCGTCAAAAAACACACGGGAAGATCTGCAAAAGCACATATCCGTAACCGCTTGGTATCGGAGGCAAAGCGGCTGGCGTATTTCACCCATTTATCGAATAAGGAAATCGGGTTTCAGCTCGGATTTAATGATCCTTCTCACTTTGCAAAATTTTTGCGTCAGTTTGTTTTGAGCGATAATATTTAAAAATGCCATTGCCAAGTACGACAGCAATGATAATGCCTGCCCCGATGTAAAAATTGACATCTAATTTTTGATTTTCTTTCAATATCAAAATCGCCAGAATGATCGTGTAAACAGGTTCCAAGTTGATGCTAAGTGAAACGGTAAACGCCCCTAGTTTTTTGACCACATCGATCGTGACTAGAAAAGCGATTGAGGTACAAACAATCCCCAAAAATAGCAGCCAGCCAAAATCCTCCCACGTTATTTGAAACAGGTGTGCGTTGATTTGATCGTCGAAAAACAAGACGACGGTAAGCAACAGCAATCCAGTACCCATTTCGTGAAGCGTTATTGCTGAAGAAGGGACACCGTCCTTGGCCAATCGGGCGTTGAAGACGGAAAAAAATGCCGCGCAAAGCGCAGAAGTCAAACCAATTCCCAACGCTAGAAAATCTTCGTTTGTAAATTTTTTGGAAACGACGAAGATTCCATAAATCACGATCGCGCCCAAGCCAAATTCAAACCAGGAAAACTTCTTTTTCATTACCAACGGCTCAAGCCATGTGACGTGTAAGGTAGTCGTTGACAGACACAAAACGGCGAGTGAAGCAGTTGAGAGGTCGATGGATTTGTAGAAAGTTACCCAATGTGCAGCTACAATTACCCCGATCAGTAGGGTTGCCAAAAGCTGTTTTTTGTTGGGTATTTTTGTTGGTAAATTCAAGAACTTCAACCCGATCATCAACGAAACGAAAGCGATTAAAAAACGGTACCACACGATGTTGAGCGGCGGTAGATCGATTAGTTTACCGAGAATACCCGTAAAACCCCAAATAAAAATGATGGAGTGTAATAATATATAGTATTTGTATTTGGCAAACATAGCCACAAAATTAGTATAATCTTGCTTGCAGGATTGCTTCGGCAAAAATCAAATCGGAAGGACTTGTAATTTTGATATTTTCGTCGTTGCCTTCCACGAGATGAATTTGCTCGCCCAATGTTTCTACAAGCGAAGCATCGTCGGTGATCCCGTCGTGAAATGCTTGTTGGTAGGCCCGTTGGAGCAAGTTTGCTTCAAATACTTGGGGTGTCTGTACCAACCGGTATTCGCTGCGAAGGAGCGCGATTGATTGCGTTTGGTCGATTTTTCGAATCGATTCTTTTACGGCAACGACCGGGATGGCATTACCCTTTTCTTCAGCGGTTTGAAAACACCTGGAGAGTGTTGTTTGACTTGGAAAAGGACGAACGCCGTCGTGCACTGCAATCCATTTTCCGCGCGCGTGAGCCAAGGCATTTTGAATGGAATGGAAACGTTCTTTTCCGCCGGAGACGACCGTGTGAGGCACCGAAAATTTGTTTTTTTCGCAAATTTCAATCCAATATTGCTGCCAATCTATGGGTAAAGAAACCAAAATTTGTGCCGTGGGATCAAATGTATGAAAACAAGAGAGGGTATGAAACAAGATTGGTTTTCCGTTTAGTTCCAGAAATTGTTTGGGAAGTGTGCCGCCCATCCGTTTCCCCATTCCTCCAGCTGTAATGATGATTGTACGTAACATAGAAATCTAATTTCAAGAATTAAAACCCATAAAAAAAGGTTGCCAATTCTGACAACCTAATCTTACTATGTGTATCGAATGGATTACTTGATTTTGTTTGGATCTTTTGCAGCAGCTTCATTAAACTTACGTTGCAAATTCAACCAATAGAACAAACCTACGAATCCAAGAACAATGCATGAGTAATTAAAAATGTTACCAACATTGTCGTAAATCATACCTAAGAAGGATTCTAAACCTCTACCAACGGACCACCAAATTTCTCTTGAATTCATAATTTCTAAATTTTTCCTACCGCAAAGTAAAACAATTTTTGAATAGTAGCTTGCATTTGCGACCAAAAAAATAGAAAAAAACCGATTTCAAATTACGGGCGAAGTCGAGCGGGTAGTGAGTTTTCATTAACTTTGTCGAAATGATTCGTTTTTTTCTAGGAAATCAGATTTTATCGCTTCTGTTTTTACCATTGGTAATTGCGGGTTATTCGTTGTTGAACACAGGTGTTCTGGGTATTGAAACGATGTATTTTGAGCTATCAAAATTTGTTGATTTAGGATTGTGGGGAAGATTCGAATTGCCCAGTTTTGAATGGATGAAATGGATATCTGGCGTGTTGGTGTTGGTCAATGCGTTGACATTAAATTTCTTGTTCAACACGAATGCGTTTTATGAGCGAAACAGTTATATCGTTTCGATCTTGTATATCGTGTTGATGAGTTTTTATCATTCGTTTTACCAGGTTGATGGCGTTTTAATCGCTCATTTTTGGCTGATTCTTTCTTTGTTTCAGCTGTTTCGACTCGAAAGTAATTTAGACGGTCGCAGAATAGCATTCAATGCGGGATTCTTTTTCGGTTTAGCGGCTAGTTTTCACCCGTCTTTGATTTTTACTATTCCGCTGCTCTGGATGATGTTGACCCGAATCCGACCGTTCGTGTTTCGAGAAATTCTGCTCGCAACGACTGGTTTTTTGGTTCCCCTGATTTATGGATTTATTTTGGTTTTTTGGAACGAGAAACAAATTAATTGGAATTTCATCGAAACGGCTGTCAACTATTCGCAAAAGCAATTCATTTTTTTGAGTTTCACTGTTTTGTTTTCGATTTCGGCTGTATTGAGCATTTTCGGAATGCGAATCAAGAACGCCAAAAGCTCGATTCGTTTTCGCAAATTGACAGCGATTATATTTGTGTTTTTGTTGATCGGAATCGCACTCGGAACGGTAGAAATTATTTTTCTGAAACAATACGAATGGTTCAGTTTTAGTATGGTTTCGCTCGCGTTGTTTTTGCCGTTTTCGTTTTTTCACAAGTCAACCAATGTTTTTGCAACGTTACTATTTTATGTAACGCTCATTATTTCAGTCACGAAATTTTTTATTTAACATAGGGCAATTGTGCCTTTGAAATGACTACTTTTGTAACGATTTTGAGAGCAATTCTTGCTTTGTGAAATAGTTAAAAATAAATCGTGTAGATTGACAAGTTCTGAACGTTTTGGTGGGTTCATTGTCGACAGTTGATTGCACAAATAAGATAAAAAATAGATACGGTTATGAAATTTGGTGTTGTAACTTTTCCTGGTTCGAATTGCGATGAAGACATGGTTTACGTATTGGAAACCTTGATGGGACAAAAAGTAGAAAGACTTTGGCACAAAGATTCAGATTTAAAAGGTGTTGATTTTGTGGTGCTTCCCGGAGGATTTTCCTACGGAGATTATTTGCGCTCTGGAGCGATTGCCAAACTTTCTCCAATTATGGGAGAAGTAATCAAACATGCCAACAAAGGCGGGTATGTTTTGGGTGTATGCAATGGATTTCAAATTTTAACCGAATCCGGATTATTAGACGGTGCGTTGTTGCACAACAACAACCAAAAATTCATTTGCAAAAATGTCTTTTTGAAGCCAGCTTCAAACAGCAGTGCCATTACCAAAGACTTGGATTTGAACCGCACGTACCAAATTCCAATTGCACACGGTGAAGGACGTTTTTATGCATCCGAAGACACGATGAAGAAAATCTACGACAACGATCAAGTGATTTTTAACTACGCTTCTCACGATGGAATTATAGCGGATGAGTTTAATCCGAACGGTGCGTTGAACAACATCGCAGGTATTCGCAACGTTGGCAAAAATGTTTTCGGAATGATGCCACATCCTGAACGAGCGGCAGATGAGGTGTTGAACAACATCGACGGTAAATTGATCTTTGAATCGCTTTTGAAAAACTGCTAGTTTTCGCACCGTTACACGTATTATTTCCAACAAAAATTATGAAAGTTTTATTATTAGGATCAGGAGGAAGAGAACACGCGTTGGCATGGAAAATGGCCAAAAGTTCACAATTGGACACCTTGTTTATCGCGCCTGGAAATGCAGGAACTCGAGCTCATGGCACTAATGTTGCGCTGAAACCGACTGATTTTGAAGCTGTAAAAGCATTTGTGCTTGAAAACCAGATTGAAATGGTGGTTGTTGGACCAGAAGACCCATTGGTTGCAGGGATTTATGATTTTTTTGTAAACGACCCGCAATTGTCCAAAACAGCGGTTATCGGTCCTTCGAAAGCGGCCGCACAATTGGAAGGAAGCAAGGATTTTGCGAAGGAATTCATGATGCGCCACAACATTCCAACTGCAAAGTATGCTACGTTTACCAAAGACACGTTAGAAAAAGGATATGCATTCTTAGAATCCATGAAACCGCCGTATGTTTTAAAAGCAGATGGTTTGGCGGCTGGAAAAGGGGTGTTGATTTTAGATACATTAGCAGAAGCAAAGAAGGAGCTCAAAGCCATGCTTGCCGACGCAAAATTTGGAGATGCGAGTTCACGTGTTGTGATCGAGCAATTTTTGAAGGGAATCGAAATGTCATCGTTCGTTATTACCGATGGAGAATCGTACAAAATTTTGCCGGAGGCGAAAGATTACAAACGCGTAGGAGAAGGTGATAAAGGATTAAACACCGGAGGTATGGGAGCAATTTCACCCGTTCCATTCGCAGATTCAACTTTTAAAGATAAAATCGAAAACCAAATCATTATTCCAACGGTCAAAGGATTAAAGGCAGAAGGATTGGTATACAAAGGATTTATTTTCTTTGGAATCATCAATGTGAAAGGTGAACCGTATGTGATTGAATACAATTGCAGAATGGGTGATCCGGAAACGGAAGTTGTTATTCCGCGTTTGAAGTCAGATTTACTTGATCTGTTTGAAGGTGTTGCTTCCAATACGCTTTCAGAAAGGGATGTTCAATTCGACGAGCGAAGTGCAGCAACCGTGATGATGGTTTCTGGAGGATATCCAGAGGCATACAAAACTGGAAAAGTGATCTATGGATTAAATGGAATTACAGACAGTTTGGTTTTTCACGCAGGTACAAGTGCTGACGGCCCAGCGATTATGTCGGCAGGTGGACGTGTATTGGCGGTTACGTCGTACGGAAAAAATGTTGATAGTGCTGTTTCACGTTCATACAGAACGATTGAAAACATAGAATTTGAAGATGCATATTTCCGAAAAGACATTGGTTTTGATGTTATTTGATGCCATGAATAGTTCGCTTCTTTCAGATTTTTTAGTAACTTTCCACTTGCAAGAATTGTAAATGGACCCTTCTGATCTGATATTAATTTTAAGTACACTCATTTTATCTGCGTTTTGTTCAGGACTTGAGATCGCTTTTATTTCATCCAATCGTTTAAAAATTGAGTTAGACCGAACAAAGGGATCTTTGAGCGGCAGAATTGTTGGTTATTTTTACCAAAAAGAGGTCAATTTTATCGCTTCCTTGTCGTTTGGAAATAACATCGCGCTTGTTCTTTTTGGGATTTCTATTGCACGGGTGTTAGACCCTGTTTTGACGAATTGGGGAGTGACTAACGATACCTTAAGTTTGTTTTTGGAAGTCGTTATCTCCACCATTATCGTACTTATTACCGTTGAATTTTCTCCCAAAGCAATTTTTCAATTGAACCCCAACGGTTTTATGAAAACATTGGCAGTTCCTGCATTTGTGCTGTATTGCTTGTTGTATATTCCAACTTCGGTTATTTTGTTTTTTAGCGTTCAGTTTTTGAAACTGTTTCGTATTGAAACAACCAATTCGGAAAAAGTCTTTTCGAAGGTCGATTTGGAGCATTATGTCCAAGATTTGAACCAACGTTTGAAAGAGGAAGAAGATTTTGGAAACGAAATGCAAATTTTGCAGAATGCATTGGATTTCTCCAAAATACGCGGACGAGATTGCATGGTACCGCGACCCGAAATGATTTGCATTGAAGTCAACGACCCGATCGAAAACCTGAGTAAATTATTCATCGAAAAAGGGTTTTCCAAGTTAATTGTTTACCGCGACACCGTCGACAACATCATCGGCTATGTCCATTCGTTTGAAATGTTTAAGAAACCGACAGCGATTCACCAAATCATGCGGCCAATTGCTTTTGTACCCGAAGCGATTCCAGGAAAAGAACTGTTGGAAATGTTTACTAAAAACGCAGCTAACATCGCGGTTGTCGTAGATGAATACGGCGGAACAGCAGGATTGGTAACGATTGAAGATGTGATCGAAGAAATTTTTGGTGACATTGAAGATGAGCACGACGTGGAAGAGTGGTTGGAAGAAAAAATCAGCGACAACGAGTATCTTTTTTCAGCCCGTGCGGAGATTGATTACATCAATGATCATCACCAATTAAACTTGCAAGAGTCGGATGAATACGATACGCTTGGTGGACTTGTGATCCATCATTTAGAATCGATTCCCGAAGCAGGAACGACATTTAAAATCCCTGGATTTAGCTTCGTAATTGAGGAGGTTTCTGACCGACGAATCGAAGTTGTGCGGCTTTTTGTTGAAAGTTAAGCAGCGAAATCCCGTGGTTTTGATTCACAACTTTTGCTAAATCAATCACTTAATTTTTCGTTTCGAGATGAAGTTCCTACCTTTGCGCCATGTCAAAAGTCAAAATTGCCATATTTGCCTCAGGTCAAGGGAGTAACGCCTTGAACATCATCGAACATTTCAAAAATCATCCGCAGATTGAAGTTGGTTTTGTCTTATCAAACCGATCAGACGCCAACGTGTTGATTGTTGCTGAAAAACGAGGAGTACCAACTTTTTTCGTTCCGAATGGAGCGGTCGAAGCAGGTGCGGAACTTGTTGAGATTTGTCGTCAAGCATCGATAGACTTTATCGTTTTGGCTGGATTTCTGCGAAAAATCCCTGCGTGTTTAATTGCATCATTTCCCAATCGAATTATGAATATTCATCCTGCCTTATTGCCCAAATTTGGCGGAGTGGGGATGTACGGCAAGCACGTGCACGAAGCCGTATTTCAAGCCCGTGAAGTTGAGACAGGGATTACCATCCATTTTGTAAACGAGGTGTTTGACGCAGGACGAAAACTCGCACAATTTCATTGCCGCGTTGAAGCAACAGATACAGTAAACGAAATACAACAGAAAGTACAATTGCTCGAGCACATGTATTTTCCAGTTGTCATCGAAAAAACAATTTTAAATTATACCCATGTTTGATTTTTTTGCAGAGTTTGATATCGCCGAGATTTTCAAAGCCGGAATGGTTTTGTTTGCCGTAATAGACATCGTTGGTTCGATTCCAATAATCCTTAAAATCAAAGAACAAGCGGGTGAGATCCATGCGTTTCACGCGAGTTCGGTGGCACTTACCATCTTGATTGGTTTCTTGATTTTGGGAGAAAGTATTTTGAGTTTGTTTGGTGTCAATATCGAATCGTTTGCGGTGGCGGGTTCATTTATCCTGTTTGCGATGAGTTTGGAAATGATTTTAGGAATCCATTTGTTCCGCGACAACACGATTGGTAAAACAGCAAGTATTGTTCCGCTTGCATTTCCGATTATCGCTGGAGCGGGAAGTATGACCACCATCATCTCGTTGCGTGCCGAATACGATGCGATCAATATCGTGTTCGCAATTTTCATCAACATCACCTTGGTTTATATCGTTTTGAAACTCACCAAACGCATCGAATTGATTTTGGGAGAGGGTGGAATCGCAATCTTGAAAAAAGTGTTCGGAATCATTCTTTTGGCAATCGCCGTCAAGTTGTTTACAACAAATGTAAAAGCACTTTTCGTGTAGTTTAAATCAATTGATTATCAAGCGTTAACATTTCCATTTCAGCAGTGCAGTTTTCAGTACTCAATTATCCGAAGAATTCTCCGTTTTTATAGTAGAATTCTCAGTTTTTTGGGCTAATTTTGCACCCTATTTCACAACACACATTATGAGTACTTCCAAAACAATCAAAAGCGCATTAATTTCCGTTTACGACAAGTCGGGTTTAGAGCCAATTATTCACCGATTGAATGCATTGGGTGTAACGATTTATTCGACCGGAGGCACGCAAGCGTTTGTGGAAGGACTTGGTGTGGCAGTTGAACGAGTGGAAGATTTAACTTCGTATCCGTCCATTTTGGGAGGACGCGTAAAAACATTGCACCCGAAAGTTTTTGGTGGGATATTGAACCGAAGAGATTTGACCGAAGATCAACAACAAATCGCAGAATTTGAAATTCCGGAGATTGATTTAGTGATTGTTGATTTGTATCCTTTTGAAGCAACTGTGGCTTCGGGAGCATCACACGAGGACATCATTGAAAAAATTGACATCGGTGGGATTTCCTTGATTCGTGCAGCTGCGAAAAATTACCAAGATGTTGTGATTATCCCTTCGCAAGCGCAGTATGCGGAGTTTTTATCCATTTTGAATGCGAGTGAAAACGGAGCAACGTCTTTGGGTCAACGCAAGTCATTTTCAAGAGATGCCTTTGAGGTGTCGTCACATTACGATACACAGATTTTCAATTACTTCAATCAAGAAGGGACGAAAGAAATTTTCAAACAAAGCATCAAGCCAGCTCAAGTGTTGCGTTACGGTGAAAATCCACACCAAAAAGGAATTTTCCACGGAGATTTGGATGCAATATTCACCAAATTACATGGCAAAGAACTCTCTTACAACAATTTGTTGGATGTAGATGCAGCGGTTAATTTGATGGGAGAGTTCAAGAACGACGGACCAACATTCGCGATATTGAAACACAACAATGCGTGTGGTGTAGCAACACGACCAACGATCAAAGAAGCATACGAAGCAGCGCTAGCAGGGGATCCTGTTTCTGCGTTTGGTGGGATTTTGATTTCCAATACGGAAATCGATTTGGCAACCGCTGTAATCATGAACGAATTGTTTTGTGAAGTGGTGATCGCACCAAGTTATGAGACGGCTGCGCTTGAATTGTTGCAAAGCAAAAAAAACCGCGTAATCCTTGTTCAAAAAGAAGTAGCGCTTCCAAAGCGTCAATTCAGAACGATTTTGAATGGCGTGTTGGAACAAGATAAAGATTTAATCACCGAAACGGTTGCTGATTTTAAAACGATCACAAAAGTTGCTCCAACAGAACAAGAAATTCAAGATTTTATTTTCGCCAATAAGTTGGTGAAACATACCAAATCAAACACCATTATTTTGGCCAAAAATGGTCAATTGTTGGCAAGTGGTACCGGACAAACATCCCGTGTAGATGCGCTGCGACAAGCGATTCACAAAGCACAGTCGTTCCAGTTTGATTTGAAAGGTTCGGTGATGGCTTCAGATGCATTTTTCCCCTTCCCAGATTGTGTTGAAATTGCACACGAAGCAGGGATAGACGCGGTGATTCAACCAGGAGGATCGATCAAAGATGAACTTTCAATTGCGTATTGCGATGCTCACGGAATGGCCATGGTAATGACCGGGAATCGCCACTTTAAACATTAATTGCATTTATTTTTTGAAAATTGAAACAAAAAATGCAGTTTTACGAAGAAAAGAGATATTAATAAAGTCTTCTTGTAAAAGAAGCAAACGATAAAATGAGGTTATTTAGTTTTTTAACACAAGAAATCGCAATAGATTTAGGTACTGCAAACACCTTGATTATCATGAATGATAAGGTGGTTGTAGATGAGCCCTCGATTGTTGCGAGAGACATTCAAACCGGCAATATTGTTGCCATTGGGAAGAAAGCGCAGCAAATGCATGGGAAAACGCACAAGTTGATTGAAACGGTTCGTCCTTTGCAAGATGGGGTAATTGCTGATTTTCAGAGTGCAGAAGCGATGATTCGCGGCATGATTAAAATGATTAACCCGGGTAAAAGTTTATTCACCCCAACCTTGAGAATGGTTGTTTGTATCCCTTCTGGAATTACAGAGGTGGAGAAAAGAGCAGTGCGCGATTCGTGCGAGCATGCAGGAGCGAAAGAAGTTTACTTGATTCACGAGCCGATGGCAGCTGCAATTGGTATTGGAATCGACGTGGAAGAACCGATGGGAAACATGATCATTGATATCGGTGGTGGAACTTCTGAAATTGCCGTAATTGCGCTTGGTGGAATCGTTTGTGACAAATCTATTCGTATTGCGGGTGATGATTTTACAGCAGATATTGAAGATTACATGCGTCGTCAGCATAATATTTTGGTGGGTGAGCGTACAGCTGAACAATTGAAAATTGAGGTAGGTGCTGCGATTCCAGAATTGGATAATCCGCCACCCGATTTTGCGGTTCGTGGTCGTGATTTGATGACCGGAATTCCGAAAGAAATCATTGTTTCGTACACTGAAGTGGCGCATGCGTTGGACAAAACAATCTCCAAAATCGAAGAAGCAATTTTGAGTGCCTTGGAGATGACACCACCAGAACTTTCAGCGGATATCTACAAAACAGGAATTTATCTTGCGGGAGGAGGATCCATGTTGAGAGGGTTGGATAAACGAATTTCTGCTAAAACAAAATTGCCAGTTCATATTGCTGAAGATCCGTTGAGAGCGGTTGCAAGAGGAACAAGTATTGCGTTGAAAAACATCGATCGATTCCAGTTTTTAATTAAAGATTAATACAATTTTATAGCGTGGAGTCCTGAATTTTCAGGACTTTGTGCGTTTTATAACCATGCGTAATCTCATTGCATTTTTCAAGCGTTTTCGTGTATTCATGCTTTTTGCCATGTTGCAGGTTTTTGCGTTGTCTACCTATTTTACGTATGTTAGTTTCCCAAGATCACAGTACCTGACAAGTGCGTCGCAGGTAAATGGGAAAATATTGACCGTAAAGCATGAAGTGACAAAGCATTTCAACCTTTCGTTTAATAATCAGAAATTACAGTACGAAAACATCGCGTTGAGAAAGCGTTTGCCACAAAGTTTTATTCAAGTGCAATCGCGGGTTGTCAAAATTGATGACACCTTGTTTCATCAGCAGTACGATTACATCCCTGCGCTTGTAATCAACTCAACGGTTGACAAGCGAAACAATTACTTTACGTTGAATGTAGGTTCACTAGAGGGCATAAAACCAGGCATGGGTGTTTTCAGTGATCGCGGAATTGTGGGGATAATTCACAATGTCAGTCAACATTTTGCCGTCGTAAAGTCAGTCCTGACGGAATCAATCAATATCCCGGTGATGATCGAGTCTTCTGGTGCAGTAGGATTGTTGAAGTGGGACGGTCAGAACGCAAAGATCGGGTATATCGAAGGAATTTCGAACGACATGAAAGTGAAGCGTTGGTCAAAAGTGGTAACACGCAACGGTTCAGGTATCTTTCCTGGCGGAATGCGTGTCGGAAAAGTCATGAAATTGGAAGCTGTGGAAGGAAAACCTTTGTGGAAGATTTCGATGTATTATTCCGAGGATTATCGAAAAATACAACGTGTGTATGTGATCAAAAATTTATTGAAAACAGAGCAGGAAAAGTTAGAATCACAAATTCCAATTGAAGAAGAGTAATGCAAGTTTTTATCATTCATACAATCCGATTTGTGCTGTTTCTTTTTGCGCAGGCGTTGCTTTTAAATCAATTGGAAGTTGGTTTTGGAATTCACGTGATGATCTATCCATTGTTTATTCTGCTGTTGCCCTACAATATCAATATCTTCTTGGCGATGTTGATTTCATTCGCGTTGGGAATGGGAATCGATTCAATTTCAAACACCTATGGTTTACATGCTTCTTCCGCATTGCTGTTGGCCTATTTGCGACCTACAATTTTTAAGATGTTTGAGCCGAGAGACGGGTATGAAAATGTGCAAGAATTCAACATGTATGAAATGAATCGTTCGTGGTTGTTTTCTGTATTTGGTATCATGTTGTTGGTACACCATCTTTGGTTTTTTTCGTTGGAGTTGTTCAAATTCAATGAAATAGGATTTATCCTTCAGAAAACAATTCTCAGTGTTCCGTTTTCGATGTTGGCGTGTATATTGATTCAATTGATTTTTATCCGAAGACCTGCATCGTCTCGTTAGTCGAACGATCGCGCATAAAAAAAGCACCTCTCGGTGCTCGTAGTTGATGAATGCAATTAAAATTTGGAAAGCGTGTCTTTCAACGAATCGATCACCACAATGTCCATTGCATCTACATTTTTTAGTTCCGACAAATACCAAGAAGCCCAATCCACGAGGTGAATTAAGTAAATAGAACGTTGAACTTGCGTGTTCCCTTGGGCTTTCAAGACATAGATAAAATCGGTTTTTTTGCGAATGACATCCAAACTAAATTCTAATCGTTTTGCATTTCGTGGATTGAAATCAGTGGTATCCAAAAACAGCGCTCCAAATCGGTTATCGCCGCCTCCCCAGCCCACAAGCTCGTTGTGATTCATTTCAGGGATTACATGATGCCAACAAAGTAATTTTCCATTTTCGTTGAATTGTTGCCTCGCTCTCACCGCGACCGCTTCGTAATTGGATGCTGCGTAGATTGCAATGACTTTATCTTTCAAAAAAGCAGCTAATTTTTTTGCTTCTTCTTGAATTACGTTTTCTTGTTCGACGATCAGCAGTTTTCCGGTTTCAATTTCTTTGCGTACTGAATCGGAGATAAATCCGAGCTTCTCGAGCAAATTAACAATTTGTACAACTGAAAACGCAACAGCAGAGCGGGGAGGATTTCCTCCTGGAACAAGTACGCAATCGTAGGTATTGCGTTCACAAAATGAAGCTACTTCACCACCCGAGCAAATCCCGATGATGTGTGCACCTCTCGTGCGTGCTTCATGCAAAGTTGAAAGCGTTTCTTCTGTATTTCCAGAATACGATGAGCCAATAACAAGCGTGTGTTTGTTCACAAAATGGGGAAGTGAATAATCTTGCGCAAACAAAATAGGCACATTGATTTCATTTTCAACCCATTGCGCTACTAATTTTCCGCCAATTCCTGAGCCTCCCATTCCACAAACGACAATGTGCTGGATTTCGTTGGATGGTGTTTTAAACGAAGCGTTTTTTGCAATTGCCAAAGCATCTACAATGTTTTGCGGGAATGCAGAAATTAGTTTGTCCATAGTGATTTATAATGTTGGTTCAAATATAATGATTAACGTTGAAATATTGATTTTACTGTGTGATTCTAAAAAATAATTTTACTGGCTTCAAAAGTGCTGTCGACACGTTAAACTGCATCTTTTTATGTAACTTTGAATTCAAATATTGTAGACCATGAAAGCAAAGAAAGCCTCAGAAACAGTCGCTATTACTACTAAAATAGTACTTCCAAATGACACCAATACACTTGGAAATTTGTTTGGAGGACAGTTGCTTGCTTGGATGGACGTGATCGCAAGTGTTTCAGCACACAGACATTGTCGAAGAGTTGTAGTTACTGCAGCGGTGAATAACGTTTCGTTTAAAGAACCTATTTTACATTCGTCAATTGTGACGTTGGAAGCGAAGGTATCCCGTGCGTTCAGTTCGTCGATGGAAGTCATCGTAGATGTGTATGTGGAAGATCCCGTATCGGGAAAAATGAAAAAGTCCAACGAGGCAATTTACACCTTTGTTGCCGTTGATCAAAATGGAGGACCGATCCAAGTTCCAGATTTAATTCCGGAAACGCCAGAAGAGAAAACACGGTACGAAGCTGCTTTGCGCCGAAAACAATTGAGTTTAATTATTGCTGGTAAAATGAAACCTTCTGATGCAACCGAGTTGAAGGCATTATTCATGGGAGAATGATAAGCATCCTCCCATGCTTTTTTTAATCATTTAGTTTTAATACCGCCATGAATGCTTCTTGTGGTACTTCTACACGTCCCACTTGACGCATTCGTTTTTTACCTTCTTTTTGCTTTTCTAACAATTTACGTTTTCGGGAGATATCTCCACCGTAACATTTCGCTGTAACGTCTTTTCGCAATGCTTTGATCGTTTCTCGAGCAATGATTTTTGCTCCAATTGCTGCTTGAATTGGAATTTCGAATTGTTGTCGTGGGATCAATTCTTTCAATTTGATACAGATTTTTTTCCCCAAGTCAAAGGCATTACTGCGGTGAACCAATGCAGAAAGTGCATCGAGAACTTCTCCGTTTAGCATCAAGTCCATTTTGACCAGATCCGAAGTTTTGTAACCAATCGGGTGGTAGTCAAACGATGCGTAACCTCTGGAAACAGACTTCAATCGGTCGTAGAAATCGAATACAATCTCAGCTAATGGCATTTCAAAAGTGATTTCAACGCGATCTTGTGTCAAATACACCTGGTTTTTAAGTTCACCTCGTTTTTCAATACACAAACTCATTACTTGTCCAATGTATTCCGATTTGGTAATCACTTGTGCTTTGATATACGGTTCTTCAATACGCTCAACGGCAGAAGGATCTGGAAGTTCAGATGGGTTGTTTACAATAATCGCTTTGTCTGGATCTTTTCGCATGTAGGTGAAATACGAAACGTTTGGTACGGTAGTAATCACCGTCATGTTAAATTCTCTTTCCAAGCGTTCTTGGATAATTTCCATGTGCAACATTCCAAGGAATCCACAACGGAAACCAAAACCAAGCGCTGCTGAAGATTCTGGTTCAAAAACCAAGGAAGAATCATTCAGTTGCAATTTTTCCATGGAATAACGTAATTCTTCGTAGTCATCCGTTTCAACAGGGTAAATTCCGGCAAATACCATCGGTTTGACATCTTCAAATCCTTTAATCGGTGTGTCGCACGGATTTGCAGCCAAGGTAATTGTATCTCCTACTTTTACTTCATTCGCTTGCTTAATTCCAGAAATGATGTAACCAACGTCGCCGGCGCGCACCTCATTTCGAGGAGACAAATCCATACGAAGTATTCCAATTTCATCGGCGTTGTAGGTTTTGCCGGTATTGAAAAATTTGACTTTATCTCCTTTTTTGATAACCCCATCTTTGACACGGTAATAGGCAATGATTCCGCGAAAAGCATTGAATACAGAATCAAAAATCATCGCTTGTAAAGGCGCATTTTCATCACCTGTTGGTGGTTTGATTCGTTCAATGACTGCTGCGAGAATTTCATCTACACCCATTCCTGTTTTACCACTTGCTGGAATTACGTCAGAAGGATCACATCCGATTAAGTCCACAATTTGATCGGTCACTTCTTCAGGCATTGCCCCCGGAAGATCCATTTTATTTAAAATTGGAATGATTTCTAAATCGTGTTCCAAGGCCAAATACAAGTTTGAAATTGTCTGAGCTTCAATTCCTTGAGACGCATCTACGATCAGCAAGGCTCCTTCACATGCAGCAATTGATCTCGAAACTTCGTAGGAAAAATCGACGTGTCCGGGAGTGTCAATTAAATTAAGTACATAGTCTTCACCTTTGTACTTATAATTCATTTGAATGGCATGACTTTTTATAGTAATTCCTCGTTCACGCTCCAAGTCCATATTATCCAATGCTTGATTTTGCATGTCACGGTCTGCGATGGTGCCAGTGGTTTGCAACAATCGATCCGCCAAGGTACTTTTACCGTGGTCGATATGTGCGATAATACAGAAATTTCGTATGTGCTTCATGTTGTTTTTTAAAACTGTTGATTTCCCATTCAAGGGAATGCAAAATTAAGCTAAAAAGTTGGTATATCAAATCAATTGTCAATTATGCTTTTCATCCGTTCACTGTTAAGCTCTGGATGTCTATTTCGATTTTCAATTTGAATTAATTCAACTTTGATTGCTTGTATTTCGGCTTTTTATTTGTAATTTCAATTTCAAATTTATTTTAATGTCACACATTTCAGACCCAGCAGAATTTACAACGCGCTTTATCAACCAAACCCAACGTTCTGTTTTTTTAACCGGAAAAGCAGGTACAGGAAAAACGACGCTACTTCACAAAATAATCGCTTCAACACACAAGCAAGCTGTAATTGTAGCGCCAACTGGAATTGCGGCCTTGAACGCTGGCGGCACTACTATTCATTCCATGTTCCAGTTACCCTTCGCAGGTTTTATTCCTGATTTTGGTGCAGCACCTAGTTTTTCAGAGCGTGTAAAGCTGGAAAACAAAGAAACGTTGATGCGCCATTTCAATATGAATAAACAACGCAAAAATGTGTTGACCGGAATGGAGCTATTGATCATCGACGAAGTCAGCATGTTGCGCGCAGATTTGTTAGATGCGATTGATTGGACGCTTCGAAATGTGCGAAAAACGAATTCACCTTTTGGCGGTGTTCAGGTACTTTACATTGGAGATTTATTGCAGTTACCTCCCGTTGTGAAACAAGAAGAGTGGAATGTACTGCGAAATTACTATGCTGGAATTTTTTTCTTCAATGCGCAAGTGATTCGTGAAAGTCCGCCTGTTTACATCGAATTGAACAAAATCTATCGGCAAACCGATGATAAATTTATCTCGATTCTGAACAACCTCCGCAACAATTCAATTTCAAAGGCGGATGTTGAAACGATGAATGCGTTTGTGAAACCAGATTTTGATATCAAATCGAATTTGGGTTATATCACGCTCACGACGCACAATTCGAAAGCCGATGAAATGAACGCTAAAGCATTGAAAGAATTGGCTGGCACGAGTTATTTCTTTGAAGCGAGTATTACGGGTGAGTTTCCGCCACACATGTTCCCGCTTGAGTCAACGCTTGAACTGAAAGAAGGTGCGCAGGTGATGTTTGTTAAAAACGATCCTTCGTTTGAAAAAAATTATTTCAATGGAAAAATGGGGGTTGTGAAAGCACTTTCCGAAGGTGAAATTTTGGTGTATTTCGAAGAAGAAGATAAAACCATTGAAGTGGAAACGCACGAGTGGCAAAATATTCGGTACACCTTGGATGAAAACACGAAGGAAATCAAAGAAGAAATTTTAGGAACATTCGTCCATTTTCCATTAAAACTCGCATGGGCAATCACGGTTCATAAAAGTCAAGGTTTAACATTTGATAAAGCAGTTTTGGACGTCTCACAAGTATTTGCACCAGGACAAGCGTATGTGGCTCTTTCGCGATTAAGATCGCTTGATGGCTTGGTTTTGCTTGCACCGATGCGAATGAATGGATTGACCAACGATCAAAATGTGATGCAATTTGCAACCAATAAAGCCGATGAAAAGCAGCTTGTGCATAGCTTGGAAACCGAAACGAAAGTGTTTTTATTGGAGTTTTTAAAGAAAGCATTTGAATGGCGAGACTTGAATGACATGTGGCGTATCCACGAAGCAAGTTATTTGATGGCGGGTTCAAAAACGGAAAAAAGCAAGCATAAAGTGTGGGCACTGCGTCAAGCGACTTCAATTCAAGACATGATGGATTCTTCTCAAAAATTTACGGTTCAGCTCGATAAAATTTTCCGAAGACCACATTTTGAATTAAACTTTGTTGTTGAACGATTCAACGCAGCCTACGATTATTTTTACAAAACGCTCGACAACCTTGTCTATAGTACTTTGAAAAAAATTGAGGAGGTTAAAAAACAAAAACAGGCAAAAGCGTATTTGGAGGAACTAGAAGCGATTGACGAGCAACAAATTGCCGTTGTGATCAACTTGAAACGAGCGAAATTGTTGTTGGAAAACGTTCAAAATGGCAGAGAAATCACCAAAGAAAATAGTTACAACAGTGAAATCCTTAACTACAAACTGACTAAAATCGCATTAATCAAGCAAGAAATGCGACAAAACCCTTCGTTGATGGATCTTCACGCAACATTTGAACAAACGGAAACGATCGAGTTGAAAGTAGGCAAAGGAGCAAATGAGCGTGAAGCGAGAACCCGAAAAAGTACAACCGATGTTACGCTTGAGATGATTCAAACAAATCATTCAATAGAGGAAATTGCTACGCTACGGAAAGTTTCACCGACAACAATTATGAGTCATGTTACAAAATTGATTAAACAAGAATTACTGACGCTTGACGAGGTACTTTCTAGTGAAAAAATTGATGCATTACAGGAAGCTTTCGATGGCTACGATGAAGAATCATTAACCCCACTGAAGGAAAAATACGGCAATTTATTTACGTGGGATGAATTGAAATTATACCGTGCAAGTTTGTTGAAGTAGTTTCGTGGTCACAAAAAAAAGGATTGTCAATCGAAATCAACAATCCTTTCAACATAAATTCATTAAAAACTAGCAGAATTCGTTGTATGCTTCTGTCAAGTTATCTGCGATCATTTGTGCTGTTCCACCCTCGATGTGGTGTCTTTCCAAGAAGTGAACCAATTCACCATCTTTGAAAAGCGCTATCGACGGAGAAGAGGGAGGGTATGGTAAAAAATACTTACGTGCTTGTGCTACTGCTTCGCCGTCAACACCTGCAAAAACAGTCGTCAAATTTGCTGGGATTTTATCATTCGCCAAGGATAATTTAACACCTGGACGCATATTCCCCGCTGCACAACCACAGACAGAATTTACAACAACCAATACCGTGCCTTTTGAATTAGGAATGGTGGCATCAACTTCTTCTGGAGTTACTAATTGTTTAAAGCCCACTTTAATAAGATCTTCTTTCATTGGGGCAACTAATTGTTCTGGATACATACTTTCTAAATTTGATTAACACCGAATTTGTAAAATCGATGTGTTTTATTATTACATACAAAAGTAATCAATTCTCAAATCAAAACGAATTTTTGTTGGTATCGATTTACCGCAAAAAATACAAATGCATCAACTAGATTGTAGCACGCTAGAGAATTATTCTTCGATAGATTAAACCGACTTCTCCAAAATTCACCAATAGTGCCACTTTTAAGCCAGATACTTTGAGGTAATTGATCGTCTGTGCGATATGTATTTCGTGCAAACATTTGACACTTTTGATTTCCAAGATAATCTTTCCAAAAACAACCATATCGGCGTAAAAGTGATGGTCGAGAATGATGTCCTTGTATTTGACTCTGTATCGCTTTTCAACTTCACAGTCAATATGATTTTCTCTAAATTCATGCACTAATGCATCCTTATAAACAACTTCTAAAAATCCAGCCCCTAAATGCTTATGGATCTCCATACAAATCCCGATAATTTTGTAGGTCTCTGATTCATAAATTAAATTCATACGCGTGTAAATTGGTAGTTAGATTGAAGTTACAAATAAATTTTCAATTAAACGAATAAATTTTTGTTCTACCAATTTTTTCTCATTTCACGTTCCCCAACCATCCGTGTCATCCGCGCCATCCGTGGTTCCCTTTCCCCCACCATCCGTGCAATCCGAGCCATCCGTGGTTCCCTTTCCCCCCAAAGCATCCGTGTCATCCGAGCAATCCTTGGTTCCCTTCCCCCAACAATCTGTGTAATCCGTGCAATCCGTGGTTCCCTTTCCTCAACCATCCGAGCAATCCGTGGTTCTAATTCCATTTTTTCTTACTTTTACACCATGGATTTATTAACAGTCAAGTCGCTGCATATTATCTTCGTTGTAAGTTGGTTTGCCGGATTATTTTATATCGTTCGGTTATTCATTTATCATGTTGAAGCGCAAGAAAAAACAGATGTTGAAAAATCAATTCTTTCCAATCAGTTTATCATCATGCAAAAGAAATTGTGGTGGATAATCACAACGCCGGCAATGGTATTGACTGTCATTTTTGGAACATGGATGGTGGTAATTAATCCAAGCTATTTGTATGCTCCGTGGTTTCAAATCAAGTTGGTATTTGTCTGTTTGTTGCTGATTTACCATTTTTTGTGTCAACGCATCATGATGGAATTCAAGCGTGGTGTTTTCAAATGGAAATCAACCCAATTGCGTTTGTGGAATGAATTAGCTACTTTATTTTTGGTAGCTATCGTGTTTTTAGTAGTCTTGAAATCTACCTTCAATTGGATCACGGGAACACTCGGATTTTTCGGCGTTGCGGTTGGCTTGATGCTTGGAATTCAACTTTACAAAAAGCTGAGATCAAAATAGTGTTGGATTCACTTCAACATATAAATTCAATATCGCAGATTTTATTGGGATGTTGGATGTTGTTTATCGTGTTTTCCATCGTTTCATTTTACAAATCACCGAAATTTACTTCCCTTTTTCTTTTTTTATCGGCTGTTTCGATTGCGGCGGCGGTTGCCAATTTCACGACCTATTTTTTTCCGTGGGATGAGCAATTTCATGCATTGGTTGGAAAAAATTTGGCTGAAAATCCGTTGTTTCCCAAGTTGTATCCTTCCAATCCATTGGGATTGAAATCAAGTATTTGGGCAGATTCTGTCATTTGGTTGCACAAACAACCCCTTTTTATGTGGCAAATGGCGTTGAGCATCAAACTTTTTGGAAATACGGTTTTTGCGGTTCGATTTCCATCTGTTATTTTTCATGGATTATTGGTTGTTTCAGTGTATCGAATTGGAGTTTTGATACTCGATCGGAACGTTGGTTTTATCGCGGCATTGTTGGTGATGCATTCGACGTTTTTATTGGGATTATTAAGCGGAAGAATTGGCACCGATCACAATGATTTTGTCTTTTTGGGGTA